>JBBSUW010000013.1:0-34654 GCA_038234025.1 Flavobacteriales bacterium
GTAAATCCTTTTGTGCGCAGCCAATCATTGACACGTTTAAACCCTTTTTCGGAAACGACCACATCATCGTCGATCGAAAATATGTTGGAGTTCATGCAATACATTTCGTCGCGCGTGATGTGAAGCAGGTTTTCTTTGCCAAAAAGGTCGCGCAGATATACGTAATCTGATTCTTCGCGAAAACCGCTTTTGTAAATGATGCCGAATTTTTTGCCGACGGGCTGAAAGCAACAATCCAAGTGCAAAGCATTGTCGCGCGCCTCGATTTTTGATTTTACGAGATCGAACTCCCTGACGGTATTGTTCGGGAAAAGATTGCGGATATACTCAACGCCTTGCATGTTTGTCCGCGCCGTAATATAATCTTTATAATCGCTGCCTTTATAGGTTCCGATAAAAATATGATCGTTCCAAAGCATCACATCGCCACCTTCGATATGAACTTCTTCGGGCGGTCGCACAACTTTCGCCGGATCTATCTGATCGATCACAAATTGGATCGCGTCGAGCTCGCGTTCACGATCTGGAAGAATATTGGCTTTTATAAATGTATCATCGATCACAAATCCGATGTCTCTCGCAAAAATCTGGTTGTACGACGAAATCATTTCTGGCCGATAAACCGTAACATTATATTTGTGGAGCACTTTTGCGAAAGCGTCCATTTCATAGACCATATCGTTTTCGACAGGGTAAGTTCCGGCAAGGATATGCTCCAATGATTTTGGGTCGTATGCTTCGTTAGCACTAGGCGTCGGTCCGTTATCGATGGCAGAACCAAGGACGACGGCGCGCAGCCTTGAGGTTTCGTTTTTTATATTGAGTTTGAGCATTGACAGTGATTGTAAAAGTGAAAAAGCCTCTAATTAAAGAGGCTTGAGATTATTGTACGCGTTTTTCGATGGGGACAAAATCCCGAAGCGGTTCGCCAGTGTAAATTTGGCGCGGTCGCCCAATGGGTTCTTTGTTGACGCGCATTTCCTTCCATTGTGCGATCCATCCCGGAAGTCGGCCGATGGCGAACATCACCGTGAACATATCTGTTGGAATTCCAAGAGCACGATAAATTATTCCAGAGTAGAAATCCACATTTGGATAAAGGCTTCGAGACTTGAAATATTCATCTTCCAAAGCCGAAGCCTCAAGTTTTTTGGCAATCGAAAGGATGGGATCGTCAACGCCCAAAGTGTTCAGAACCTCGTCAGCGGCCTTTTTGATGATCCTCGCTCGCGGATCGAAATTCTTGTAAACGCGGTGACCGAAGCCCATCAAACGGAACGGATCGTCCTTGTCCTTGGCCTTCGCCATATATTTGTCGGCATCGCCGCCGTTGGCATGAATCTCTTCGAGCATTTCCAGAACCGCTTGGTTCGCGCCGCCGTGCAAAGGACCCCAAAGTGCGGAAACCCCAGCCGAGATTGAAGCAAAAAGTCCAGTTTGTGCAGAGCCGACCATTCTAACCGTTGACGTGGAGCAATTCTGCTCATGATCGCCATGAAGGATGAAAAGTTTGTCCAGCGCATCGATTATCACAGGGTTGGCTTTGTAAGGACCAGTTGGCAGCTGGAACATCAGATGAAGGAAATTTTCGACATAACCTTTAGTATTGTCGTAATAGTTCATTGGGTAACCCATCGTTTTGCGATAGGTCCAAGAAGCGATGACGAGGAATTTTGCCATTGTTTTGCAAACCGCTTCATACATTTCTTTTTCGTTCTCAACATTCACCGATTTTGGATTGAATGCCGTCAAAGCGCAAGTAAGCGAGGAAAGGACGCCCATTGGGTGAGCCGTTTTCGGGAAACCGTCAACGATGCTTTTCATTTCTTCGTTGACTAGAGAATAGCGCTGTATGTCTTTTTCGAACTGCTGTAATTTCTGTTTAGACGGAAGTTCGCCAAAAATCAAAAGATAGGCGACTTCAAGAAAATCTGCCTTGTCGGCAAGATCTTCTATGCTGTAACCGCGATAACGAAGAATTCCCTCTTCTCCATCGAGAAAAGTAATGTCGCTTTTGCAAACGCCCGAATTTTTATAGCCTGGATCGTAAGTGATCGCGCCGGTCAAATCGCGCAGTTTGCTGATATCGATTCCTACTTCATTTTCGCTCCCGACGATTACGGGAAATTCATATTTTTTGCCGTCAAGCTCTAGTGTGGCGATTTTAGACATAATTGTAGCGCAGTTTTATAGATTTTTGATAATCTAACAAAACTACTGAAATTAAAGGATAATAAAAAACAAATGAACGCCAATAAACAAAGAATTTCACAAGGTTTTCTTTTAAAATCGCATGTGTTGCAAATGTGCGGAAATTGATAGCAGCGGATTGTTAACGTATTTTATTTTTCGGCAATTTCAGCTCGTGCGGCGGTGATGATTTTGCCAAGATTATTCTGTTGACCGTAAACCACGATTATAAATTCTGAAGATTTGAAATTTGCAGGCAATGCTATCTTTGCAGAATTTTCTCCATCGACAGTTTCGATTGTTTCAAATGCAATAACTATGTTGTGGCTTTTTTGAGTAAGCCCATTGTTCTCTCCACGTTTGATCGAAGTTGTTTCCGATTTTTTGACCAAAGCAATATTGGCAACTGCATTTTTTGGAAATGATTTTGCCGTAAAGGAAACACTGCAATTTTTGCCATCAACATTTGCCGAAACAATGTCGAGGGTTGCGCAGCTTTTTTCTGCAAGTGCTTCATCAATCAATGTCGTCACTTTTTTATAATTGCTACCAACGGCTTCGGTCGAGCCGTTGATCACGACTTGTGGCGTGTAAACATTGTTGGCCTGAAAACGTCCTGCATAAGCGCGTTGCCTATCGCTGAAATCGACGCTGCTAAAAGGGTCTTTCCAGCCGAGCCTGTTCCAATAATCAACGTGGAACGCAAGCGGAAAAATATTAGGGTCATTCGCTTCTGCCAATTGTCCAAGGATCTTATCGGCCGGCGGGCAACTGCTGCAACCTTGGGAAGTAAAAAGTTCGATAACGGCAAATCCTGAAGATTTGTTTTTAATAGCAGCATCTACATTCTTCTTCGATTGGCCGCAAGTGCTAAAAACGGTAATTAGCGCAAATGTTGTGAGGCGCACAATCTTATTCATCGCTTTATTTTTTTATAAAGTTATGGTTCACAAAGAAATACGAAACTTTATTTGATATAGATTTAACAGAAACGAGCAATAATTTATAAAACAAAAACCCAACATCACTGTTGGGTTGTCGAACATTGTAGAAAAAGATCAACTATTTCACGTTGATATTCTTGAAAGCTTTCACACCTGGAAAATATCCGATTCCGCCGAGTTCTTCCTCGATTCTTAGAAGCTGGTTGTATTTTGCCATGCGATCCGAACGCGATGCCGAACCTGTTTTGATCTGTCCGCAATTGAGCGCAACGGCAAGATCGGCAATCGTGTTGTCCTCGGTTTCGCCCGAACGGTGCGACATTACGGACGTATAGCCGGCGTTATGCGCCATATTTACCGCCGCAATGGTTTCGGTCAAAGTTCCGATCTGGTTGACTTTTACCAAAATTGAATTGGCGATGCCTTCCTCGATGCCTCGTCCCAATCTAGAGACATTCGTCACAAAAAGATCGTCACCGACCAATTGTATTTTATCACCAATTTTTTCGGTCAATAATTTCCAGCCGTGCCAATCGTCTTCGTGCATTCCGTCCTCGATCGAAACGATGGGGTATTTTGCCGCAAGCGCTGCCAGATAATCAACCTGTTCTTCCGAAGTCCTGATTTTTCCGTGCTCGCCCTCAAATTTTGAATAGTCGTATTTGCCATTCACATAAAATTCAGAGGCGGCGCAATCGAGCGCGATCATTATTTCGTCACCGAATTTGTAACCTGCATTCTCAACCGCTTTCTTGATCGTATCGAGCGCATCTTCGGTGCCGCCATCAAGATTTGGTGCAAAACCGCCCTCATCGCCCACGGCAGTTGACAATCCACGGTCGTGCAAGACTTTTTTGAGATGGTGAAAAATCTCCGTTCCCATTTGCATTGCTTGCGTGAAAGTTTTCGCTTTTACAGGCATTATCATAAATTCCTGAAACGCGATCGGCGCGTCTGAATGCGAGCCACCGTTGATGATATTCATCATGGGTAATGGCAGAGTGTTGGCCGAAACACCCCCGACATATCTGTAAAGTGGCAGACCGAGTTCATTGGCGGCAGCTTTTGCGACGGCAAGCGAAACCCCAAGAATGGCATTTGCGCCAAGCTCCGATTTATTATCGGTGCCATCAAGGTCGATCATGATCTGATCGATCATATTTTGTTCGAATACCGAAACGCCCATAAGTTCGTCGGCGATTCTGGTGTTTACATTTTTGACGGCGTGCATTACGCCTTTTCCCATAAATGCTTTTCCGCCATCGCGAAGTTCGACCGCTTCGTGCTCTCCAGTTGATGCGCCCGCGGGAACTGCTGCGCGTCCAAGAACGCCGCTGTCCGTGACAACATCAACTTCTATGGTTGGATTTCCTCTTGAATCAAAAATTTGTCGTGCGTGGATTCTGATTATTATGCTCATAAGTAAATTTTTAAAGTTGGAAAGTGAGAAAATGTTTATGGTTGAAATTTATCATTGTAGAATTGTTTTATGATTGTTGATTCTTTGGATGAACTCGTCAAACAAATAATTAGCGTCATGCGGACCTGGACTGGCTTCGGGATGATATTGAACCGAGAAACAGTTTTTGTTCGTCATCCGCATTCCGGCGACGGTGTTGTCATTGATGTGCGAATGTGTGATCTCGAAGTCTGGATTGTTTTCCAATGCTTCGCGATCTACAGCAAATCCGTGGTTTTGTGAGGTCAATTCGCCTTTTCCGCTCAAGACATTGCTGATCGGATGATTGATACCTCGATGGCCATTGTGCATTTTGAATGTTGGTATTCCGTTTGCCAAGGCGATGATCTGATGGCCAAGGCAAATGCCGAACAATGGATTGTCGTTTTCCAAGATCTGGCGTGCAACTTCTTGTGCCGCGATCAATGGTTGTGGATCGCCGGGACCGTTTGAAAGAAAATATCCGTCGGGGTTGAAAGCTGTCATTTGGTCAAAAGTGCTGTCGAAAGGGAAAACCTTGATGTAGCAATCTTTTGCGGCAAGGTTGCGAAGTATGTTTTTTTTGATGCCAAGATCTAATGCTGATATTTTGTATTTGGCTTCTGGACTGCCGATGAAATATGCCTCTTTGGTCGAAACTTTTGACGCAAGTTCAAGTCCGTCCATATCTGGAACTGCGGCGAGTTTTTGTTTAAGCTCTTCAATTGGCGTTCCGTCCGTGCAGATCGCTACATTCATAGCCCCATTTTCGCGAACGTAGTTGACCAACGCTCTTGTGTCGACATCTGAAATCACGACGAGATTTTGTTTTTGCAGATAATCAAAAAGCGATTCTGTTGCGGAAGCGCGGGAGCCGGTGAACGAAAAATTCTTGCAAACGAGTCCTGAAATCATAATATTGTCAGCCTCGATGTCGAAGTCGTTGACGCCATAATTGCCGATGTGCGGATTTGTGGTGACCATTATCTGCCCATAATATGACGGATCAGTGAAGATTTCCTGGTAACCGGTCATTCCGGTGTTGAAACAAATCTCGCCAAAAGCAGTTCCGGAAATGCCTATGGACTTGCCGTGAAAAACAGTTCCATCGGATAGCAAAAGAATGGCGGGCTGTCGAGTTTGGTATTTCATAAATTATTGGTTGAGCAAATTTAAGGATTTGAAATAAAAGTCGCCAATACGTTCAGCCGTATGTTGAATATAAGGAAAAATACGATTTTTAGCCCCGGTGGAAGCGGTATCTCCGCCGCGGCGGAATTTAGCGGACAGCGGGAAACGGTTGTGGACATTGAAGCATTTCAGCTCCAAAAAAAAAAAGGATAAACCGTTGAAGATTCATCCTTTTTATATGTTGGGCAATTGGCATTATTCTGCTGTCTTGTCCGTGCTTTCGTCGTCTGCTTTTGGCGTTTCTTCTGTTGAAGGTTCTGCTGCGGGCTCTTCGACTTTTGGCGTTTCGGCCTTTGGTTCTTCAACCTTTGGCTCGGCCGCTTTTTTGGTTTCTGCTTTTGGCTCTGCTGTTTGATCGCCATCGGCTTTCTTCTTTCCGCCACGACGGCTCTTGGACTTAACGGCCTCGCGCTTGCCGCCTTTGTAGAGTTCGTTGAAATCCACAAGTTCGATCATTGCCATATCGGCGTTGTCACCAAGTCGGTTTCCCATCTTGATTATACGAGTATAACCTCCCGGGCGATCGCCAACCTTGTCCGCTACGGTGCGAAAAAGTTCGGTTATGGCGTGTTTGTCGCGAAGGTATGCAAAACAAGTACGACGGTTGTGCGTGGTGTCTAGTTTTGATTTTGTAATGAGCGGCTCAATGAACATTCTCAGTGCTTTGGCCTTTGCCACTGTAGTGTTGATTCGCTTGTGCTCGATGAGTGAGCAGCCCATATTGGCGAGCATCGAATGACGATGGCCCCGTTGTCTGCCCAGGTGGTTGAATTTTTTTCCGTGTCTCATTGCTTTATGTATTTAACCGTTGTGAACAACGATCAGCTTTATTCTTTATCTAGTTTATATTTGGTAAGATCCATTCCGAAGGTAAGGTTCTTTACGGCTACAAGTTCGTCAAGTTCGGTAAGGGATTTCTTTCCGAAATTCCTGAACTTCATAAGATCGTTCTTGTTGAATGACACAAGGTCTCCCAATGTATCGACTTCGGCAGCTTTCAAGCAGTTCAATGCTCTTACTGAAAGATCCATATCGACAAGTTTTGTCTTGAGCAATTGTCTCATGTGCAGTGATTCTTCATCGTATGATTCAGTTTGTGCTATCTCATCTGCTTCAAGCGTGATGCGCTCGTCAGAGAAAAGCATAAAGTGGTGGATCAAAACCTTTGCAGCTTCTGTAAGCGCGTTCTTTGGACTGATCGAACCGTCGGTCTTTATCTCGAAAACAAGCTTTTCATAATCGGTCTTTTGCTCAACACGAAAGTTCTCGATCGTGTACTTTACATTTTTCACCGGTGTAAAAATCGAGTCGGTAAATATTGTACCAATGTTAGCGTTCTGCTTTTTGTTCTCCTCAGCGGGAACATAACCACGACCTTTTTCGATCGTAAGTTCCATGTTCAGTTTTACTTTGCTGTCAAGATTGCAGATTACCAGTTCTGGGTTCAAAACCTGAAAACCAGAGATGAACTTTTGGAAATCGCCAGCTGTGAGCTGTTCTTTTCCAGAAACGGAAACCGTTACAGATTCGTTATCGACATCCTCGATCTGACGTTTGAAACGAACTTGCTTGAGGTTCAATATGATTTCGGTAACGTCTTCAACAACGCCCGATATTGTGGAGAATTCGTGGTCCACGCCGTCCATCCTCACCGATGTGATCGCGTAACCTTCGAGTGCCGAAAGCAAAACCCTGCGAAGTGCGTTGCCGACCGTAAGACCATAGCCAGGTTCCAAAGGGCGGAATTCGAATTTGCCCTCGAAATCCGTGGAATCGATCATTATTACTTTGTCGGGTCTTTGAAAATTAAATATTGCCATAATTTATATTAAGTCAATTATTACTTGTTGTACAATTCGACGATGAGCTGTTCTTTTATGTTTTCGGGAATCTGCGATCTTTCGGGAACGCTTACGAATGTACCTTCTTTGGTATCGTTGTTCCAGGTGATCCAATCGTAAACTCTAGAGTTGTTTGACAATGAGCTCTCGATAGCTTCCACCGACTTTGATTTTTCGCGAACGGCAACCTTGTCGCCCGGTTTCAAGTGGTACGAAGGGATGTTGACGATTTCACCATTTACGGTAATATGACGGTGGCCAACAATCTGGCGTGCCGCTCGACGCGAAGGGGCTATGCCCATCCGGTAAACGACATTGTCAAGACGCGCTTCAACAAGTTGCAAAAGCACTTCACCGGTAACGCCACGTGAAGCGGACGCTTTTTCGAAAAGGCCACGAAATTGTTTTTCGAGGATTCCGTAGGTGTACTTTGCTTTTTGCTTTTCCATCAATTGTACAGCGTATTCAGATTTCTTGCCACGTCTTTTGGACATTCCATGTTGTCCTGGTGGATAATTTCTTTTTTCGAAAGCTTTGTCTTCTCCGAAAATTGCCTCGCCGAATTTGCGGGCGATTCTTGTTTGTGGACCAGTATATCTTGCCATTTTGAATGTTTAGTTGAGCAGGGAAAATGAATTCAGGTCATTATCCTTCGAGTTTCCGTTTCTGCTCGGTTTATACTTATTGTTTTGTGCAGAATTGCTTTGATTGATTAGACGCGGCGTCTTTTTGGAGGACGGCATCCGTTGTGCGGCATTGGCGTAACATCGATTATCTCGGTTACTTCGATGCCACTGTTGTGAACCGAACGGATGGCTGATTCGCGGCCGTTTCCTGGTCCTTTCACGTAAACTTTTACCTTGCGTAGTCCAGCTTCCATTGCAACTTTGCTGCAATCTTCTGCTGCCATTTGCGCGGCGTACGGCGTGTTTTTCTTGGAACCTCTGAAGCCCATTTTTCCTGCCGAGGACCACGAGATAACCTCTCCTTTTTTGTTGGTAAGGGAAATGATTATATTGTTGAACGTCGCGCTGATATGCGCTTCGCCGGTCGATTCAACTATAACTTTACGTTTTTTTGCTGCTGCTTTAGCCATAACTACCTATTATTTAGTTGCTTTCTTTTTGTTTGCAACAGTTTTTCTTTTTCCTTTACGAGTTCGGGAGTTGTTCTTGGTTCTCTGTCCGCGGAGTGGAAGACCAGAACGGTGACGGATGCCTCGGTAACAACCGATGTCCATCAAACGTTTGATGTTCAAAGAAATTTCCGTGCGAAGTTCGCCTTCGATCTTAAGGAATGAAACCGCATCGCGGATTGCTCCAATCTGCTCATCGTTCCAATCTTGGACCTTGATATCCTCGCTCACGTCGGCTTTTGCCAAGATCTCTTTAGCCCTGCTGTCACCGATTCCGAAGATGTAGGTCAGTGCGATAACGCCTCTTTTGTTTTTGGGAATGTCTACCCCTGCAATTCTTGCCATAATTATCCTTGTCTTTGTTTGAATCTAGGATTCTTTTTGTTGATTACGTACAACCTGCCCTTGCGACGTACGATGACGCACTCGGCACTTCTCTTTTTTACTGATGCTCTAACTTTCATCTGCGGATTTTTAATTTGTTTTGAAAAGATTCAAAATGCGAACCCTTGTCTTTACTTTAATATCTGTATGTTATTCTTGCTTTGGAAAGATCATATGGGCTCATTTCAAGTTTCACTTTGTCACCGGGCAAAAGCTTGATGTAGTGCATCCTCATTTTTCCTGAAATGTGCGCGATCACGATGTGTCCGTTTTCAAGCTCTACTCGGAACATCGCGTTGGACAATGCTTCGATTATTGATCCGTCCTGCTCTATTGCTGATTGTTTGGCCATATATTGCTTACGCGACTGCTTTACGGTTTTTACCTGTTTTCATCAAGCCGTCGTAATGCTTGTTGAGCAAGTAAGAATTTATTTGTTGGATGGTATCGATCGCGACACCTACCATAATGATCAGCGATGTGCCACCGTAGAACATTGCCCAAGATTGTTGAACATCGAGAACACTAACAACGATTGCAGGAAATACTGCGATCAAAGCCAAGTACAAAGACCCAGGAAATGTGATCAACGACATTATCCTGTCCAAAAACTCCGAAGTCTCGATTCCCGGTCTTACCCCTGGAATAAAGCCCCCACTGCGCTTAAGGTCATCCGACATTTTGTTGGTAGGAACCGTGATTGCGGTGTAGAAAAACGTGAATACCACGATTAGCCCACCGAATACCAGATTGTACCAAAATCCGAAAATATTGCTGAACGCTCCAGCTACAGACTGCGATGCCTCGCTCTGTGAAAGCCCTGCAAGTGCTGCCGGGATGAACATAATGGCTTGCGCGAAAATGATCGGCATAACGCCAGATGCGTTCAACTTCAATGGAATCCATTGTCTGTTTCCACCAAATGCATCCTGTTCATAATCTCCCGTGGCGGTTCGTCTGGCATATTGCACGGGAATTTTTCGTACTGCCATGACCAGAAGGACACAAGCAACGATCACCAGTAACCAAACGATTACCTCGATCACCAAAAGCATTGGGCCTCCATTATTGTTGGTTACCCGTGTTGTGAATTCCTGTATGAATGCTTGCGGCAAACGTGCAAGTATACCAACCATGATCAACAATGAAATACCGTTTCCGATACCTTTGTCCGTTATTTTTTCACCAAGCCACATCGCGAAGATCGTTCCGGTTACCAAAATGATAACGGCCGAGAACAAAAAAGCGAACGAGTCAGATCCCAAAAGGAAAGCACTTTGCGGCAAAGTTCTGTGAAGGTTGTAGATATAACCAGGACCTTGGACCAAGGTGATGATGATTGTCAACCAACGCGTGTACTGATTAATTCTTTTGCGTCCACTCTCTCCATCTTTTTGCAATTTCTGAAGGTGCGGAATCGCGATTCCCATCAACTGGACAACGATTGATGCAGAAATGTACGGCATGATACCGAGCGCAAAAATCGACGCCTTGGAAAAAGAACCACCGGTAAACATATCCAATATCGATGCGATACCGCTTTTGGTTTGCCCTGCAAGACTTGCCAATTGTGTAGCGTCAATTCCCGGAAGCGTTACATGTGCGCCAAAACGATAGACCAATAGCAAAAGCAAGGTCAACCCGATTCGGTTTTTCAGTTCTTCAATTTTCCAAACATTGGAGAGGGTCTCAAAAAATTTCTTCATCGTTGTAGAATGATTACAAAGTTACCGCTTCGCCACCGGCTGCTTCGATAGCTGCTATGGCAGTTGCTGTAAATTTATGTGCGCTAACTTTAAGTTTTGCAGAAAGCTTTCCGCCTCCAAGTATCTTGACCTTTTCGTTTTTGGTCGCCAATCTTGTGGCAACATAATCCGACATCGCAACGGCGTCCTTAAAAGTTCCGTTGTCCACCATCACCTGCAGTTTATCAATGTTGATACCTTGGTACTCCTTGCGGTTGATGTTGGTGAATCCAAACTTTGGAACACGTCTCTGCAAAGGCATCTGACCGCCTTCAAATCCGATTTTCTTGGAATATCCCGAACGCGATTTGGCACCTTTGTGACCACGCGATGCAGTTCCACCTTTTCCCGATCCTTCGCCGCGACCCAAACGCTTGTTCTGGTTGTGCGTAGATCCTTCTGCAGGTTTTAGATTGCTTAAGTTCATTGTTGAATATCTATTATTTGACTTCCTCTACAGAAACCAAGTGTTTAACTTTATTGATCATTCCAAGAATCGTAGGGTTTGAATCATGCTCAACAACTTGGTTCATCTTGCGAAGTCCCAAAGCTTCAAGTCCCCTTTTCTGCGTAAGCGGGCAATTGATTTTGCTCCTTACTTGCTTTACTAATAATATGGCCATAATGTTTTTTTATTATCCTCTAAAAACTTTGTCGAGGGAAACACCTCTTTGTTTTGCGATAGTATAAGCGCTTCTCATTTGAAGAAGTGCGTCAAAAGTTGCCTTCACCACGTTGTGCGGATTGGAACTTCCCTGTGACTTGGAAAGTACATCATGGATTCCCACCGACTCTAGCACCGAACGAACAGCACCACCGGCGATAACTCCAGTACCATGAGATGCAGGAATAAGGAAAACGCGCGCGCCACCAAATTTGCCTTTTTGCTCATGCGGCACAGATTGTCCGTTCAAAGGAATCTTAACCAAATTTTTCTTTGCATCTTCTACCGCTTTCGCGATTGCTTCAGAAACGTCCTTGGATTTTCCAAGACCGTGACCGACCACACCATTTTCGTCGCCCACCACAACAATTGCCGAAAAGCCGAACGCCCTTCCACCTTTTGTAACCTTGGTAACACGGTTTACACTTACCAACCTGTCCTTGAGTTCAAGTCCGCTTGGTTTTACGAGTTCTACGTTTTTATAGTTCTGGTACATTTTTTATCTTAGAATTTTAGTCCGGCTTCCCGAGCGGCTTCCGCCAATGATTTTACACGTCCGTGATATAGATAACCTCCTCTATCGAAAGCCACAGTATCGATGCCCGCTTGCAATGCCTTTTCGGCAACAAGTTTTCCAACGGCCGCTGCAACTTCGATGTTGGTTCCTTTCAGTTCCACATCTTTGTCACGTGATGAAGCCGAGAGAATTGTTTCGCCGTTGACGTCGTCAACAAGCTGCGCGTAGATTTCTTTGTTGCTTCTGAAAACAGAAAGTCTTGGTCGCGCCGTGCTACCGTTCACAATTTTGCGGATTCTGTATTTGATCCTTTGTCTCCTTGCGGATTTTGTCAATGCCATTATCTAGTTATTTTTACGCGGATTTACCGGCTTTACGTCTTAATACTTCTCCTACGAACTTCACGCCTTTTCCTTTGTAGGGTTCTGGTTTTCTAAAACCTCTGATTTTCGCCGCTACCTGACCTACAAGTTGCTTGTCAAATGACGACAACTTTATGATTGGGTTTTTACCTTTTTCAGAAACTGTTTCAACCGTTACTTCCTTTGCGATCTCGAGCACGATGTTGTGCGAGTATCCAAGTGCAAGTTCAAGCTTCTGTCCTTGGTTGGAAGCACGATAACCTACACCAACAAGTTCTAGACTTTTGGTGAATCCTTCGGAAACGCCAATTATCATGTTGTTGACCAATGACCTGTAAAGACCGTGCTTTGCGCGTTGGTCCTTGTGATCAGAAAACCTTTCAACCAATATCTGTCCGTCCTCCATCTTAATGGCAACGTCAGAAAATTCTTGTTTCAATTCGCCCAACTTTCCTTTGACGGTGATGATGTTTTCTTTGACATCAACCGTTACGCCGGATGGGATTGTTACTGGATTTTTACCTATTCTTGACATTTCTGTGGTCTTATAATTAGTAAACGTAACATATTACCTCGCCGCCCACGTTGAGCTGCTTGGCCATTTTGCCTGTCATCACACCCTGGGAAGTCGATACGATAGCGATTCCAAGTCCGTTGAGGATTCGCGGAATGCCGGCCGAGTTGGAATATTTACGCAAACCTGGTTTGCTAATTCTCTGAAGGTCCTTGATTACAGGAGCTTTTGTTTCTCTGTCGTACTTGAGGGCAATCTTGATTTTCCCTTGAACGGCATCGTCTTCAAATTTGTAACTGAGGATGTAACCTTGGTCGAAAAGAATCTTTGTGATCTCTTTCTTAAGCTTTGAAGCCGGTATTTCGACTACTTTGTGGTTGGCTGCCACGGCATTTCTTACCCGTGTCAAATAATCCGCGATTGGATCTGTGTACATATTTATAAAATTGCGGCAACGGTTTTTGGTGTCATTATGATCGCCAAACCTGAAACCAATTGATACTTAATTATTACCAGCTTGCTTTTTTTACACCTGGAATGAGGCCGTTGTTGGCCATTTCACGGAAAGTAACACGAGACAAACCAAATTGACGCATATAACCTCTTGGTCGTCCGGTAAGATTGCAACGGTTGTGCAATCTAACTGGAGATGCGTTTCGTGGCAATTTTTGCAAACCTACGTAATCTCCCGCTTCCTTCAAAGCTTTTCTTTTGTCAGCATATTTTGCCACAGTTCTTTCTCGCTTGCGCTCGCGCGCCTTCATTGATTCTTTAGCCATCTTAGTTCTTTTTAAATGGCAAACCTAGTTCTGCCAATAGTGATTTTGCTTCTTTGTCGGTCTGTGCCGTTGTCACGAAAGTGATGTCCATTCCCGAGATTTTGTTCACCTTGTCTATATCGATTTCGGGGAAGATGATTTGCTCGAGAACGCCTAGGTTGTAGTTTCCACGCCCATCAAAACCTGTGGCCTTGATCCCGCTGAAATCTCTTACTCGTGGCAACGCTGATGTAACCAAACGGTCAAGAAACTCGTACATTCTTTCTCCTCTCAAGGTAACTTTTACACCTATCGGCATTCCCTTACGAAGCTTGAAAGATGCGACATCCTTTTTGGAGATTGTCGAAATGGCTTTCTGACCAGTGATTTTTGTAAGTTCGTCAACTGCATAGTCGATGAGTTTTTTGTCAGACACCGCTGCGCCAACACCTTTGCTCACCACGATTTTCTTCAGTTTTGGAACTTCCATTACGTTCTTGTATCCGAACTCCTCTTTCAGGGATTCGATCACTCTATTCTTGTACTCGTCTTTGAGTCTTGGTATATATGCCATGGCTTATATTACTTGATTGGATTTTTTTGAAAATCTCACTTTCTTGTCGCCTTCCATTCTCATTCCAACCCTTGTGGGCGTGCTTGATTTTGGATCGATCAAAGAAAGGTTCGAGATGTTGATGGCGGCTTCTTTTTTGATGATACCTCCCTGTGGGCTTTTCGCGCTCGGCTTGGTATGTTTCGAAACCATATTGACACCTTCAACAATGGCCTTGTTCTTTTCGCGGTTCACGGTCGTGATTTTACCTTGAGCACCCTTATGGTCTCCGGCAGTAACGATAACCGTATCGCCAACTTTAACTTTTAACTTGATCATTTTCTGTAAATAATTAAAGCACTTCGGGTGCCAATGATACTATTTTCATGAACTGTTTTTCACGAAGCTCTCTTGCGACAGGTCCGAAAACACGAGTTCCTCTCATTTCGCCAGCAGCGTTCAACAGCACGCATGCATTGTCATCAAATCGGATGTATGAACCGTCCGCGCGTCGCACCTCTTTTCGTGTACGAACCACTACCGCGGTTGAAACTGCACCTTTTTTAATGTTGCCATTGGGGGTGGCATCCTTTATGGATACCACAATCTTGTCGCCTACAGACGCATAACGTCTTTTGGTTCCGCCCAATACACGGATCGTAAGAACTTCTTTAGCCCCTGTGTTGTCCGCTACCTTTAATCTTGATTCCTGTTGTACCATGGTTACTTAGCTCTTTCAATGATTTCAACCAATCTCCAGCATTTTCTTTTGCTCAAGGGACGGGTTTCGCTTATCCTTACGGTGTCTCCGATGTTGCAATCGTTCGTGTCGTCATGCGCCATGTACTTTTTAGTTTTCAAAATAAACTTTCCGTACAATGGGTGCTTGACTTTGTGCGTTTCAGAAACGACAATCGACTTGTCCATTTTGTTGGACGTCACGACACCTACTCTTTCTTTTCTTAAATTTCTTTGATCTTCCATTGTGGCAGTAATACTGGTTATTGTAATTCCCTTTTGGTGATTTCTGTCGCCAGTCTTGCCACGTCTTTTCTTACAGAACGAATCTGTAACGGGTTTTCGATGGGTGAAATCGCATGCGCCATCTTAAGGTCGCTGTACTTTTTTCTTGATTCCGCCAGCTTGTCTTTCAACTGCTCTACAGAAAGCTCTTTTATCTCGGATTGTTTCATCGCTGTGATATAATATTATATGAGTAAAACGCCTTTGGCAAAAGCCCTAGACTTCTTTCTTTTCCATTGTTTCAAAATCCCTTGCTATGACAAACTTGGTCTTCACCGGAAGCTTTTGTGCAGCAAGTCTCAAAGCTTCTTTGGCAACCGCCAATGGCACTCCACCAACTTCAAACATGATTCGCCCCGGTTTTACAACAGCGGCCCAATATTCTACAGCTCCTTTGCCTTTACCCATCCGAACCTCTAGAGGTTTTTTGGTGATCGGTTTGTCCGGGAATATCTTGATCCACAATTGACCTTCTCTTTTCATATATCGCGTGGCAGCGATACGGGCAGCCTCAATCTGTCGCGAGGTAAGGAACATTCCGTCCTCGTGCACGGATTTGATTCCGAACATTCCGTTCGAAAGCTCGTGCCCTCGTTGAGAGTTGCCTTTCATTCGGCCTTTCTGTACCTTTCGGTATTTGGTTCTTTTAGGTTGTAACATCTTGTTCTATATATTTCGTGAAACCTATTTGCGTTTGCGGGGTTCGCTTTTTGAACCTTTGTTGAAATTTGATTTTCCTCTCGGAGAATCGGACTTTCCTCCAGGTCCTGATTGTTTTTTATCCATTCCAACTAGGGGAGAAAGATCGCGTTTTCCATATACCTCGCCTTTCATGATCCATACCTTGATTCCCATACGACCATAAGTCGTGTGGGCTTCGGCCAATGCATAATCAATATCTGCTCTAAAAGTGGAAAGTGGAATTCGTCCTTCTTTAAAACCTTCATTACGCGCCATTTCGGCGCCGTTCAAACGACCGGAAATCAATACCTTAATACCTTCTGCGTTCATTCTCATCGAGGCAGCTATCGCCATCTTGATCGCACGACGGTAGGAAATGCGGCTTTCGATCTGACGGGCAATGCTTGTTGCTACAAGGTATGCGTCAAGTTCTGGGCGCTTGATCTCAAAAATATTGATCTGGATTTCCTTGTCGGTGATTTTTTTAAGCTCTTCCTTCAGTTTGTCAACCTCTTGTCCGCCTTTTCCGATAATTATACCAGGTCGGGCAGTGGTAATTGTGAGGGTAACAAGTTTCAATGTTCTTTCGATGATAACTTTGGAAACGCTTGCTTTGGAAAGTCGTGCGTGAATGTATTTTCTGATTTTAAAGTCTTCGGCAATCTTGTCGCCGTAGTCATTTCCACCATACCAGTTGGAATCCCAACCTCTGATTATCCCTAGTCTGTTCCCGATCGGGTTAGTCTTTTGTCCCATCTTGCTTTTGTGCTTTGTCTGTGTTATCCATTTCTCCCAATATGATCGTTACGTGGTTGGAACGTTTTCTGATTCGGTGCGCGCGACCTTGAGGTGCTGGACGAAGTCGTTTCAGCATTGCTCCTCCATCAACCCGGATTTCCTTAACGATAAGGCCGGCCTGAGCCACGTCGCCATCCTCGTTTTTCTGTTCCCAGTTGTTGATTGCCGATAGCAAAAGTTTCTCAAGTTTGCGCGAAGCTTCCTTCGAGCTGAAACGAAGCACATTAAGTGCCATTTCAACCTTCTTCCCTCTTACAAGGTCTGCAACCAATCGCATTTTTCTAGGCGAACTTGGGCAGTTATTCAATTTTGCAAAAGCGACCTTTTTGTTGGCCTCTTTTATAGCATCTGCTCTTTCTCTTTTACGAACTCCCATAGCTGCTTACTTTTTACCTTTATTTTTAGCTCCGGCGTGTCCACGGAAAGAACGAGTTGGCGAAAATTCACCAAGCTTGTGCCCAACCATGTTCTCGGTAACGTACACGGGGACAAATTGTCGTCCGTTGTGTACTGCTATTGTCTGTCCAACAAAATCCGGGGTGATCATTGATGCCCTGGACCACGTTTTCAAAACGCCCTTGCTTCCTTTTTCTACGTTTTCCTGAACCTTTTTATCAAGTTTGTAGTGTACAAACGGTCCTTTTTTTAATGAACGTGCCATATCTGATTATTTCTTTCTACGTTCTACAATATACTTGTTGCTCGGGTTCACTTTTGAGCGCGTTCTGTATCCTTTTGCAGGAATTCCATTTCGCGATCTTGGATGACCACCGCTTGAACGTCCTTCACCACCACCCATTGGGTGGTCGACAGGGTTCATCGCAACCGGTCTTGTTCTCGGTCTTCTTCCCAACCAACGAGATCGTCCCGCTTTACCGGAAACAATCAATTGGTGATCTGAATTGGATACTGCGCCAATCGTTGCAGAACAGGTCAATAGTATCAATCTTGTCTCGCCCGATGGCATCTTGATCGTTGCATATTTTCCGTCACGCGCCATAAGTTGTGCGAAGGTTCCAGCAGAACGTGCGATTGTAGCACCTTGTCCTGGACGAAGCTCTATGCAAGATATCACGGTTCCCAAAGGAATCTTTGCCAACGGCATTGTGTTGCCAATTTCTGGTTGGGCCTCTTCGCCCGAAACCAATTTTTGGCCAACTTTAAGTCCGTTCTGTGCGATAACGTAAGTCTTGGCGCCATCCGCATAATAGAGAAGCGCGATGAACGCGGTTCTGTTTGGATCGTACTCAATCGATTTTACCGTTGCTGGAACTCCAGCTTTTTCGCGCTTGAAGTCGATGATACGGTAACGTTGTTTGTGACCACCACCGGTATAGCGCATGGTCATCTTCCCTTGACTGTTTCTACCTCCTGATCTTTTTATGGGTGCGATCAATGAACGCTCCGGCTTATCCGTCGTAACAGCGTCAAAACTGTTGACGACTCTAAATCGCTGACCCGGTGTTACAGGTTTTAATTTTCTTACTGACATTTTCTATCCTAAGATTATATTGTGTTGTAAAAATCGATGGTCTCGCCATCCTGTACTTGAACGATCGCTTTTTTCTGGGCAGATGTCTTTCCAGTAATAAGCCCGCTCTTTGTATATTTTGTCGTGCGATCTGGTCGTACGTTCATGGTATTGACAGCTACAACGGTTACGCCGTATGCTGCTTCCACCGCTTTCTTAATCTCGATCTTGTTTGCCTTTTTGTTGACAAAAAAACCAAAACGGTTGCCAACTTCAGCCATCTTGGTGACTTTCTCGGTAACGATAGGCTTAATAATGATGCTCATCTCGGTGGTTATTTACTTAAATTTTCGTGAACTGCTTCCAATGCGCCTTCTAGAAGAACCAAGTTTGCAGCATTTAAAATTGCATAAGTGCTTAGTTCAGAGTGTATTATAACGCTATGTCCCTTCAAATTCCGTGAGGACAAATATACATTTTTATTCGTATCGCCCAACACGAACAATGTTTTTTTGTTCATAAGATTCAGATCGTTCAGAACCGTCATGAAATTCTTGGTGCTTGGTGCGTCGAAAGAAAAGTCTTCCAAGACCATTAGGTTTGATTCCTGTGCCTTCAATGCGAACGCCGAACGTCTTGCAAGACGCTTGAGGTCTTTGTTCAATTTGAAAGAATAGCTTCTTACGCGGGGTCCAAAAACAGTACCTCCGCCTTTGAACAATGGGTTCTTGATGCTTCCCGCACGAGCGGTTCCGGTTCCTTTTTGTTTCTTTATCTTTCTGGTCGAACCTTTTACCTCTGCTCTTTCCTTGGCTTTGTGCGTTCCGTGCCGCTGATTGGCCAAGTACTGCTTTACGTCAAGATAGATGGCGTGCTTGTTCGGCACTATTCCAAAGATCGCATCGTCAAGCGTTATCGACTTGCCCGATTCTTTTCCGTTGATTCCTAATACTTTTACTTCCATTACTTCTGAATGATTACGTAGGAATTGATGTGTCCCGGAACGCATCCCTTTACAAGGATAAGATTCTTGTCGGCAACAACTTTCAATACCCTAAGGTTCTGAACTGTGACATTGTCGGTTCCCATTCGGCCCGCCATTCGCATTCCTTTGAACACGCGCGATGGATACGAAGACGCTCCAACCGAACCCGGTGCGCGAAGACGGTTGTGCTGACCATGCGTGGCCTGACCAACACCGCCAAATCCATGGCGTTTTACGACACCTTGAAAACCTTTACCTTTTGATACACCTTGGACGTCTACAAATTCACCTTCTTTAAAAAGGTCAACATTCAACACGTCTCCAAGATTGTACTTTGTTTCGAAATACTTGAATTCAACGACTTTCTTCTTGGCAGATGTTCCGGCTTTATTGAAATGACCGATAGCGGCCATCGTGGAACGTCTGTCAATTTTGTCATCGAAACCAAGCTGCAACGACTCGTACCCGTCAACACCTATGGTTCTGACTTGGGTAACAACGCATGGTCCAGCTTCGATCACCGTGCAGGGAATGTTTTTTCCGCGCTCGTCGAAGATGCTGGTCATGCCGATTTTTCTACCAATTAACCCAGACATAAAAAATAATTAATAATTAATAATATAGTTCGGCTCTCGCCAAATGAAATTTTGAAACAATTTGGCCAAAGCCAAAAATCTATCTTCTGGAAAACTATCAGACCTTAATCTCAACCTCAACCCCGCTTGGAAGTTCAAGTTTCATCAGTGCGTCGATGGTTTTTGAAGATGATGAGTAGATGTCGATCAATCTCTTGTATGACATTACCTCAAACTGCTCACGTGCTTTTTTGTTCACGTGTGGTGAACGAAGAACCGTGAAAAGTTTTTTGTGCGTTGGCAAAGGAATCGGTCCAGTTACAACTGCGCCCGTGCTCTTTACCGTTTTTACGATTTTCTCTGACGATTTGTCAACGAGCATATGATCGTAGGATTTCAATTTTATTCTGATTTTCTGACTCATTTTTATAAGAGATTAGGCGGTTCCTTTTGCTTTTTTGATAACGGCTTCCGAAATGTTCGCAGGTGTTTCTGCGTAGTGCGAAAATTCCATTGTTGAAGTTGCGCGACCTGAAGAAAGTGTTCTCAATGTGGTTACATATCCAAACATTTCCGACAATGGCACATCTGCCTTGATGGTTTTTGCACCAGCTCTATCGCCCATGTCGTTCACTTGGCCACGACGACGGTTGATATCACCAACGATATCACCCATATTTTCTTCTGGCGTGATTACTTCCATTTTCATGATCGGCTCCAAGATTACAGCACCGGCCGCTTTCGCAACTTCTTTGTAACCCAATTTGGCTGCAAGTTCAAACGAAAGTGCATCTGAATCGACCGCGTGGAAAGATCCGTCAAGAAGTGTAACCTTCAAGCTATCGACCTGATAACCTGCAAGAGGTCCGGTTTTCATAGCTTCGCGGAAACCTTTTTCTACAGATGGAATGTATTCTTTTGGAACGTTACCACCTTTTACAGCGTTCACGAACTGAAGTCCAACGGGAACTTTACCGTCAACCTCATCAGCCGGTTCAAGTCGGAAAACAATGTCCCCGAATTTACCACGACCACCCGATTGTTTTTTGTAAACTTCCCTGTGCTGCGCTTCTCTTGTAAAGGCTTCTTTGTATTCAACTTGTGGCTCACCTTGGTTTACCTCAACCTTGAATTCTCTTCTCATACGGTCAACTAGTATGTCGAGGTGAAGCTCGCCCATTCCAGAGATGATCGTTTGACCTGAAGCTTCATCCGTACGAACGGTGAAAGTTGGATCTTCTTCTGCCAATTTGGCAAGCGCCATACCCATTTTATCAACGTCGGCTTTGGTTTTCGGCTCGATTGCGATACCAATAACAGGCGCCGGGAATTTCATCGATTCAAGAATGATCGGGTGTTTTTCATCGCAAAGCGTGTCACCTGTCTTGATATCTTTAAATCCAACTGCCGCTCCAATATCACCTGCCTCGATATAATCGATCGGGTTCTGTTTGTTGGCGTGCATTTGATAGATTCTCGAAATTCTTTCCTTGTTGCCCGAACGCGTGTTCAAAACATACGAACCTGCATCAAGACGACCAGAATAAGCACGGAAGAAAGCAAGACGACCAACGAATGGATCTGTCGCGATCTTGAACGCAAGCGCCGCGAACGGTTCTTTAACGTCCGGTTTTCTCATTATCTTGGTTTGATCTTCCTCAAGGAGATCAACGTCATCAGGATCAATGCCCACGATACCTTCCTTGTCCATTGGACTTGGCAAGTATTTGCAAACCGCATCAAGCATGAACTGAACACCCTTGTTCTTGAACGAAGATCCAGCAATCATCGGAATGATGGCCATATCTATCGTTGCAGCGCGAAGTGCCTTGTTTATCTCTTCTTCTGTAATGGAAGTTTCATCCTCCATGTATTTGTCCAAAAGTTTTTCGTCATAATCCGCAACTGCCTCTATAAGCGCAGAACGGTATTCCTTAACCTCGGCAAGCATATCTTCAGGAATCGGAACGATGTCGAACGTGGCGCCCAAAGTTTCGTCGTGCCAAACAATAGCCTGGTTTTTCACCAAATCAACAACACCTTTGAAGTCGAGCTCGTCGCCAATTGGCAAAGTGATCGCCACGGCATTTGATTTCAACATATCGCGAACCTGTTGGCAAACGCCAAGAAAGTCAGAGCCCTGGCGGTCCATTTTGTTCACAAACCCCATACGTGGCACGCGGTATTGATCAGCAAGACGCCAGTTGGTTTCAGATTGTGGCTCAACACCGTCAACGGCGCTGAAAAGGAACACAAGACCATCGAGCACACGCAAAGAACGGTTTACCTCTACGGTAAAGTCAACGTGTCCCGGTGTATCGATAATATTGAAGTGATAAGACATTGAATCTGGCGTGGCAGTTCCCTGTTTGGTTGGAAAGTTCCATTCACAGGTAGTTGCAGCAGAAGTAATGGTGATACCTCTTTCCTGCTCCTGTGCCATCCAGTCCATCGTTGCCGCACCATCATGAACCTCGCCGATCTTGTGCGATTTTCCGGTGTAGAACAATATCCTTTCGGTGGTTGTGGTCTTGCCCGCGTCAATGTGAGCAGCAATCCCTATGTTTCTTGTATATTTTAAGTCTCTTGCCATTTCTGATTAGAATCTAAAGTGTGAGAAAGCCTTGTTGGCCTCTGCCATTTTATGAGTGTCCATTCTTTTCTTCACTGCAGCGCCTTCTTCTTTGGCCGCGGCCAAAACTTCAGCGGCGAGCTTGCCGGCCATCGATTTTTCGTTTCTTCTTCTTGCATAAAGAATCATCCATTTCATCGCCATCGAGATCTTTCTGTCCGGTCTGATCTGCATCGGGATTTGGAACGTTGCGCCACCTACTCTACGGCTGCGTACTTCTACGTGCGGCATAACATTGGTAAGTGCATCTTTCCAGATCTCCAAAGATGGTTTCTCTGCGTCCTGCTTTTTGCTCTCTACGATATCGATCGCGTCATAGAACACTTTGAAAGCTGTTGATTTTTTTCCGTCCCACATCAAGTTGTTCACAAAACGGGTCACCAGTTGGTCGTTGAACCTCGGATCTGGTAAAAGTGGTCTTTTCTTGGCCGCTCTTTTTCTCATTTCTTTGTCTTAAAAGTTAATTACTTTTTTGCTTCTTTAGGGCGTTTTGCTCCGTATTTGGATCTTCTTTGTGTCCTTCCGGCAACACCCGACGTATCGAGCGCACCACGCACAATGTGATACCTAACACCTGGCAAATCCTTGACCCTGCCTCCTCTAACCAATACTATCGAGTGCTCTTGGAGATTATGTCCTTCGCCTGGGATGTATGCGTTCACCTCGTTGCCGTTGGTCAAACGTACACGCGCTACTTTTCGCATGGCTGAGTTTGGCTTTTTAGGCGTCGTGGTATAAACACGAGTACAAACACCCCTTCTTTGTGGACAAGAATCCAATGCAACCGATTTACTCTTCTTGATTGTTTGAGTTCTTCCGGTTCTTACTAATTGTTGAATTGTTGGCATAAATAATAATGAATATTGCTATAAATTGAACATCCCGCTTTTTACGGGGTTGCAAATGTAGCAATAATTTTAATCCAAAAAAATTATAATTCATTAATTTTCAAAGCGATTATTCAACAATTTTCATTGGTCGATTTCTACCGGAATCGATTCGCCAAAAATCTTTGTATTCCGTGGGTTTTCCATTTTCAATGAATTTTTTTTGGAGCTATTTACTACTAAATAAAATGTTCGGTTTCTAAATTTTCCTCCGAACATCAAAGTCACAACACCTTTATATGAAAGGGAAACTTTTAGCGTTACATTTATCACATGATCAAAAGTTGGCCAAACTTTCTTTCTCTCTTCACAATCCTTTTGGCAACAACACTTCATTCCCAGAACATTCGCCTTAAGATTGTCGGCGAAAATCCTTCGCAATCCAGGACGATTGATTCTTTGGGCTACACAGCCGTTCATCCCGATTCTGTTGCCGTCAAAAAAGAAACTTTGCTGTTTTCCGACAAACTTTCAAAAATCGGATACCTCCAGAATTCAATTCTTGATTTGCAAAAAGTAAACGATTCCTTGTATAACTACAAATCCTTATTGGGCAACCAGATCAAAAACGCTCATATATATATAGGAGAAGAATTTGTGCGCTTCAAACCAAACATTGGGACTTTTGAGGCCGACACCGCGACCATGAAATTTTCCGATGTCGAAAGATTTCTGAACACGATGCTCGGCAATATGGAAAAGCGCGGTTTCGCACTGGCAAAGGTCAAGCTCGACAATATCACTTTTGACGGCAATACAATGAAAGCCCTTCTTTATTCAGAAACAACAACCGAGCGCGTCGTGAACCGGATCGTTTTTGAAGGTTACCCAAAATTCCCCGAAGGTTTTAAAAAGCAGATCATAAAAAGTTATCGCAAGAAGTCCTTCAACAAATCGACGATCGAGAAACTCTACAACGACATCTCCAAACTCCGATTTGTAGATCAGACAAAATATCCCGAGATACTTTTCACAACAGATTCCACGGCGCTCTATGTTTATATCAACAAGGCAAAGGGCAACAGTTTTGATGGATTTATCGGTTTTGGCAACAGCGACGGCGGCAAGATAAAAATCACCGGCTATCTCGATTTAATTCTACAAAATACTTTGAACACCGGCGAGATTTTCAATCTCAACTGGAAAAGCGATGGCAATGATCAAAAGACTTTCAACGCAACGCTCGAGCTGCCATATATTTTCAGAACGCCTTTTGGAATCAGTGGACAACTCAACATTTTCAAACAGGATTCGACTTTTCAGAACACAAAGACCGCCATCGACCTCGCCTATTATTTCAATTTTGCCACCAAGGTTTATCTCGGTTATCAATCAACGGAATCCAGCGATATCCAGAACACAAATTCATCAAGCATCAGCGACTACAACAGTTCTTTCATCACGAGCAGATTTGAGTACAAAGATATCAATGTAGATGATTTTCTGTTCCCCGAAAAAACGAGAGTCAGCGCAAAGGCGGGTTTTGGTTCGCGTAGCACCACTTTTGAAAAGAACGATCAATATTTTATTGAATTGAACCTGAAGCACAATTTTTACCTGAACCGCCAAAACAGCATTTCCATTCGCAGCCAGAATTATTTTCTGCAGAGCCCAAAATATATCGTGAATGAACTTTATCGTTTTGGCGGCGTCAATTCACTCCGCGGTTTTGCCGAGAACAGCCTTCAGGCAAACCAGCTGACATCGCTTCTCAGCGAGTATCGATTTCTGCTCACGCCATCGATCTATGTTCACACCATTACCGATTATGCATATTTTGAAGATGACTCGACAAACAACGGCGGCGGACTTCTCGGTCTCGGACTTGGTTTTGGGCTTTTGACCAAAAATGGACTTCTCAACCTCATTTACGCCAACGGCAGCGCAAAGGGCGATCAGATCAAACTTTCCAATTCGATCGTCCATGTCACATTTCGCGCGACATTTTGACGCGTGTTTTTGCCTAACTTTGCGCCATGGAAAAAGAGCATTTGATTTATGGGATTCGCGCGGTCATCGAGGCGATTCTTTCGGGGCAAGAAGTTGATAAAGTATTTGTGCAAAAGGAACTTGGCGGCGAGCTCAGCAAGGATTTGATGAAAGTCGTAAAGCGCGCGAGCATAAATGTTTCTCACGTTCCTGTCGAGAAACTCAATCGAATGACGATGGGAAACCATCAGGGCGTTGTGGCCACGATTTCGCCAGTAAGCTTTATGCCTTTTGAGGAACTTGTTGAAAAAACAGTTGAGAGCGGCGTTGTTCCCTTGTTCCTTATCCTTGATCAAATCTCCGATGCGAGAAATTTTGGCGCCATCATAAGAACGGCTGAATGTACCGGCGTTCATGGCATCATTGTTCAAAAATCTGGTTCTGCGCCCGTTAATGGCGACACGGTAAAAACTTCTGCCGGCGCGGTGTTCAATGTGCCGATTTCAAAAGTGGAACATATTAAAGATGCGATTTTCTATCTTCAGGGCAGCGGCATCAAAACCGTGGCGGCGACCGAAAAAACCGATGTTGATATTTATGGCGTTGATTTAAAAGTACCTGTTGCAATTGTCATGGGCAGCGAGGACCGAGGCATCAATCCTTCGGTGCTGAAAATAATAGATGAAAAAGGCCGCCTTCCAATGCACGGCTCTACGGGATCGCTGAATGTTTCGGTGGCAACGGGCGCATTTTTGTACGAAGCACTGCGACAAAGAATCGGGATCTAAATTCTCGTTTCGCCATCGTTCTCGGGATTCACTTCAGGCAATGGATTCGGAATGTAGAAATATTTAACCGTTGGCGGAGCGATTTCATCCTGCAATTCCAATATTGGTTCTGGTTTTGGCAAATTCACAAAATTTCCGCTTTCGTCGAACCTTTGCAGGAATTTATCTTCGCCAGGATTGTAATCGGGTTTTTCCCATTCAAATTTTGGAGCTTTCTTGAATTCTGGCGTTTTCAGGAAAAATGCCAAAACAAGTCCAGCCATGAATCCTCCCAAATGTCCTTCCCACGAAATGGTTTCGTCAACGTGCGGAAAAACGTACCAAATCATTCCGCCATAAATCATTATTACAGAAAGCGACAGCGCGACCAAGCGATAATATGTAGTGAAAATTCCCTTGAAGAACATGAACGAAACCAGCGCATAAACCAGTCCGCTCGCACCAATATGGTAATTGGGACGACCGATTGACCACGTCACGATTCCTGAAACCAGCACGCCAAGAACTATGACCGCAAAAGTCTGGTCGCGGTAGAAAAAACGCATTGCCGCCAACAAAACCGCCAAAGCGACAGAATTGTTGTACAAATGTTCGATGCCGCCATGAATGAACGGACTGAATAAAATCCCGCGAAGACCGAGCGTTGTATGCGGGAAAATCCCAAATTCCGCGAGGTGCAACGAGAACCTCACGTCCGCCCAGAAAACCAGCCACAATATCAAAAGCGATACCATTGGCAGCAGCACAACGGATGGCGGAAATTTGAAATCGTTCTCGTTCATGATTTGCTCTTGTCAAAAACAACTCCATAGTTAAAGCAATGCTAAAATGACAGTCAAAAGCCTTTTGCGCTGTCGCGAAAGTTTCCCGAAGGTCATCAAATACCTTAAGTTTGCAGTATGGAAATACCTTTGGCAGAACGCATCAGGCCCAAAAAGCTTTCGGAATACATCAGTCAGGAACATCTTGTTGGCCCAGAGGGTTCGCTCACGCGGCAGATAGAGAACGGACTCTTGCCATCGCTTATTTTTTGGGGTCCGCCCGGAACGGGAAAAACCACATTGGCACAAATTATTGCCGAGCGATCCAAACGGCCATTTTATATATTGAGCGCGATCAACAGCGGCGTGAAGGATATTCGAGATGTGATCGACAAGGCAAAACAATCGGGCGGCCTTTTTACGGCAAAAAACCCGATTCTATTTATCGATGAAATCCATAGATTCTCAAAATCGCAACAGGATTCACTGCTTGCCGCGGTCGAGAAAGGTTGGATAACATTGATCGGTGCGACAACCGAAAACCCAAGCTTTGAGGTAATTCCAGCACTGTTGTCGCGGTGCCAAATTTATATCCTCAATGCGTTTTCACGGACCAACCTCGAGCAACTTTTGAAACGCGCGATCAAGGAGGACAACTTTCTGAAAAAACTTGACATCGAGCTTAAGGAAACCGAAGCATTGATTCGGCTTTCGGGCGGCGATGGCAGAAAATTATTGAACATCTTTGAACTTGTCGTCAATGCTTCAAACGAAGATAAAATCACGGTCAGTGACGAAATCGTGCTCAAGCTTGCGCAAAAAAAAACCGTGCTTTATGATAAAACAGGCGAACAACATTATGATATCGTTTCGGCATTCATAAAATCGATTCGCGGCAGCGACCCAAATGGTGCAGTTTATTGGTTGGCAAGAATGGTCGAAGGCGGCGAAGATGTGAAGTTCATCGCGCGGCGTATGTTGATCTTGGCGAGCGAGGACATTGGAAACGCAAACCCTACGGCACTCGTCATGGCCAACACCACTTTTCAGGCGGTCACGACAATTGGTTATCCAGAGAGCAGGATTATTTTGAGCCAATGCGCGGTATATCTCGCCACTTCGCCAAAGAGCAACGCGAGTTACAAAGCCATTGGAAAGGCACAGCAGATTGTGAAACAAACCGGTGATCTAAGCGTTCCATTGCATTTGCGAAACGCGCCAACAAAATTGATGAAGGAACTTGGATATGGCGATGACTATCAATATTCTCACGACCACGCCAACAATTTTTCGGACCAGGAATTTCTTCCCGACGAGGTAGCGGGAACAACTTTCTACAATCCCGGTGATAACCAGCGCGAGAATTCAACTAGGGAATTTCTGAAGAACCGCTGGAAGAAAAAATACGGTTATTGACCCAGTGCAACCGTCAATCTAAGTTTTCGGAGTTGTCCTCCTTCATAATATTCCAACAACATAAATCCATCTTTTACAGTGGCGGTGCCGTTCCTGTCCTGCCAAGTGGCGATATAATTATTGGAGTTGCTCGTCCTGAAAAGTCGGATGGGCGATTTTAGCAACGGGCTTTCGATACTGTAACCATCGACCATTTTGACCACTTTGTAATCGCTTTCCGTGGCTTTTGAAATATCTATCGGTGCTGCGGGAAAATGAGCAGCGGCAATGACGTTGCTGCTGGGCGAATATTTGTGCGATTTTAGTGGCAGCGCATTGGCGAACGCCTCACGAAGCGCCTCGTCGTATGCCAGTTTGTACTTTTTGTCCCTGCTGGAGCCTTCCGGCGATGTGTAGATAATTTCGTTTTTGCAGTTCTTGATCACAATGTTCACTCTGGTCGTTATCATTCCGCCATTGTCGACCACGTCAACATAGATGGCCTTGCAATTGTTGTTTGCAAGGTCATCGGGAAGGATTTCACTGTCAATGTACGTTTCAAAACCGTATTTCATCAAGAATGCCTTTGACAGCATATTGAGGCGGTATTCTCCTTCATTGGCCTGAAAATCAAATTTTGATTTGATAACGGCATATTCGTAACTGTCGAGATTTTGGGCTTGACCCAATGAACACCCAAGAATAAAAGAGAAAAGCAGTAATTTCATCAGAGGTAATTTTTCAGTTCCGAAAGGTGCGAAATTCTTTTGAGATTATCGCTTTGGCCATAACCGTTCGGTGAAAAATGTATGGCATCGATGCCAAAATCAAGTGCGCCCCGAACGTCTGAGACAATGCAATCACCGATCATGATGCTTTCCGATTTTGCGGCTTTGGCCAAATTCAGCGCGTGTTCGTAAATGACTGGATTTGGTTTTTTGCAGCCAGACGACTCGGAATTCGTGAATGTCGAGAAATAGCTTGTTATACCAGAATTGTCGATCTTTTTTTTTTGAACATCGGCAAATCCATTGGTGATGATATGAAGCGCGTAGTGCTCACGAAGATAATCCAGCGTGTGGAGCGCGCCGTCAAAAAGGTGGTTGTGGAGCGGCAGTATTTCTATATATTTTGTGGAAAGAAAATCGATGTTTTCGTCTGCTATCGAAATTTCCATAATATTGAAAACATCTCGCAATCGTCCATATCTCAAATCCCGTTGCGAGATTTTATCCATCCGATAATCCTCCCAGTATTTTAGATTAATCGGCACGTAATGAGAAATAAAGGTTTCGTGGTCAAAATCTCCGAACTCAGGCAGAATCTGTTTGAATGTCAGCGCTGAGTTTTTTTCAAAATCCCACAAAGTATGGTCAAGGTCGAAGAAAACGTGCTTTATGCTTGGGTTTTTCAAGGAATTAATTTTGGGAAGACTTCTTTGCAACGCACAATTTACGAAATTGCCATTTCCAAAAGAAACGCTTTCACAAAATTAACTTGCGGTGAAAGCTTTTATATCATGCCAGCATCGGCAAAACTGTAATATCCGTTTTCGGTGACGATAACATGGTCGAGCACTTTAATGTCGAGCGACTCTCCAGCGCGCTGAAGTTTTTTGGTGATTTCCTTATCGCTTTGGCTCGGACTCAGTGCGCCCGACGGATGATTGTGACAGAGAATGAGCGAAACGGCATTGCACTCGAGCGCGGGTTTGTAAACCAAGCGAGGATCTACAACCGTTCCGACGATCCCGCCCTTGCTGAGCTGGTTTTTCAAAACTATTTTGTTGGAATTGTTGAGATATAAAACCCAGAATTCCTCGTGCGGAAGTTCGCCGATGATGGGCTGCATGAGCTCAAAAATTGATTTGCTCGAACTTATTTTCACCAAAACTTCTGCATCTTCGGCACGGCGACGGCGGCCAAGCTCCATTGCGGCAACAATTGAAATTGCTTTTGCCTCGCCAATTCCCTTGAACTCCATAAGTTGGGCGAGAGAACATTTGCCAAGCGCATTGAGATTGTTGGCGCTTTGGTTGAGAATGCGCTGGCTCAACGACACCGCAGATTCGTTGCGGCTTCCCGAACCGATGAGTATGGCAATCAGCTCTGCGTCGGTGAGCGCGGTGCGGCCCTTTGCCATCAGTTTTTCGCGCGGACGGTCGTCCTCGGCCCAGGTTGTGATCGGAAAATTGCTTTTTTCGGACACGGGATTTTTTTGCTAATGTAAAATTTCTTTTGAAACGGTGGGAAAGGTTCGCTCCAAAATAATTTACCTCACTAAAAATTTTCGTTCGTAACGGAGACCATTATTATTACTGATTTTTAAAATGTATGTTCCACTGGACAAATAACCGACCTTAACTGATTGCGAAATACTCTTTACAAAATTGCTGTAAACTTTCTTACCACTTATATCATAAATATTTATTTCTGAATTTAAATAATTTGCATTTAGATTGATATTAAAATCACCGCTGTTTGGAACAGGATACATTATATTCTCGGAACTTGCAAAGTCCTTGGTTTTTAGAGGAATTGGCGAGAATTTTGCAATAAAAGCGTTAGTCGGCAATTCAGCCAACGTGCTTGCAGGATTTACATTCAAATTATTTTGGTAACTATTTGTTGTTGCAACATTGTTGGTGCTTTGCGTATTTCCAACCATGTAAAAGTCACTCCCAGCAGATAAAGTTGCACAACCGCCATCTGGTTTATCACCACCGTAATAAGTGCCATATAATTTTGAAGAACCATCTTTAGAGATTTTGGTCATGAAACTATCGCCACCTTCAGTTAATCCGAATGAATTTAACGGAATAGTCGTCTGATACCCATTATCAGTTGCGACATCTATCAGTGGTGTGGAACCACTAACCATAATGTCTTCATTGTAATCTAAACTTAAAATAGAATAGAGTCCAGATTGTCCTGAAGTTCCACCGTTTGCACTTGTATTTCCTAAGTAAGTACCCCATTGTCTTACTCCGAGGTCGTTGAACTTCGCAACAAAATTAGATTGGCCTAGTTTTGACGATTGAAACACCCCGGGCGTTGACATATTGTTGTTACTACCTGTGATTCCTGAAATATAAACGAAATCCCTTGTCGCCACTACGTTTCGAAAATTGGGGAAAAGTGATGTTCCGAGGTGTGATTTTTCAGTTGACGTCCCGCCGTAATAAGTGCTCCAGTTTCGACTTCCACCAGATGAAAATTGTGTCAAAAACATGTCGACACCCAAACCCGCAGCATTGCTATTGTAGTTTTGATGACAACCTATAGTTGCAAAATAGGTATTCATTTCAGTATCAAGCACAAACCCTGTCACATAAACTCCGGCTAGGCTTGTAGAAATTCCTGTAATTATTGATTTAGAATTTCCAGTTTCAGATCCGTAGTATGTTCCCCAAGTTTGGACTCCGCTTTCAGAAAATCCTACAATGAAGTTTTTGGTATCTGTTTCAGGTGTTACGCCTGGCGTTGGAACGAATTCAGCCTGAAAACCATTTGGAGTTGATATATTGCTCGGACTTGACGAAACACCAAAAAGAAATAGATTTCCCATATTATCGCAGGTCATTCCCTTTAAAGAATCGTCGTAAATTCCACCAAAATATGTACACCACAGTCTTGTGCCTTGCGAGTCAAATTCTGCCAAAAACCCATCTTGCAAACCCGCTATGTTTGATTGGAAAACACCTGTGGTTGATAAACCTTGGCTGCTTGTTTGTCCTGCAACGAAAATCCGGCCGTCACTGTTTACTGCAATTGTGTTTACTCTATCATTTTGTTGTCCGCCGAAAAATGTAGACCATATCAGCAAACCATCCGGGCTGAATTTTGCAATATATCCGTCGGTTTCTCCCCCACCAAAAGTGCTTTGAAATACGTTTGAAGAAACATATGGATTTAAATATGCTGATTCGCCTTTCATATAACCTACAATGTAAACATTGCCCTGCGAATCGATAGCGTTATCACTTACAATAGTACTTTCACCACCGTAGTAAGTTGCCCATAGACGGTCGTAACCAGAGGTTTGAGAATACATAACACTAGCAAAAAAGCCAATGATTAGGATAATTAGATTTCTCATAATAAAAGATTTAAAAGAGCCGGCCGCGACCAGCTCTGTAAATTAAGTTGCGAGATAGATAATATCACCTGTTGCGTCATCTAAAATATACTCCAACGTTACTTGTCCGTTGTTATAAGTATAAGAATTTGTACCAGGGTTATCCCCCCATGGACCTAAATTGGCTGAAAAAGGTATACCGCTAAATGAGAATTTAAGAAAACCGAAAACCTGTGAATTCCCGAAAACTGATTGTGCTACACTATTAGAGGTGGCGATTTGAGATGCACCTGAAGCGGTCTGCCGAACCCAACTAATCACCGGAGGGTTTGGATATGGTGTCGTCAATGTTGCAAATGGATAAAGCCCTGTGCCTTGCAAATATTCCACGTGTTGAAGCGCAGGGGTTAAAATAAGCAAAGTGTTGGTTGACCATAATTTTGGATAAGAATGAGATGTTTTATTAACCGTATTTATCTGATAATTAAGATTATATACGGTGTAATTATAAAGGTCAACTTGGATTGCGAATGCGGAACTACTTATAAGTATTCCAATAATTAATAATAATTTTTTCATGATAAATTAGTTTTTTGTTTGTAATTTTTTAAGTTCTTGTCCGTGAAAGTTTAGAGCTTGTCGAATAATATCCATATCCTTCGCGCGCTTATCATATATTGCACCATGATCTTCTAAATAAGCTCTGCTGATCGAAACAATCTTTGACATTTCGTCATTTTTGGCATTTTTTCCCTTTGCCATTCTTGCCGTAATACCTTTAAAAGAATCTTCAAAGGCAATCATTTCGGGAGTTTTCTGAACTTGGACAGCAACGGGCTGTCCAACATCTTGAGCTGTTGCTTCCTTTTCACTACAGGAAGAAAAGCTCCACATTGCGGTAACGAGTACCGCCAAACTGATAATTTTTCTCATAACGTTTGCGATCCCAGTGCATAATTGCCTGTGGCTGCTGTTTTGGATCATATTAATCCAGCCGTAATATCAAACCCCGTGAAGATTTCGCGGAATGGACGCAAAGTTTGATAAGATATCTTCGATTGAGTTATCTTACTGATTAACCTCAAAATTATATCGCGAGAAAAACAGTGTGGTATTATTCCAAATGTATTTAAAAAATGAATCCGTTCAACGATATTATTAAAATATGTTAAAATTTAACATTGTTGAGTCAAAATTTACATTGATTGAACGTTTTTCATGTAAGTGAACGACTAAACACAGCGGAAGATCAATCAGCAAATCTTTAGCCCGGATAGAAACGGCATCCTTTTTCTCTGTCCGCCACGGCGGACGGAAAAAAGATAGAGCTAAAAACCGGAAAATGGATTGCTGAAAAGCCCAAGCTTTTGCGCTCCAAAAAATCTATAATAAATCCTTAACAGTATCAAAATCAAGACCGCCATAATTGCCGGAACTCATTAAGAGCAGTGCGCTTTTAGAAGTGGTGTCGAGCTTTGAAAGGAAATTGACAAAGCTGTCATTATCTGTGAATATGATGAGATCTTCTCTGCCAAATGCGGCGGCAATCTGCGACTCCGTAAGCGGTTCCATCTTCTTGATCTTGAGCGCTTCGGGAGAATAAAAGACAACGGCAACATCTGCATCTTTGAGTGCTCCGTTATATTCTTTGAGAAATTCTGGATTCAAACTGCTGTAAGTATGAAGTTCGAGGCATGCCACGAGTTTGCGATCTGGATATTGCAACCGTACAGCTGTTGTGGTCGCGGAAACTTTGCTGGGCGAATGTGCAAAATCCTTAAAGGCAACAGAGTGCGAGGTTTCGGCAATTTTTTCAAGACGCTTTGACGCACCCGAAAATGTGGCAATGGCTTCGTAGAAATCTGCTTCGTCGATGCCCATGCATTGGCAAACCCATTTAGCACCCGCGAGATTGTTGAGATTGTGCGCACCAAAAACAGCAATTGGCATATCGCCCTCGGGTGTTTCAAGAAAAGTTGTGCCGTCGCCGATGGTGTAATTTGGCGTTGAATAAGGGATTTTCCGAATCTGATTTGTGGTGGTTTCAGCAACTTTTACAACTTCGGGATCTTCCGCATTAAAAATTAAAATTCCGCCGGGAGTAATTTGGTTTACAAATTCCTCAAACTGCGACAGGTAATTTTCATACGTTGGAAATACATTGATATGATCCCAAGCAATGCCCGAAATCAAGGCAATATTCGGTTTATAAAGGTGGAATTTTGGGCGTCTGTCTATTGGGGAAGAAAGATATTCGTCGCCTTCCAGAACGCAGAATTCATTTTCCTGTGTGAGATGAACCATGGTGTCAAAGCCCGCCAACTGTGCGCCGACCATATAATCGACATTGACTTTGTGAAAATGCATCACGTGAAGAATCATAGACGTGATCGTGGTTTTGCCATGGCTTCCGCCA
>JBBSUW010000014.1:0-34645 GCA_038234025.1 Flavobacteriales bacterium
GAATTTTCAAACTGGAAAGCTGTTGTACCAAGAAAGATTTGCGGCCATCTATTCACTGCATTTTGCCCGCCCCATATTTTGGTTGCTAAATACGGATTATCGATAAACGGATTTCTGTTGCCTTGTCCAAAGGTATTTCCTGCATTTCCTAAATAGGAATTTCTACTGTCTTCGTATGCAGAAACAGGATCTTCGGCGTTCCATTGCAGGAAAAGCTGGATCATTTCTGGATCGGAATCCACAACAGCGCCCGTTCCAACATTTGTAGGTTTGCACTGCGTAGGATAACGTAAATACATGTACATCATCATTCGGGCAACATCGCCTTTCCACTCATCGCCGGGATACCAGTTCACACCTACAATAGCAGAATTGCCCGTGCCGTTTCCAAATTTTTTATTGCCTCGCATTGCATTTCTTTCAACATCGGCCGTTCTAATATGGTGTGCGTCTGTTCCTGAACCCGCAACATCATCTGCCAACGCTGGAGTTCCCAAACTTTTGGGATAAACGTGTTCTCTGTTCCAAACACATTGCGTTAAATGTTCTCCATTTACAGGCGCGGGCTGATCGGCTGCCTTGTGTCTTTTTCTGTGCTCGTTAGAATTTGTAGAAACACCATAGTCGGTTTCGTTCGTATAACTACATAAATCATCGCCGAAACCGTAAAGCAGCAAAACGTTGACCAAATCGCTTGGATCACGATCTATCATTTTCAGGGCAAACTCAGTTTGAGAGTAGGTTAACTCCTGCGTGTGCGTCGAAGTAATTTTCGTTGCCAAAGCGGTTTTTAAAGCGGTGCCACTTAAGTTCCAGTTGAAGCCGCTATAATAAGGATTCGCGGGGGCGCCATTTTGGGCAATACAGAGTAGGCTTGCCAATAATAGCAAAGAGGTAAAGATTCTGTTCATTCTGAGATAGGTTTTTAATTCTTGATTTGGGGTTTAAAGAGATTTTAGTGCTGTGGGGCGACAGCAAATTGTAAATATTGGGGGCGCGCAAACATAACCAAAGCTTTAAATCAGAAACATGATATTTATCATGTTTCAAGATAATTTTGCGAATGATTTAATTTAGAGAAAATATTACCTGAAAAACAGCGTAAAGAGTATAACGGTTATAAAATTAGAAGAGAAGTTGAAAGATGCTCTAAAAAAAATGAGTCCGTTATTAAAAGAGACACTTCAGTAACTTAATTTTGCTGTGATAACAGCCTACCGAACGGTTACCTTCACGCCTTTTTAAAGTAATCCTCAGCAAATTTATGAGCAACAGCGCGAGCGCAGCAATGATTTTACCGCTTCTTTTTTCATTGGCAATGCAAATGCACATTAACCCACTAATTCTACTTCTCCCTGCAACAATCGCAGCTTCGTGTGGATTCATGATGCGTGCAGGCACTCCTCCTAACGCAATAATGGTTTACTCATCTTGCTTTGTGCCACAGAGAGATATGATAAAGGCAGGTTTTATGGTCAACATTAATTTTGCAATAATTTTGACATCATTTTTCTACATCGTTTTTTGATTGTGAAAAACTACAACTGAAAATTACATTTGATTTTCCAGTTCCGTACGCCGTATCTTTTAAGATTCAAATTACTTTAGGTCCACGTCTATCGAAAAATTAAAATCATACAAAAATCTACAAACTTGTTAAAACATCATTTCAGCCTGTAATCATAAATTGCAATAAAAAAAGATGGGCGAATTTCAGATATTAGGTTACGTTGCTGCCGCACTTACAACCTTTGCAAATTTGCCGCAGGCTATTAAGATGATCAAGACACAGTCGGTGGAAGATGTGTCAACATTGACGTACAGTATGCTCTTGGCAGGATTGGTGTGTTGGGTTATCTACGGCTTCATGCAGGAGGACTGGCCCTTGATTATTGCGAATTCAGTTTCGTCAATTATAACAGCTGTAGTTCTTCTGCTGAAACTTTTACCAAAGAAAAAAATTGAAGAGATCAGTGATAAGATGCCGTAAACTCCTTTACTAAATAAATTTTTTGCCTTTCTGTTTGTCTATCACTTTTATAATTTAAATATTTCACTTTTCATTCAGAAATGAAAGTGTGGTAAATATTAAATAGAATTTTATATAATACTTAGTTGCATATTTTTTCAACTTTACGTTCGTGAAAATTAATTCACAATTAAAAAATCTTTATTATGGAAAGTAATAACAACAATGGTAGTAATGGAAAACGTCCAATTCTAACGGGAATGTTCGCTGACAGAGAAAGTACAGAGAGCGCTTACAACACGCTTCATGAGCGTGGTTACTCAAAGGATGATATTAATTTAGTAATGTCAGACGAGACCAGAAAGAAACATTATTCAGACGAGAACGATCATTCAGAACTGGGAACCAAGGCAGCCGAATCTGCTGGAACAGGGTCCGCAATTGGCGGGACACTTGGCGCGATTGCTGGCATAATTGCTGCAATAGGTACAAGCGTGGTAATTCCAGGCCTCGGATTAATCATTGCTGGACCGATCGCTGCTGGTCTGGCGGGCGCTGGAGCGGGCGGAATCGCAGGAGGTCTTATTGGAGCACTTGTGGGTTCAGGAATTCCTGAAGATCGCGCTAAAGTATATGAGTCAGGCATCAAAAATGGTCATGTCGTAATGGGCGTGCATCCGCGAAATGACGATGATGCAGCTTATTTTGAAAAAACGTGGAGAGACAACCGCGGAACTGAAATTTACAGATAGAATGTAATGTAGCATACTCAAAATACCCGTAATTAAAAGTGCGGGTATTTTTTTTAGGGTTTTTTTAAGGCAACGCATCGCTCCTGCCCGAGCGATTTATTCACATCGTGACTCATGCACTACGCCAAAAATGCTGGCCAGCAGAACTGCATCTGTATAAAAAATTTGATGACGCAGAAAAAATCTGCGAACTATATTATTTCTGTACTTTTAATGTCTGCTTTTCCAAGCAAGGTTTACTGTCAAACGCAAAAACAATAAGTAGCAGAACAACTACAGACTTATAAATAAACAAAAACGAGAAGAAGATTTCTATGAAACTTACAACCAAGGTTAGTTTTAAAGAATACGCGAAGCTAATGTTCCGCTTGGCATACAGCAGAACAATAATGAAGGTTTTGGTATCTGTCGCAGTTATCTTGCTACTGTGGATAATTTTCTATTATTTAAATTTTTTTAATTTGCCAAAACCAATTATCTACCAGTACATAACTTTACTTCTAATCGTTGTAGTGGAGCCTATTGTTATTTTTATTACGATATGGAGAAATTATCGGTCAAGTAACTATTTGCGTAAAACTTTGGATTTAGAAATTAATCCAAGTGAAATAGAAATTACAGGAGAATCTTTTTGCATGCAGGTGAAATTAGAACGATTTTTTAAAGTTGTCGAAGAAGATAAATGGTTTCTATTGTATCAAAACACATTATCAGCTATTATCATTCGCAAGAATAATATGACCGAAAATGACATATCTGAATTAAAAAAATGGCTTGCAGATTTGAAAAAGCCTTCTGTTGAGCCTTTTGGAAGATGAAGTACGCAAGGATTAAAAATGCACCATACAAAATAATACGTAAAATTAAATAGATAATTTATGTCAATACATAGCTGCTTTTATCTTACAACCTAAACTTTAAAATTATGTGGTGGATTTTCGCATTACTCTCCGCGTTCTTTGCTGCACTTACGGCAATATTTGCTAAAGTTGGCATCAAAGGCGTGGATACTGACCTTGCGACGGCAATAAGAACCGTAATTATTTTAATTCTTGCTTGGGGAATTGCGTTTTTTCGAGGAGGTGCGTCAACCTTTGGCACACTTACAAAACAAAACCTCATTTTTCTTTGTCTTTCCGGGGTTGCAACCGGACTTTCCTGGATATTTTACTTTAAAGCTTTACAGATTGGCAAAGTCTCACAAGTTGCGCCAGTTGATAAGTTAAGCGTGGCAATTGCAATAATTCTGTCAGTTGTTTTTTTAAATGAAAAAATAAGCGTGCTTGGTATACTAGGCGTAATTTTGATTATCTCTGGTACAATAGTATTAATTTACAGCTAATTATATCCAAGAATCAAAAGACAAATCCAAAAACTTTCGAACTTTTCATTAAATTGATAAATAAAATCATTGCAAAATTCAATCCCTATTTACACTTCGCCGGTAATACCGAAGAAGCATTTAATTTTTACAAGTCAGTACTTGGCGGGGAATTCTCTAAACTCGTGCGATACAGCGATCTGCCGCAATCTGACGATTATAAAATAGCAGACAAGAATCTTGAGAAAATTATGCACATTGCGCTGCCTGTCGGACAAGGAAATATCTTATTGGGCTCGGATGCCATATTAGAAAGCGATCAGAAATCTTTTACCATGGGCGATAATTTTCACATGTCAATCAGCGCAGACAATAAAGACGAAGCAGACCAATTATTTAATGGATTGTCAAACGGTGGTAAAATTGAAATGCCAATTGCCGATAGTTTTTGGGGTTCCTACTTTGGGATGCTTGTTGACAAATTTGGCATTCAATGGACAGTCGAATTTGATCCAAGTGAAAACAACGACTGACGTTAATTTTAATCCTAGCCAATCTTTGAGTTGAGCATATATCGGTAACGCTATTTTTGAACTGCCCATTTCCTTACAACCATCGGCTATTTGAAAAATATTATAAGTAATCACTTTTCAACTTTTGTGGTATCACTATTTGCGCTTGCACCCGATGCGCACTGTAAATTCAATTTAAGATGCACCAACTACAAATTTAAAAGCGAAGATCTGGGGAGATTTCAACAAGTTTCACCCGAGCAATTGCCGTTTCAATTCTGGTGGATATTACACAATTCGAAGTTGGTAAAAGATGCTAACAAAAGATAAATGTTTTGTAACGATTTTAAATTTTAAAACTTTATTTTTAAGTTATCTGCGATAAAGCAGCTATGAAGTTTTGACTGACCTTTTTGTTAACTGCATTTTCTAATAATCGCTGGCAGAGAAAATTGCAAAAGTCGTTTGTGACATGTAAACCGTTTATCATTGATTCACCCCACTTACGAATCTTCAGATTTAAAGTGAATGCTTTTTGAAAAGGACTCATTACATGAATTGACAATCGAAAACCAAAGTATTTGCTATGAATACTGAAAATAATCTTAAGGAAAACTGGGAAAAACTGAGATTAAGTGAAGAGCGATTTCTATCACTACTTGACAATTCAGGTGATGGAATATTTATAGTTTCAGCATTAGGAAATATAGTAAATGTTACCCCTTCTGCGGAAGCGCTTTTTGGATTTAGCGAAAGCGAGATTAAGAAAAGCCCGCTTGTCAATTTGGTTCATCCCGCTGATCTGAAGTCCTATGCCGATTTCAAAGAAAATGTACTTATCCGCTCAGATATACCTGTAAAGCACGAAACATTTCGCGTCCGTCGTCGAGATGGATCTTGGTGTTGGGTCGATACAAAGGCCATCAATATGCTGAAGGATTCTGCTATAAACGGCGTAGTTTATATTTTTAAGGATGTTTCGCATGAGAAATTAGCTGATGAAAAAATAAGACTTCTAACACAGTTGTACAAGTTCCTAAGTCAGATAAATCAAGCGATATCACATTCTACCGATGAGAAAAAATTGCTCGCAAAAGCTTGCAATGTTGCTATTACTATCGGCAAATTTGACGCATCAAGAATCAGTCGAGTCAACGAAACTTCGGGGCATCTGGAATATGTTGAAAAATGCGGATTGGATTTCACCACTATTAAATTTTCTACAAATGTGATTGACTTTGATCAAGCGCGTGAACAAGTTTTACAAACGGGCAGAACTTACATTCATAGCAGCGAAAATCATATACCGGTGAACGATGCGAATATCCCGAAAGATAGACCAGAACATTTTTCCTTCATCGTACTGCCATTAACAAAGTCGGAAACCGTTGTTGGTACATTTACACTTTATAGATCAGACCTCACCTATTTCTCAAAAGAAGAACTATCAATTCTTGAGGAAGCAGCCGGAGACCTTTCATATGCGTTGAATGTTTTACAAAGGCTTGAGAAAAAAAGGATAATGGTCGAAGCATTGCAGCGAACAGAATCAAATTTACAGGCGATAGTAAACAGTACAGATGAGGGATTTATTTTATCCGATATTAATGGCGTGGTTCTAGAATTCAACAATAATGCAATAGAGACATTTAAATTAAAGGCGAACAAAGTTTTAAGCATTGGCAAAGAACTTCTGGACATTTTGCCAGATAATCGGCTCGAAGATTATAAATCATATTTTGCAAAGGTTTCATTAGGACAGACTGTAAAGTATGAAGTTTCTTATGATGATAAATGGTTTAGTTTTACAATGTCGCCCGTTTATCATTTTGACCAAATTACCGGATTTTGTATTTCATCAAAGGAAATAACAAAGGCAAAACTTGCAGAAAAGAAGTTGATTCAAAGCGAGCTCTTTAGCAAAAGTGTGCTTTCATCTTTAACTTCGAGTATTGCCGTTGTCAATCAGGAGGGAACTTTAATAGCCGTCAATAAAGCGTGGGACGATTTTGCACAAGCGAATGCAGCAGTTGAATTATCAAATGTTTCTGTGGGCAGCAATTATTTTGAAGTTTGTAGAAATTCAATCAACCACGGTGATGTAGATGCAAAATTGACGTTGGACGGTATATTCTCGGTTTTAAGAAGAGAATTGCCCGTTTTTGAGCTTGAATATCCTTGCCATTCGCCTGATGAGCAAAGATGGTTTCTTTTAAAAGTTTCCCCATTTGGACAGGATGTTTCAAAAATCGTAATCACGCATCAGAATATTACAGAAAGAAAAATTGCTCAGAATGATCTTTACAAAAGTTCTGAAGACCTTCAAGGTGCAGTTCTCGAACTTAATAAAATTCTTGACAATTCATTGGATATTATTTGTACAATCAGTGCCGATTGCAAATTTGTAAACATCAGCCAAGCATCAAAAGATGTACTGGGTTACAATCCCGAAGAACTTATTGGCAAAGACTTTATCGATTTAGTTTATCAAGAAGACATAGAGCCAACCAATGAGCTGATCGAAAAACTTCCCGACGGAATAACGCCGCCCGTTATTGAAAATCGATTTATACACAAATCCGGAAAAATTGTGCCGTTGCTTTGGTCGATTAACTGGGACTTCAATCTACAGCTAATGTATTGTGTTGCCAAAGATGTGAGTGAGAGAAAGATTTTGGAAAAAGCGATTGAAAATGAACGCGATCGGTTTTACGACATGTTCCTGCAGGCACCTTCGGCCGTGGGAATGCTTACGGGTGAAAACCATGTGTTTGAATTGGCAAATCCTCTTTTCTTTGAGTTATTGGGAAAAACTGATGTGTATGGAAAAACCGTCGCAGAATTACTGCCCGAGTTAGCTGAGCAAGGATTTATTTCAGTGTTGGACTATGTTTACCACACCGGTACCCCTTATGCTGACAGAGAAGTGCTGGTCAAATTGGCTAGAGAACAAAATGGTGAGCTAGCAGATGTCTATATAAATTTTGTTTTCCAAGCCCGCAGAAATAGTAATGGTGAAGCACAGGGAATTTTCTTTTTTATAAACGATATAACGGAACAAGTTGTTGCCAAGAAAAGACTCGAAAAAAGTGAAAGGCACTTCAAGGGATTAATCGAGAGCAGCGCCGACATGATTACTATGCTTGACGCAACCGGAAAAACAATCTATGCAAGTCCAGCCGTAACTAAAAAGTTTGGATACACCGCAGACGAAGTTTTAGAACTCAGTTTGATGGATATCGTTCATCCAGATGACATCGACAACATAGTCGAGTTTACAGCTGAAATCTTACGTAACCCTGGCGTCCCACTTAATGTTCCTCTTGTTCGGGAAAAGTTAAAAGATGGAAGCTACATTTGGGTTGAAGGCACAATGACAAATTTTCTCCAGACCGAAGGAATCAATGCTATCGTTGGGAATTTTAGAGATATTACAGAACGCCGTACTGCTGATTTGAATCTTACTTCGGCATTAATTGAATTAGAAGCAGAAAGAACACGGCTTGTTACCGCCCAAAAGGTAGCTAAAACCGGCAGTTGGGAAACAAACCTCCAAACAATGGAAGTGGCTTGGTCAAATGAAATGCATCAAATCCACGGAACAGATCCTTCAGAATTTAAACCCTCTTACACGACAATCCAAACATTCATTCACACTGAAGATAGAAATAGAGTTGAACAAGCTTGTATCGATTCCGTTGTAAACAATAAGGGCATTAGTATTGAACACCGAATTATAACAATGCAAGGTATTGAAAAATGCGTTGAGGAAAATTGGACAATTTCCACCGATCAAAAAGGCGTACCACTTTTCGCAATCGGAACTTGTCAGGATATCACGGAGCGGAAAAAAGCAGCAGATATCGTGCAGAAAAGTGAGATGAAATTAAAGGTTGCACAGCAAATTGCTCACGTTGGTAGCTGGGAGGTTGACCTTTCAACAGACATCCACAGCTGGTCTGACGAATTTTACCGAATTTTGGAAATAGATCTAGATGTTTCTCCTTCTGGCGAAGCATTTTTATCATTCGTTCATCCCGATGATCAGGCAATGGCAGTATCAACTATGGCAGAAGCATTTTCAATTGCAAAAAATTCATCTTATCACTTTCGTTTTCACCGAAAAGATGGACAAATCGGTTATGCATCCACAGAGTGGCGTTTCGACCTTGACTCGTCCGGAAAAGCACTTTACATCTACGGTATTTTAAGAGATCTTACGATAGAAAAAAAGGCGGAAATGGAACGCGTTAAAATGATTGGCGAAATTATTCAGCGCAATAAAGATCTTGAGCAGTTCTCCTATATTATATCGCACAATCTGAGATCTCCGGTAGCAAATATTATTGGAATAATCGAAGAACTTAAAGATGATGCACACGATGTAGAAACAAAAAATATACTTAGCGAGGCATTGGTTTCTGATGCGAACCGTTTGGAAAGCGTAATTTCTGATCTTAACACAATTCTTCAGACAAGACGAGAGATTACAGAGCGCAAAGAAACAGTAATTTTATCAGAGCTTGCACTAAATATTGAGTTAAGCATAAGGAGTCTGATACAGAAAGAAGGAGTAGTTATCAAAACTAATTTTAGCGAAATCGATACTTTCAGCACAATTAAAAGCTATATGCAAAGTATTTTTTATAATCTTATTTCAAACAGCATTAAATTTGGACGTGCAGAAATTCATCCAATAATTGAGATTAGTTCACATCTCACGAGAAACAAATTATCTCTGATTTTTAGGGACAACGGACGCGGTATTGACCTAACCAAAAAAGGAAGTGAAATATTCGGATTGTACAAACGATTTCACGCAGATACCGAAGGCAAAGGAATGGGATTGCACATGGTAAAAACACAAGTAGAAACCCTTGGCGGAAGAATTTCGGTTAAAAGTGAAGTCAATTCCGGAACGGAGTTTACAATTGAATTCGATTTGTAAAAGTTTTATTTGTAAATGTTTTCCAGTATTAAGAATTTACCAATCACAATCAAAACAGAATCTTTCTAATATTTCTGAAGTTTTACCTATAATACAAACACTGCAACATTCATTTCAGAGACATTGAATTGGATAGTTATCTTTGCCATAATTACATTCCCACCAAATTAACTACACAAAAATGCCAAATCATTTCGCTGACCTCGGAATTTCCAAACCCATAATAAAAGCAATTACCGAACTCAATATTGTTGAACCTACCGAAATTCAGCAAAAGACCATTCCATTGCTTTTGGCCAACAAGACCGATTTGATAGGACTTGCAAAAACAGGAACAGGTAAAACGGCTGCGTTTGGTCTGCCCCTTTTACAACTAATCGATACTACTTCAACTACTATTCAAGCGGTTATATTAGTTCCGACACGAGAATTGGGGCATCAGATTTTTACCAATTTACAAGCTTTCGCAAAATACCTTCCGGAAATTTCAATCGCGGCAACATGCGGCGGAATTCCTATCAAACCACAAATAGAACGACTATCAGCGCCAACGCATATCATCGTTGCAACTCCGGGTCGCTTGATTGATTTGATCCAGCGCAAAGCGGTCATTCTCAAGGACACCAAATTTCTTGTGCTCGACGAAGCCGATGAAATGGTTTCTATTCTAAAAGAAAGCTTGGATGAAATTGTTGCCGAATTACCCAAGGAACACAAAACTTTGTTATTCTCCGCAACGATGCCCGGAACTATTAAGCAATTGGTTCAGAATTACCTCAATAAGAATGTAGTTCAGGTTAGCGGTAATATGGAAACCGTCGGGAATCAAGGTATTGATCACCAATATATTGTTGTTGATCCCATTGAAAAACTCGATGTGTTGATGCATTTCCTAAACTCAAAGGAGGGAGAACGCGGCATCATATTTTGTAAAACAAAAGCAGCTGTAAATAAATTGGCAAAGAATCTCGCCATCAATCGTTTCTCATCCGGAGCATTGCACGGCAGTTTGTCTCAAGGCATTCGTGACCGCATGATGGAGCAATTCCGCGCAGGCCATATCAATATTTTGGTCGCGACAGATTTGGCAGCGCGGGGAATTGACGTACAAGAAATTTCCTATGTGATCAATTACCATTTGCCCGATGCCCACGAAACCTACGTTCACCGCAGCGGTAGAACGGCCAGGGCTGGAGCAAAAGGACTATCATTAACAGTGTTGCAACAGGAAGAAGTAAAGGAAATTGCAGATTTCGAATCGGCGTTGGGCATCAACTTCACCGAATTTAAAAAACCGAGCGCGGGCAGTATCGAAGAAAACAACACGCTTTTGTGGGCGAAACAATTATTCAAGACCAAACCGAACCACGAGGTTGATGCAGATTTAAAGACAAAAGTAAAAACCATTTTCCACCATTTAACCAAGGATGAACTGATCGAAAAATTATTGGCAAATTATCTGCAAAATAAAAATCTACCCGTAGAAAAACTGGAAAAAAGGCAGAAAATGAAATAGAGCTTATTCTATTTTAAATATTCAATAATTCATTTAAGAAATTACATTTAAATTTTGGGCGTTCCGGCACGCTGCTTTGCTGTCGCACGCAGCGCACCGTCGGGCTGAACTTCGTTCGGTCGTTTCACAGAAAGCAAGTCTTTGCTTTCTGTTAACGAATACTATATCTTTTTTCCCTCGTACCTCAGAAAAAAGGATGCCGCCGCAATCTCTTACGCAAATTAACTTTTTAATTAATTTTAATTCAATTGTATCATTTGTGCGACAAAAAAACTTTCGAGAAAGTTAAACTAATATACGTAAGGTGTAAGCATTTCTAACAGTTGTCCGTAATCATCGGGTTTGGTGATAAAATCCTCGGCGCCCAATTCTATCATCCGTTGAACAGTCGCTGGATGTGATAATGTTGAAAATATAATTACGGGAATTTGATTCAGCAGTGGATGTGCTTTTATAGCGATCAGAAATTGCTGTCCGTTCATCACAGGCATGTTCAGATCCAAGAAAATAACTGCCGGTACAATTATACCATCATCGAGAGATTTCAACGCCTTTGAAGCATCTTGCGAGATAATGCACGTGGCCGATTCTGAAATATCCTTTACGGCCATCACAAATAGTTCACAGTCATCAAGATCATTATCGATAAGGAGTACATTGTGGTATTTCATTTAGATAATCACTTTTAAATATATTTGAGCACATTTCTCCGCTTGTGGCAATATTAACTACTAAAGTTAAATATCAACAGGCAATATTATATGAAAGGCAGCCCCTTTGCCCAATTCTGATTCTGCAAAAATTAAACCTCTATGGTTTTCAACTATTTTACTGCTGATGCTAAGCCCGATGCCTGTACCTTCATACTCTTCAACACTGTGCAATCGCTGGAAAATCGTGAATATTTGTCTCTCATGTTGCTGCTCAAAACCGATACCGTTGTCTCTGAAAATAATTTCGCACCATGACAAATCTTTTCGCAGATCGGGATAACCTTGAAGCTGTTTTGCAGTGAGCATCCTAGATCTTATTTCAATTCTTGCAGTAATGTCGTTCTTCCGGAATTTTAGCGCATTGCTTACCAAGTTCGTAAACAATTGGTTCATTTGCAAGGGAATTGCCTTGATCGTAGGAAGTGTGCTCCTTTCGATAACAACGGCATTATCCGCTATAACCAGTTCAAAATCCACAAGAATATTGTCGAGGACCAGATTGAGATCGATAGAAACAAACATGCCTTCATCATCGCCCAAACTCGAATAGGCAAGCAGACCGCTCACCAACATCTTCATTCTGGCAGCAGACCCGCTGATTTTGGAAATCAATGAAGCGCCGGTCTCAGATAATTTATCTTTCTCCTGCTGCAGTATACTCGCAAAGATCAGAATCTTGCGAAGCGGTTCCTGAAGATCATGGCTGGCGATGTGCGAAAATTGCTGAAGGCGCGTGTTCAATTTGTTCAGTGCTGCCACCGAATCTGTAAGCTCCATCGTCCGTGCTGTCACTTTGGCCTCAAAACCATCTGCCAATTCTTTCAACGATGCTTCTATGCGCTTTCTGTGGGTTATATCCTCAATTGCAAGAAGAATCAACTTTTCATTGCTTTTTAGGTTGGATATCTGTCGGGCGTTCAAGAGCATTATGCTTTCGGCATCTGGCCGTAGGTTCACAGAAATTTCGTAATCTTCCAATGGCAATTTTTCTGACAGCACTTTAATAAGCAAACCCTGCATGGAAGCATTGCTGAAAAGATCTCCCAATATCTCATAGATCAGCTCGCCGCCAATCTCCTTCTCGCCAATATTGTATTTTGTCGAGAAAGCTTTGTTGAAACTTTTGATCCTAAGTTCCGTATCAAGTATCACTATGGGTTCTCGCAGCGTGGCAACAATAGCTTCTGTGTACTCCTTTGAGTTATTGATTTCTTGTTGCTTCTCTACAAGTTCTTCGTTGATAATGTTCAGCTCTTCATTGGTAGATTGCAGCTCTTCCTTAGAGGTTTCCAACTCCTCATTAAGGCTCTGCAGTTCCTCACTACCACTTAGCAGCTCCTCATTGGCGCTCTGAAGTTCCTGATTGGAAGTCTCAAGTTCATCGGTAACGGCAGTTACGTCTGAGTGCGTTTGAAGCAACTCTTTTTCAAGAATACCTATTCTTTTGTGGCTATCGCTATTGCTAAATCCCGCAGAAGAATTATCACTCACCGTCTGTGAGGGCAGCGATTTATAAAACACAATAAGATAATGCGGCTCTGCTGTATCGGCCATCGGTTGGAAGTTGATGCTTACATCCACAATCTCATCATTGATAGCAACGTGTATTCCGGTCTTTGTCGCCAGCAGTTGTGTTTCCTTAGCTTTATGTATAAGCGTTCGAAGTTCAAAGGCCAGACCCTCTTTTGCGATTTTTAATAGATTGAATGTCGCCTTGCCGCTTGAAAGTCTCAAGAACGGAGCAATATCACCATTGAACTGTACCACCTCAAATAGCTCGTCTATAATAACGCTAGCCGGAACATAGGTCGAAAGCAGCACCGCTTCGGCACTTCTGAGAAAGTCAGATTTGTCCTGCGCACGCTTTATCAGTTTTGGCTTCAAACGCGCTGTGGCAACTTTTTTGTTAGGACTGGACACATAGGCAAAATGGCCGGCAACCTGCCTACGCGTAAAAAGTTTCGCCGCATTTTCCACCGGACTGAACAACGCCTCAGAGTGCAGAACAGCTTCAGATTTCCCCAGCATCAGAAATGCACCTTCACAGAGCGCATAATGAAAAGTAGATAGGGCCTTTTTTTGCAAAAACGAATCCATATAGATCAGCACGTTTCTGCAGCTGACCAGATCTATTTTGGCAAAAGGTGGGTCTTTCAAGAAATTGTGTCTAGCAAAAACGCAAAGATCTCTTACTTGCTTGCACACCTCATAACCTCGACCCCTTTTCGTAAAATACTTTTTTAATAAATGCTCAGGAATATTGGCAACCTGGCCGGTCGTAAAGTAACCAGATCGCGCTTTGGCAATCGATACGTCAGATATATCAGAGGCAAAAATCTTTATCTGCATCTTGTCTGGGTTATCCCCCAAGAACTCAAGCAGCGATATCGCAAGAGAATACGGTTCCTCTCCAGAAGAGCAGCCTGCCGACCAGATTCGTATCGCTTTAATATCGGTATTCTTCTTCATCAACGCAGGCCAGACGAGTTCAGATACCTTCTCAAATATTTTTTTATCCCTAAAAAAACTCGTGACCGGAATCAGCATGTCATTGAACAAGTCCGTTGGTGCAACCTCATTTGTCCTGAGCAGTTTTAAATAAGCGGTAAGATTAGTGGTGCCTTTCAGCGCCATCTGCCGCGCAATACGCCTGTTGATGGTAGATTCTTTATAGTGGCTAAAGTCCACACCGCTATATTTTGACAGAAGCGCAATAATATCCTGAAAAGCCGCAACATCATCCGGGGGATTAGTATCGTCCTCACCACTTTCGCCAGATCTCTCCACCATAATCTGCAGAATCTTGGCTGGAATGTCAACAGCCGGCAGTACAAAATCTGCCACATCGGCATCAATGGCACTCTCTGGCATTTGGTCAAAGCCCGATGACTCTGGATCTTGCACAAAAGTCACACCGCCGTGCGCCTTGATATCCTGCAATCCTTGCGTCCCGTCCGTTCCGGTCCCAGAAAGCACTACGCCCACAGCGAGTTCCAAATGAACTTCCGCCAGTGTTTTAAAGAAGATATCAATGGCATGATTTCTTTTATCTGGACCGCGTGGCGTCAGCTGTAAAATACCATCTGTTGAAGTCAAGATCTTATTCTCTGGAATAACATATATATTGTTGGGCGCCAGATGGATTTCATTCGTTATTTCATGGACGGGAATAATCGTGCTGCGCGACAGAATTTCTGGCAGTACGCTATTGTGCGTCGGATCCAAATGCTGTACCAACACATAGGCCATACCCGAATCCTCATCAATAGCCGACAGAAATTCTCTAAACGCATCAAGTCCACCCGCCGAAGCACCTATGCCTACGATCGGGAAGTCCTGATGAGTCGCTGCGGGCTCTGTTTCATTCTTGCTTGCGCCCATTTTGTGAGGTATGTTTTAGGTCAGAATTTTAAAATTTCATTAAGAATTGTGAAGATAGAACTTTGAAACGCAGCGCAAAGGAATTTTGTGATTTTTTGTCAAGTGTCGGCTCACATCTGCAAATAGCAATTTCAGAAACACAGACTTTCGATTTCACACGCAGAGTTTAGAATTTAAAAATAGTGTAAGTGCCGGAGTATTGTTTTGGGCTTTCCGGTGCGCTGCTTTGCAGTCGGGTGCTTTATATCTTTGTTCCTTCGTTCCTTAGAAAAAAGGATGAGGCTGCATCGCTAACGCGAACTACCTCTTTTAATTAATATTAATTTATTGCCTTTTTAATAACCTTTTCATTATCAACCGTCGTGATTTCGACAATGAACAATTGCTTGGCGCCAAATACTATTATTTTGGTTTCCCACGCATTAATATCTTTCCGTTGAGCAATTAATCTTCCACGTAAATCAAACACTTTTACGTTTTTCATTTGGACCTTTCCTGAATTGATTACAAAGCTTCCGTCAAGACTGTATAAAATTACTTGATTCGCAATATCTGTTAACGTGTTTGTACCCAACGTAGAATCTTGGTAAACAATTTCAAAACGATCATCAAAAGTTCCCGCAGTTGTGGTAAAAGTAAATGGGCTATCAGTCAAGTTGTGAACCAAAGTTGTCAGATTGTCCTTGATGTAAATCGCTTGCGCACCAGTTGTAAATAATCCATCGGTGTGATCAATTGCAATTGTATAATTTCCTGCTGTGGTTGACTTATATTTTAGCGCAACAATATCTGTAAGTTCAAATGGCAGTGCACGACCTTGAATAACTAAATCTGTCGAATCAATTGTCGACATCAAAGCAATAGGTCCATCGTTAAAATACTTGCTGTCAAATTGCTCCAATCCCTGCGTCGCGTTTGTAAAATAGCCAACAACCGTCTGCGAGAATTCTTCAGCGTTTCCGGTCATATTTAACCAAAAACGATGCGACTCTAATTCACTCGGCAAATTTGTATAATCGTCGCCATGTCTAAAAAATTGATCGTTCGTGTTTAAACTTCGCTGCGAATTTCTAAAGATTACAGAAGTTGCATCAGGTTTCGCCTGCACAATAAATCCTTGGCCAATAGGCAAATAAGCTTTATTTGAATCCGAAATATCTACTGGAGTTTCAGTATTTGCTTCACCATTATCGCTATAGGTAAATGATGCCGTGTTAAAACTGCAATAGGAAGGTTTTGTAGCATTGTTGGTTTTTCTCCAATAATAGAAAGACGACCCGATATTTGCTGCGTTATCTAAAGCGAATTTACTAAGATCAACCTTTGAAGGATAAGGATTCCCAACAGCATTGTAGCCATTTCCAACCACAGCAAGCGGAATTGAAATATCACCATTGTTTGGCGTACCCGTGAATTTCCCCTGCCATACCGTTGGCGCCGTCGGATGATTGTTTGGCATTCTAATCAAATATCCTTTGGCAGGTTCAAACGAATAACTCGCTTGATCTTGAAGTGGAAATACGGTTGCATAAAGTCCATTTCCAGTGGTTCCGCCTGCGGTATTAAAGTGGTAAAAGCGATTGGAAAGTGTGCTTGGAGAGTAGCCAAATAAATTCTGATTGCGAACTGGACTCGACCAAAGCGTATAATCCAGAAGCTTCAAAGGATTTGAATTTCGAATCACTTTAGTGTCACCGGAATTAATCGCAAAGGAGTCATTCTGCAATAAATTTGAAGTATTCGATAAAGTAAAACTACTGCCCGACTCTACCGCAATAGCGCCGTTAAGCGTTACGTTAAAACCAGGATTAACCACAACAATTGCGTTATTGCTGACTTTTATTGAACACGCTTCAAAATCGGCATTGATCGTATAATCGGCATTGAAAACAACAGATTTGGCACCGTTTGGCAAACCATTGCTCCAACTTGCGTCTGTATCGCTTCCCGCTATTGCCCAAACCGTAGTTTCGCCGACCGTAACCGTTGTATTTATATTGACCGTATTATCACAGTTTAACGCGTTTGTGATTGAAGTTAGATTAAAATTCATACTTGATGTTGGGGTGAAAACCACATCGACAAGATAGTTTGCAGAACTCGAATTCGTCGGATAAACCATCGTTGTGCCGTAAGAATAATGGCTCGATTGCACCGCTATATTTCCATTCGAATAAGGAATGCTCAATGCAGGAGCCGACGTTGTGTAATAACCTGACGGCGCTTTAAATGTTGCCATGTAATTTGTATTTGCAACAATCGAAACCGGAGTCGCAAACGTGATTTCTCTCCAACCTGCGCTTGTATCGCTTACATAAGTTGAAGTTGCCAAAGCGGTTTGCGTAGCAACATCCCACAAAGTTGCGATATAATTTGTGCCACCATTATCAGGTTGATAAATGCGGATTTTGCTTACACTTCCAGCAATTGTCGACGTGAACTTCATTCCCAGAACAACCGAAGTGTCATTATAAAAGTTCAGATTCTGAATAATGTCCGGCCAAACCGTTGTAGCCATTGCTTCGTTCGTAGCGGTTGTGGTCGCAAACGGAATACCATTTGAAATATTGGCATACGAAATTCCATTGATTGTCAAATCAAAAGGTCCTGTTCCCGCAGTAGAATTAAATACCAAATTAACTGGACTTCCGGCACAAACATTACTTTCGGTTGCAGAAAGATTGCCGTTCGGCAAAGGTTCGGTTGTAATTGTTACAGTGGTCAGAGGAGTTCCGCTAGATGTATTGGTACAAATATTATCCGCAATGCTTGTCAGATTATAAATGCCATCAGCAGCAGCTTCTGTAAACAAAACATCTACCCAATAATTGCTATTGTTGAACGAATTATTAGGAAACGCATTTCCGCCACCATATTGAAAGACTCCATTTGCGCCAACTTCAGTTGACGAAAGTGCTTTTAATGGAGCGTTTACCGATTCTTGATTTCCGTTAAAGTAGCCACCGCTTACTGCATAATTCCCACTGGTTGTATAGTATGACGCGGTGTAAACTGTATTCGCTTGAACAAAAACGGGCGTTGAAAAAGTTGCTTGTTGCCAACCGCTTGCAGTTTCATTGGCGAATGTGAGCGTTGCCATCAGTTCTCCTGCAGTATTCCAAAGTGAACCCGTATGAGTTCCAGTGTTTCCTGCATATTTATAAAACTTGATGCCCGAAATATATCCGCTTTTTGACGTTTGAAATTTTACGCCGAGTTCTAACGCAGCCGTATCATTTCCATTATTACCCACGGCTGAAGTATTTTCCCAAATACTTTTAACCTCCGGATTTACAGATGCAAAAGGCACATTAACGGCAACATTTGAATACGTCTGACCGTTGACCACAATCGTGTAAGGTCCAGAACCATTCGCGTCAGAAAGTTGCAATTGTATCACTTCGCCGGGGCAAACTAGATTTTTTACCGCTGATAGTGTTCCAGTTATTGTCGGATTTACAATAAGCAGCACAGCATTTGATGTAACAGCTCCTTCTGAATTTGTCCAAATAACCCTGAATTTATTATTGTTATCTGCTGCAGATGGAGTAAAAGTATAAGTCGAAGCAATGGCTGTAGGAATATCCGTCCAAACATTGGTTTCGCCTTCACTAACCTGCCACTGCGCGGTTGGATCTGGATTTCCGGTTGCCACAGAAGAAAAACTAACTTCACTGCCCAGACAAGTCGTTTGTGCAAGCGGTTGCGTCGTAATTATTGGACTGCTAGTCTCAGGATTGCTGCATGCAAAAGCAATATCAAAAAGAACTGGAGTCGCATTTAAATTTGTTGTAGCGAGTTCAATTTTATACTGAATATATTGCGAAATGCCACCAACAATTGCACCATTCGTTGGAACCGAAATCCACGGATTGGCAACAGTCGCTGCAGCCGAATTGCCTTGTCGTTGCGAAATTGCCAATGTTGTTCCCGGAGGAAGTAATTCGTTCCAAGTCGCTTCCTGCCAACTTTTCAAAGCGCCGACATTGAATATTTGCGACAGATAAATTCCCGAAGGTTTGTAAGGCGAAACCTGAATCCAGTCAACGCTGATTGGCGTGCCATCATTGTTAAAATCGCTCACTGCCGGACGCATCGTTTCTGAAATGGCAATCGTTTCGGTATGAACCAAAGCGCCATCGACATAATATTTTATTTGATTGGCTTCCCAGGCAATTTTGTATAAATGCGCAGATCCTATCAAACTTCCTGCAAGATCAACATCAACAGACGAAGATCCATTCAAAGAAGTTCTCACTTTCAAAACAGAGGATTGATTTCCGGTTCCAAACATCGCCCATGCATTCTGACCAGTGAAAATTCCGCCGTTATCAGTCGCATCGCCGCCGCCGCCAAAACCTATGTGTTGGTATGGTGCGGCACTGAAGGTCGCGACGAATTCCATTGCGCTGCCCGGTGCAAAAGTCTGTGTTGGCGCCACGGTATTAAAACGCGCACCATCAACAATCAAAGATCCGCCTGAGACAACGGACGTTCCGCCAGACCATGCAAAATTTCCAAAACCTGACGGAACTAGTGCGCCAGAAAAATCTTCTTTGACTACAGTTTTCAAACCAACACCACCTCCACCGACAGACACAACCATCGTGTTTGTATATTCACCAAAACCAAAATCGGCAACCGTTGTATTTGAAACACAAGGTCCGGCAAGTGTTGTAAACTGCATCGTTGTCGGACTTACTGGAAAACTCGCAGTATTTGGAATCGCGTCGGCACAAGTAATTCGGAAATAATAAATCGTAGCCGGCGAAAGTCCGTTTACAGTAATAGAATGACTGGTTTTTAAAGTTGCATCAGTACTATTTAAAGACAGATCATTTTCTGCCGTTCCGTATTCAATTGCCGAAGTAGCAGGTTCATCCGTGTTCCAAACAATCGTAGCAGTGCCGTCAGCATTTGCAGTCGCCACAACATTTGTAATTGTGGGCGGAGTATTATCAACTCCATAACTGGCAGAATAACTGCCCGACTCAGCATCAAAAAATGCATAGTTAATGCCTTTGATAACTTCCGTGCTAAAGGAAATTGGCGCACCCGAACGAAGCAAACTTAAGAGTTGTCCATTTGAAGAAGACATTGGAACCATTCCCTGCAAATTTCGCGCGCCGCTCGCTTGGGCAATGTCAAACGCCAAAGTATTGTTTGTAAATGAGATATTAGAATAGGTTGATGAATTTCTGCCATCTAACCAAGTCAGCATTTGCTTTGCAGAAATCACTGGTATTTCATTGGCAATAGCCGACGCAATTATGGCATTGCTGCCAACAACGGACTGCGATCCAGAATCATTGGTATCCAAATGCATATTGGCACAGAAAACTCCGTAATAACCTTTCGGGCCTTTTGCATTTAAAATCAAAGTATTGATAAAGTTCGCCACGGATAAACCAGATTCATCGGGCATTTGTGTTGTCAATTGGTAATCTTCCAAAAGTGTTCCATCAAGATCTGCAAAGCGCATTGGCATTCCAGAACCCGTAAACAATCCCGGACGATCTTGAACCCATGAAGCTGGCCAATAGTAGTAATCAGTGTTCAAACGAATACCGTTTTCAACCTCAACTTTGGGTTTGCTTGCCCAATCACCCCACGAAATACAATGTGTACGATGGGTTCGCGCCGCAGACAAACTTGTATATTTTCCATTGAATCCCGAAAATTGTGTGCTAAACGAATTCTGTAAACCCGCAAAAGTATAAACATTACAACCCGAATTAAGGTGCAGACCAATCTCAAAACCCTGCGCTTCATAAGCCGCCGCTGCTGCATTTGTCAATGGTGTACTCTCATAAATATAAGCCGTACCGCGCACAGCGCGCCAGTCCAAAACATCTTCTGGAGTATTATTTCCAAACGTCAAATATTGGTCAAAACGTCCTGTTGTTCCATTGCTTCCATGATCATCGCCCGTCATAACAACCGCCGCTTTTAACTTTCGCGGCAGAAACCAAAACTTTGGCAATGGCATTTTTGGCAAAATACTTTGCGTGATGATATTTGACAACAACCGTTGCTGCTCATCAGCTTGCGGAATTTGCACCTTGTTAAAATCAATCCAATCAGCTTGGCCGCCAGTGCCGGTAAACATATCATTTGATCTAATGTTTCCGTCGTTTTGATCATCGCGTTGTTGTCCCGCCCATGCAGGATTTCCTTGGCGCGTATAAATTACAGATTTCGAGAGATCGTAGGCAAAAGCAAATACTTTTCCGGTGCCAACATTACGAGAAATTACGGCTGGACTTGTCGTTGCCGTTGAAGCATCGGAATATAAAGTGGCCAAAACTGTTGGCGCATCAGTGGCCGACAAAGTGTACAAATCTGCAGCGGAATGAAACTGAATCGTTTGGTCAACCAGTCCAACTCCAGGACCTTGAGCTGTATTAAAAAGTAAATATTTATCAGAAAGCGTTCCTGATTTTGAATCGATGCCAAGCAATGGAAACAATGTTGCATCGGGCTTCATCGCAATCAGCGTTTTGCCAGAATTTATCCAAGTCGAAAGCATCAAAACCTGAGATGCATTGACGTTCATTTCGCCAACAATTGCAACTTCATAGTTCGCCAAAACCGTTGCATTAACGACAGAAATATCCATCGTCTTAAACTGATTAATGCCTTCAGCGCGTAGAATTTCAATTGGATAGCGGCTAAATGGATTTGCAGTTGAACTAATAATCAAAATTGGTCCTCCCGCTCCATCCGCACTTGGAACAACCACAGGTTGCGGCTCGGACATTGTATTAAAGGTCCAACTGTAATCAGCCACTGTTGCATTTCCCGCAAGATCTTGAACACCGCCAAGCACTTTTGCAGTATACGTTGCGGCATAATTTAGCGGACTATTTGGCACCAAAGTCGCAGATTTCGTAGCATTATTATAAGAAACCGTTCCCGCAATTAATGCATTCGAATTATCTCGAAGTTCAAACTTATTAAGCAGTGAAGATTGATTTATGCTTTCGCTAAAAGTTGCCTTAACTGCAGTTGAAATATTTACCAACGCTGCCGCATTCACAGGAACAACCTCTACAATTTCTGGCGCGGTAATGTCAGTCGCTGTGGTATCAAAAACTACGTCAACCCAATAATTGCTGGATTGGTAAGAGTCAGTAGGAAACGCAGAATTCTGCGAATAAACATAAACGCCATTTGCACCATCCGTTCCATCTGCCAACGCTGTAAGATTTCCAGTTGTCACAGCATTAATTAGCCCGCCCGAAGTCGCCGCGTAAAAACTGTCGCTGCTGTGGTAAGAAATCACGTAGGTCGTATTGGCATTCACGGAAACCGGAGCGGTAAAATAGGCTTGCTGCCAACCGTCAGAAGATTCACCATTAAAAGAAACCGACGCAAGCAAATCACCTACCGAATTCCAAAGATTCCCAATATGAGTTCCCATATCACCCGGAGCTTTATAAAATCGAACTCCAGTAATAAAGCCATTCACTGCCGACTTAAATTTCATGCCAACCTCAATCGGCTGCGTGTCAGTATTGCTCAAGTTCTGCGGTACGCTGTTTTCAGGAAATATTGAACATGGGCATACAATTGGCGAAGACGGTCCAACGTTTAGCGTAATTCCAGCCCCCGGTATTTCCATATTTCCATTATCGTCAAAAGCCCTGTGTTTTATGGTAACAGAACCTTGCACTTGCAGAGTAAAAGAATAATTCCAAGACGTTGTTCCAGTCGCAATCTTCCACGTTGTTCCACCATCGGTAGAAACCTCAACGCCCGCAACCACTCCATCGTTGTCTGATGCAGTTCCGCTAATGATAACAGTAGCGTTGCTCGGCACCGAAGCGCCATCTATCGGCATTGTCACAACCGAAACCGGCGCAGCGGTATTTACTGGATTTGTAATCAAAAGATCAGATTGCAACGTTGCCGGCAAAACATTCATATCGGTAAACAAATTCACCGTTGCCTGTTGCATATCTAAACTTGGCGCTGTATTTCCGCGATCGTGAACCGCATCCAATCCCCAGCTCCACTGAATCGTACCCGCGCCAAAAACCCACGCACCGCTCGCATGTTTATACAACGATAGCTTGTGATTTTTACCCGCCAAAACCGTGCTCGACATCGTAATGCGCCCGCTCGGATTAGTATCTGCAAATTGTTCAAAATCAAATTCGTAACCCAACGTCCCATAGGGCATTGTCACAGAATTGCCATCGGCCAATAGGGCAACGTTCGTACTGCGCCAAAACCTCAAATTCTTATAATCGGACGGAACTTCAATAGAACCCGTTCCTTCTCCCCAACTGATTTGACCCGACAATGCATTTTCAGGATTGCAACCATCCGCTAACGGAAAAGCGCAACCATCACGCCACGTGCCCGTCCAAGTCGTCCCATTGGGATCACATTTTGTACCGCAAGTTCCTTCGCCAGCTGTGCCCTCTTTATAACAAACCAAAGTGCGATGGTTATCTTCCCATCTCACTTTCCAGTAAATTTCATTACCTGTAAAAAACGCCAAATGAACTCCAGCGTTACGCGCATTCTCATATTTCGTTCGCTCGGAAGCCGACCAATATTCATCATGCCCTGCAGACAATAAAAGCTTGTGCGCATACGTATTTCCTGCACCGTTTGGAGTAATCTGTTTTGGATCCTTATCCATATCAACGCACGTGGTGTATGAAACATCATAACCGTTCTTTTCCAAAAACCGAATCATGGGATACGTCGAATTAAATAACCAATCTTCAGCTGCGCCACCGCCACCTCCGCCAGCTCTCGTATTAATAGGCCTGTTGTAACTCACTTTCGTCGCGTGGTTAAAACCCGCAATCCCGTTATTATCCACATACAAACTGCTGCCACCATAATTATTGTAAGCCTGCCATGTCGTATCATCTGTTTTGAACAACATTTCAGCGCCACCATTGTCATTGCGCACCACAAAAGCAATGTGGCTCGAACCCTGCGTATCATTTCGCGTCAGCTTGGCAACATATAGACCCGAAGTCGAAGTGCCCGTATTCCAGGAAGTCGAAACACTCCAGTTGCTGCAGTCCGTTTTCCCCGTCACGGCATCATACAAAGGTTGCGGTTGTGCAACACCAGAAAAAGTGCCAAGATTAGCTATTAATCTCGCACCCAAACCGTTGTAATAACCCAGCCTGTAGATTTTTATAGAATAGTTTGTAGGTGCGTTTTTTACATCAATCTTAAAGTCAACAGTCTGTCCGGCATCCACACTTATTTGGGTTGCAAAACCCTGAATACTTATGTCATCAGAACCCGCAATATCCCACTCAGACTTGGGGTTTCCCGGCAATGCATTTTCGGCAACAATAGGATTTTGGGCAAATAGAAAAGTCGAGAATAAAAAGAAAACCAGCGGTAGAAAGAATTGTTTATTAATTCTGATACTAAAATTTTTAATCGAAAGAGCCGCTGCTCGAGAAGTAGTATTTTTCATACGTTATTGTTTGAGATCTAAACCCATAACGCACATAAATTCATCTATTTAGAACGCGGTTCTAATTGGCTAAACTTAAATGTTATGAAGATTAAACATTTAAAAAAGAAATGTAGAAAATTGAGATTTCTACAGTAGTGGATGCCAAACCTAAATACTTTTTTAAATATTCAATAATAAACTCGATAAAAAACAATAAATGACTTTGAACTACGAATTTTCGAAGATGTTCGTAAAACTTTTCGATGTAAAATAAGGAATCGAGCGGAATGGAAAGAGAGAATGTTCTGGACACAAATCTTAAAATGAAGGCTAGTAACCGGAGATCCGTTTAAGCATTACGAAGAGTAGCGAAATTCCAAATGATTTTTTGGGCGTCCCGTAACGCGGTTTAGTTCTTGGTGCTGAAATATGATTCTTAGGATTTGTGCAGTTGATTTAAAGCTTTTGATGCATGCTAGGCTTGTGGCACGATAGATTGGTCGATTATTTTTACTATCGTAATTTTATTTTACTTGTCGCGTTCAGTTTCAATATTCTGCATTACTAATATTTTCGTTAGAATACGTTTTTACGGAACTTACAGGGTGCTCGGTGTAACTTACGGGCTGCTGAGTATAACTTACAGGCCGCTCGGTGTAACTTGCGGGGTGCTCCATGTAACCTGCCGACTGCTCGCTGTAACTTGCGGGATTCTCGGTGTAACTTGCGGGGTGCTCGGTGTAACTTGGCGAGTGCGCGGTGTAACTTAGGGGGTACTCGATGTAACTTCTTGGACGTTCAGTGTACTTTGCGGGTGGCTCGGTGTAACTTGGGGGGTGTTCGTTGTAATTTGGGGAGTGATTGATGTAACTTGCGGGTGACTGATTCTGTTTTACTGCTAACGAATATGTTTTTCGGCTTGAAAAATGTTTTGAGGTTTAATGATAGTTGTCTTGCTATGAATGCGGCGTTGAGAACTTGAGTTGTGAGATTACGTCTTGCGCACAGATTTAAATAATTTGCGGCTTACTTGAAATGTTCTAATGTGAAGTCACGAGCAATGTGCATAGGGTAAAAGATTATGCACAATGTGTGCGTCGTCATGATACATTGGGATATCAGCTGCTGAAGAATCAATTTCCAATTACTTTAAATCGCCATCAAATCATCCCAATTAATTGTATATTTTTGAAAACACACAATCAGGCAGACAAGTCCAGAGGTTTCAAAACATTTTGAATGAGCAAGGAAAATATAATTGAACAGAATTTAGTCAAGCACCTTCAGGAACTTAAATACGTATACCGTCCAGAAATAATTGATCGCAAAACACTTGAAGCAAATTTCAAAAGCAAGTTTGAAGCGCTCAACTGCGTGCAATTGACCCCAAACGAATTCTTGCGTCTTCGCGAAGAGATCATTACTCCAGACATCTTTTTGGCATCCAAACGACTTCGCGAAAGACAATACTTTCAACGCGAGGACGGAACGCCGCTACATTACACATTGGTCAACATCAAAGATTGGTGCAAAAACGATTATGAGGTTATCAATCAATTGCGCATCAACACAGAAAACAGCCACCAGCGCTATGATGTGATTTTATTGATTAACGGTTTGCCGGTTGTTCAGATAGAACTCAAAAAACTGGACATCTCGCCGCGCAAGGCAATGCAGCAAATTGTCGATTACAAAAATGACGATGGCAATGGTTACGCCAAATCTCTTTTGTGCTTTATGCAATTGTTCATTGTCAGCAACAATTCCAGAACACTCTATTTTGCCAACAACAAAAACCAGCATTTCGCATTCAATGCAGACGAACAATTTTTGCCCGTTTATGAACTCGCAGATGTTGACAACAAAAAGATCCACGGACTCTACGATTTTACCGAAAAGTTTCTGGCAAAGTGCACGCTCGGCGAAATGATAAGCAAATACATGGTCCTCGTAGAAAGCGAGCAGAAATTGCTCGTGATGCGACCTTATCAAATTTATGCCGTCAAAGCGATTGTAGACTGCATCCATCAGAACCGCGGCAACGGCTACATTTGGCACACCACCGGAAGCGGAAAAACTTTGACATCATTCAAAGCTTCTACCCTTTTAAAAGACAATCCCGATATTGAAAAGTGTTTGTTTGTGGTGGACAGAAAAGACCTTGACCGGCAAACTCGTGAGGAGTTCAATAAATTTCAGGAAGGCAGCGTGGAAGAAAACACCAATACCGAAACATTGGTAAGGCGTTTACTTTCTACAGATTATGCCGATAAGGTTATTGTTACCACCATCCAAAAATTGGGCTTGGCATTGGATGGCACGTATAAGAAAAACTACAAAGAACGTTTAGAGCCCCTAAGTAGCAAACGAATGGTTTTCATTTTTGATGAGTGCCATCGTTCACAATTTGGAGAAAACCATAAAGCAATAAAAGAATTCTTTCCGCACGCACAACTCTTTGGTTTTACCGGAACACCCATTTTTGAAACCAATTCAAGTTCGAACTATATTGAAGGCGAACAAGCATCGTACAAAACCACCGACAGCATTTTTGAAAAACAATTGCACGCCTACACCATCACGCACGCCATCGAAGACAAAAATGTACTCAAGTTTCACATAGACTATTTCAAGGGCAAAGGTGCGAACAGTTCAAAACCCGGCGAAGCCATTGCGCAACAAGCCGTGGTGGAGGCAATTTTGGAAAAGCACAATGCCGCAACAAACTCCCGAAAGTTCAACGCGGTCTTGGCAACGGGTTCCATTAACAACGCCATAGAATATTACAGACTGTTCAAGGAAATCCAACGCAATAAAATTGCAAACGATCCAGATTTTGAACCGCTCAACATCGCGTGTGTTTTTTCACCACCCGCAGAGGGAAACAAAGATGTCCAGCAGATTCAGGAAGATTTGCCACAAGAGAAAGAAGACAACAAACACAATCCAGAAGAAAAGAAAAAGGCACTGCTGGAAATCATAGCCGACTTCAATCGCCAATACAAAACCAACCACAGCATCAACGAGTTTGACAGCTATTATCAAGATGTACAACGGCGCATCAAGGATCAGAAATACCCCAACAAAGAATATGCGCACAACAACAAGATAGACATCACAATAGTGGTAGATATGTTGCTCACGGGTTTTGATTCTAAATTCCTCAACACATTGTATGTGGACAAGAACCTGAAATACCACGGATTGATTCAAGCATTTTCCAGAACCAACCGAGTGCTCAACGACACAAAACCTTACGGCAATATTCTTGATTTCCGATCACAGCAAGATGCGGTGAATCTCGCCATCGAACTCTTCTCGGGCGCTGACAAAGATCGCGCACGTGAAATCTGGATGGTAGATCCTGCCCCAACGGTGATAGAGCAATACAAAAAAGCGGTTGAGTCATTGGGCGTTTTCATGCATCAAAACAATTTGGCCGCCGAACCTCAAGAAGTTTACAACCTCAAGGGAGACTCGGCACGAATTGCTTTTATCAAGAACTTTAAGGAAGTACAGCGACTTAAAACACAACTCGATCAATATACTGATATAGACGAAGAACAAACCGAACAGATTGAGGCAATCATGCCTAAGAATACTTTGCAGGAGTTCAGAAGCTCATACATCGAGACGGCAAAACAGCTTAGAAAAATCCAGCAAAAAGAAGGCGATGACGCTCCACCGGAAATCCAACAGCTCGATTTTGAATTCGTGCTTTTTGCTTCATCGGTCATTGACTATGATTATATCATGGGCTTGGTGGCAGACAATATGGGCAAAACCCCTAGCAAGCAGAAACTGACCCGCTCACAATTGATCGGTCTATTGAAGTCTGACGCCAACCTGATGAATGAGGAGGAAAACCTCACCGAATTTATCAACGGTCTCGATTGGAACATTGGCAGAACCGTCGAAAAACTCAAAGAAGATTTTGACACGTACACCATTGAGAAAAACGAAAAAGAACTCGTTACCATTGCCCACAACCACGGACTGAAAACCGCCGACCTCAAAAACTTTGTAGAAACCATAATGACCAGAATGATCTTTGATGGCGAAAAACTCACCGATCTCCTGGAACCGTTGGACTTGAGCTGGAAGGAACGAAGCAACGTAGAGACCGCATTGATGCAAGACCTACTCCCACAATTAAATAAACTGGCCGAAGGCCGTAACATATCCGGACTGGCAGCTTATGAATCATAAATTAATACCTGAATTGCGTTTTCCTGAATTTGTGAATGATGGTGAATGGGGGAATGATACTGTCAACAACATTATTTTTACTATTCCACCACCAAAAAAACTTTCCACTGCACAATACTTTGACAATGGTAAATATCAAATAATTGACCAGTCAAAATCTCTTTATTGTGGATGGACAGATGATGAAGATGGCGTTATTTCCAAAAATCTGCCATTGATAATATTTGGGGATCACACATGCATTCTAAAATTAGCATTTAAACCTTTTGTACAAGGCGCGGATGGAATTAAAATTATAAAGCCAAAAAAGACATTAACAACAGAATTCTTATATTATACCTGTCAAAATAATGAAGTTAAACAGGAAGAATATAAGAGGCATTTTTCAATTCTGAAAGAACGAAATGTCACATTCCCAAACGTAGAATCGGGTGAACAGCAAAAAATCGCCTCCTGCCTTTCTTCACTAGATCAAACAATCGCCGCCCACAGCCAAAAACTCAACGCCCTCAAAAACCACAAAAAAGGCTTGATGCAAAACCTTTTTCCACAAGAAGGAGAAACCGTGCCCAACTATCGCTTTCCAGAGTTTGAGAATGATGGGGATTGGGAGGAGAATCTGTTGGGTGATGAGGATATTTCATTCTTCGTAAACGAAAAAATTTCCGTAAATAAACTGAATATCAATTCGTACATAAGTACAGAAAATATGTTGCCCGAATTTGGAGGAATTAACCCTGCCTCAAAACTTCCATCAGCTGGCAATTTCACGAAGTATGACAGAGGTGATATACTAATCTCCAACATAAGACCATATTTAAACAAAATCTGGAAATCGGATGACGTTGGCGGTGCTTCAAATGACGTTATAGTATTTCGCGCGGGTAAAAATATGTTGAGCGACTTTCTGGAATTTATTTTAAAAAATGCTCTTTTTATAAAATATGTAATGGAGGGAGCGAAAGGAGTCAAAATGCCTCGTGGAGATAAAGAATCGATGAAAAAGTATGTTGTCCTAATTCCGTCTCAATTTGAACAACAAAAAATCGCCTCCACCCTTTCATCATTAGACAAAACCATCACCGCACAATCAGAAAAAATAGAACGATTGAAATTGCACAAAAAAGGATTGATGCAGGGATTGTTTCCGTCCAAAAAATAACAATGGAAAAATACAATGGCAAATACCGCATACAATCAACCCGATTACAAAATTGGGATTACGGCGACAATGCCCTGTATTTCATTACCATCTGCACCCAAAACCGTAGATGTTGGTTTGGAAATGTTGTGGATTCGGACAACAACCCCACAATGGAATTGTCAGAAATTGGAAAAATTGTAGAATTTGAATGGCTGAAAACATTTGAATTGCGCAAGGACATGAATTTGGATCAGGGCGAATTTGTGGTGATGCCCAATCATTTTCACGCGATTATCGGTATTGGGGAAAATCTCTACAACGGTACAGACGCGATGCATCGCGTCTCTGCAACGCGGAACGCATTCGGCCCACAATCAAAAAACCTGGCATCCATTGTTCGTGGTTTCAAATCTGCCGTTACCATGGTCGCACGAAAATTACATCCCGATTTTCAATGGCAATCACTATATCATGATCACATCATTCGCAATGAAAGATCATATCAACGCATATCACAATACATTATTGACAACCCTGCAAAATGGGCGCAAGATACATTTCACACCACACCAAAATCTATATGACTCAAAAAGAACAAACACAACTCGGTAAAACACTGTGGGCAATAGCCGATGACCTTCGTGGCGCCATGAACGCCGATGATTTCCGCGACTACATGCTTTCCTTCCTTTTCCTGCGCTACCTATCTGCCAATTATGAAGCTTCCGCCAAAAAAGAATTGGGCGCAGATTATCCCGAAGTAGATGAAAAAAACGGACGCGCCGCATTGGGCATTTGGTACGCCAACAACGAAGTCGACATTCCCGCATTCGAAACACAAATGCGTCGAAAAGTCCACTACGTAATCCAGCCGCAACACCTCTGGAGTAACATCAGCGAAATGGCGCGCACCCAAGACAACGATTTGTTGAGCACGCTCGAAGCTGGAATCAGATACATTGAGACCGAATCATTTGAAAGCGCATTCCAAGGCCTGTTTTCAGAAATAAACCTCAATTCCGAAAAACTCGGCAAGACCAGCACCGAACGCAACAAAAAGCTCTGCACCATCATCCAGAAGATTGCAGACGGCATCAAGGAGTTCTCCACAGATTCAGACACCCTTGGCGATGCATACGAATATTTAATTGGGCAGTTTGCCGCAGGATCGGGCAAGAAAGCAGGCGAGTTTTACACACCTCAACAAATCTCCTCCATACTTTCAGAAATCGTGACCTTGGACAGCCAAGACCCAACAACGGGTAAAAAGAAAAAGCTGGACAAAGTATTGGATTTCGCATGCGGATCCGGATCGTTGTTGCTCAATGTTAGAACCAGAATAAAAGAAGCGGGAGGCAACATCGGCAAGATCTACGGACAGGAAAAGAACATCACCACCTACAACCTTGCGCGCATGAACATGCTCCTGCACGGCATGAAAGACACCGAGTTTGAGATCTACCACGGCGACACGCTCCTCAACCAGTGGGACGAGCTCAACCAGATGAACCCATCCAAAAAACTCGAGTTTGATGCCATAGTTGCCAATCCGCCGTTCAGTTTGCGATGGGAACCTAACGACACCATGGCCGAAGATTTCCGTTTCAAGAGCCACGGTATGGCACCCAAGTCCGCAGCAGATTTTGCCTTCCTCCTCCACGGATTCCATTTCCTCGCAGAAGCCGGAACAATGGCCATCATATTGCCGTACGGAGTACTCTTTCGCGGTGGGGCCGAAGAACGAATCCGCACAAAACTGCTAAAGGACAACAATATCGACACTGTCATTGGATTGCCATCCAACCTGTTTTACTCTACTGGAATCCCCGTTTGCATTCTGATACTCAAAAAGTGCAAAAGAGCAGACGATGTGTTGTTCATCAACGCCAGCGAGCATTTTGACAAAGGCAAAAGACAAAACACCCTCGAGCAGCACCACATCGACAAAATCGTCGAAACCTACCAGCACCGTCCTGACAACATCGACCGTTACGCCCGCCGCGTCCCGATGCACGAAATAGAAAAGAACGGCTACAACCTCAACATCTCAAGATACGTTAGCACCTCGGAGGATGAAATTCAAATCGACCTGAAGGAAGTGAATAGAAATCTTGCTAGAATTGAAAGGGAGATTAATATTGCTACTGAGGAACATAATGGGTTTTTGAGGGAATTGGGGCTGGGGACTATATAGCGCAAGCGCTGTATTGTCCTTTTGGAGAGCAAATTAAAAGTAAATTTAAACAGATAAAACATGAGAGCAGAAATAAAGATTCTGTCAGACAAGTTTGAGGCATTAATGGTCAGCCCAAAATTAACATTCGACGAAGTAGCAGCGCTCAAGGACAAAATGGGTGTGTACATGATTTATGAAAATGATCATTTAGTATATGTTGGCAAGACCAATAAAATGCATATTCGTTTTGGTACAGATTTAAAGCATGAGACAACGCATACTTTGGTTAGAAAAATGATTAAGAATGAAAAGTTTTTGAATCGTGGAGAGGTTGTGAACTATTTTAGATCAAATTGTCTAGTACGAATCGAATTTTGCGATTCTAACAGAGAGGCTGAAGCATTGGAAGGTATCGCAATATGTATTTTAAATCCAGAGTACAATAGGCTGTAATGATTATTAGAAAATCGATAATAAATATTAAACACAATGGAAAGCATCGAAATAGATGTCCAATTCGAGAAGTTGGCAAATGGAATAATAAAGAATGCCATTAACTACTCCTTTAATTTAAAAGATTTACCAGATCTCAATAACTTCACCGCGGATATCAGGGGTGACAAGGCTTTCAAGAACATATTTACAGAACTTGATAAAAAAATGAGTCATTGTCTTTACTGGTTTGAAGTTGACGAAAAAGTTACTTGTAGTAATCTACAAGAATTGCTTAACAGCAGCAGGGAATTACTAAAACGAAATCTTCGCCGCGTTCCTGTTAAAAACAAAAACACGGACACAGCCGTTATATACGTCGGAGTGCGTCAAGGTGGGGTCCGTAAAAAAGATGGACTTTCCAACTTATCAGGAAGAATGTGCATCCATTTCGGCTATTATCCGCCAGGTTCCACTGGAGGTCTTCAACTGGTTCATTGGACAAATAAATTGGATTGCAAAATAAACTTGAAAGTTGTTGAGTTTGAAAACTTGCCGACTGATTATTTGTACACACTTGAGAAAATTGTTGCTTTTAAGCTTAAACCTATGTGTGGTAAGCATTAAGAACAACTGAAATGAAATGTTAACTTCGCTATCGCCTTTAGCGATATTTTACATCATTTAAACGAGTAATCGCTATTATATAATTTATTTTTTGCACTATTTGTTCTGATTATAAAAAGCTCTGTATGGAAATTATTAAAAAAAGCACCAAGTTAGCAATCTATCTTCTCAAGCCTTATGTTACAGATTACACTCAAGCACTTGAATCAAAATTAGACTACAAAACTTATGATTTTAACGATCGTATAGAAGTTGAAGGTAAAGTAATAGTTGGAAAAACTAAGACCAGAACACCAAAATGGAAAGAGTTGCTACAACAAGGAGTGCAAAAGCAAATTCCAGATATTTCAAATTCTTCAAACAGAGCGGTAGTATTTTTCAAAATAAATTCAAGGATTTTTGCAATTCCATTCGGTTATGGCAAGCATCTTATTAAAGAGGAAACTATTGAACGCGATTTTGGACTGAAAACAGCACTGAATATTATAAATGCTGATAAATTGGTCAGCGTAGATAGAGCAAATATTGGAAATTTAACAGTTCAAACAAGAACCCAAGCAAGTAAAAAAGGAGGTCCGGCATCATTTGATATAGATGTGATAAAAGATCTATTAAGAAGTGTAACAGGCGAGCCAACTTTGGTTTTACCTGAAGAGTTTGGAAGTATAGTTACTGGAAATGAAGGAATCTATATTTCGCCAAATATTAATATGTTACAGATTCCTAGCATATTATCAAAGCTTCAAATAGAATATAAAAAAGACCTTTATAAAGAAAGATTTGATTGGATAGACAATATAAAAACCGAGAAAGATCCAACTGTTTTAGATGAACTTCGAGAAAAGTTGATTACGGATTTAAAAGCACATAATGTCGAAGACGTAAGTATTGTGCCCCCTTACATTATTGATTGGTCAATATTTGAAGGGATTTCTTATACTCCAAAAGGAGAAATATTTACAGACTACAATATTGAGGATTTCTACTCTACTAAGGAAGAGAGTGTGAAAGATTTGGATTGGGAAAAATTAGCTAAATTAAGAATCTATCTTAAAGACAGTACACAAATTAGCTCGATTCCCACACCCATATGGAGATATATAAGTTACGAAACAGAACATAACGGGTTTAGATATGCGTTCACTCTATCAAACTGGTATAAAATTAACAAAACATATTTTGAAGAAATTTACAATTATTGCAAAGATTTCGAGGAATCTGAACTAACATTTCCCGACGCAAAATTGATAGAGTCTGAAGGTGAGTATAATAGCAGATTTGCAAAGTCAAGTAGTTCTTTAATGTTACTCGATCAAAAACTTGTGAAATCAGATACCGCTCGAAGCTCGATAGAAGTTTGTGACGTTTTTTCAAACACAAAAGAATTTATTCATATTAAAATTAGATATAGCTCCGCAACACTGAGCCATCTCTTTTCACAAGGACGAATATCTGCGTTTTCATTAATAAAAGATCGAACGTATAGAAAAAATTTAAGAAAGAAGA
>JBBSUW010000015.1:0-32965 GCA_038234025.1 Flavobacteriales bacterium
AACATGCAATTCTGGGGCAGTGGAGAATTTGCTTTGCCGTTTGGGAATTTTGAGGTGAACATTACCGTTCCGGCGGATCATATTATGGAAGCGACAGGAACTTTGTTGAACAGAAAAGAAGTTTTTACACCAGAACAGGTCAAAAGATATGAGCTTGCCGAAAAAACATTTGACAATCCCGTGATCATCGTAACGCAAGCTGAAGCCGAAAAAACCGAAAAAGGCTTTTCGACCGCCAAGAAAACCTGGAAGTTCAAGGCCGAAAATGTCCGCGATTTTGGGATTTCAACGTCGCGAAAATTCATCCTCGATGCGATGGCAGTTAACGTTGGCAGCCGAAACGCGATGGCTGTTTCGATTTATCCAAAAGAAGGAAATCCACTTTGGGAAAAGTATTCCACGCGCGCCGTTGCCCATACTTTGCGCGAATATTCAAAGATGACATTTGATTATCCCTATCCAAAAGCGGTTTCGGTCAACGCGATCGATCAAGGGATGGAATATCCGATGATCTGCTGGAATTTTGGTCGCCCTGAACCGGATGGAACTTATTCCGATCGCGTGAAATACGGCATGCTCGGCGTGATCATCCATGAGGTTGGCCACAACTTTTTCCCCATGATCGTCAATTCCGACGAGCGACAATGGACTTGGATGGACGAAGGGCTCAACACCTTCTGCGAATATCTTGCCGAGCAGTCCTTCGACCAAAATTTTCCCGCTAACCGTGGGCCTGCGAGCAAGATTGTTCCGTACATGAGCGGCGATCAAAAGAACATCGAACCGATAATGTCAAATTCTGAAGGCATAAAGCAATTTGGCAACAACGCCTATGGAAAGCCGGCAACCGGATTGAACATTCTTCGTGAGACCATAATGGGTCGCGAACTTTTTGATTACGCTTTCAAGACCTACGCCAACCGCTGGAAATTCAAGCACCCAACGCCCGAGGATTTTTTCCGGACAATGGAAGATGCATCGGCTGTCGATTTGGATTGGTTCTTCCGCGGCTGGTTTTACACCACGGATTTTACGGATATTGGCATTAAAGAAGTCAAGCAATTTTATGTGGCCAACGAGCAGCCCAAAAGTTACGATGCGCCCGCGCCGCCAAGAAGAGGACGAGGCGATGTGAGTCCCAAGGTATATTTTGTGCCATACGATTCAAAAGAGCTTGACAGCAAGAACAAAAAAGCATTCGCAACTGCGGATGCACCGTCGGTGGAAGAATTTATAAATGCAAATTTCATCGCTGCAGATCGCGCCAAAATGGTCGCCCCAAAATATTTTTATCAGGTCACGTTCAACAAGCCCGGCGGTTTGCTCATGCCTTTGATCGTTCAATTGAACTATGAGGATGGAACTTCGGAAATCCAAAAATTCCCCGCCCAGATATGGCGAATGAACGACTGGGAAGTTCCAAGGTCGTTTGCAACTCAGAAAATCGTGACCAAGATCGTGGTCGATCCCAATCTTGAGACCGCCGATATCGACGTGACCAACAACACCTGGCCAAAGGAAGCGGTGAAATCAAAATTTGAGTAATGTTAATTATTGTTGAAGTTACAACTAGGTAATGGCCAACTTCGTAAATTTACGCACACTTATAAAGAGAGAATTATGTTTGGAATAGGCGGCGGCGAGTTGGTTTTTATAATGTTCATTGCGCTGATGCTTTTTGGTTCGGACAAGATTCCCGAGATCGCGCGGACAATGGGAAAGGCGATCGCACAAGTCAAAAATGCCACCAACGATATCAAGGGCGAAATCACCAGTCACGTAAAGGATACAGGTCTTGACACTTCGATAAACGAAATTACGGCCAACATTAACAAACAGATAAACGCCGCCAAGGAAAATATGCTGGGCGACACCGAAACTGGGCAGATCGCTAAGATCAAGGAAGACATTACAACAGAAATAAAAACCGCCGACGAAGCCGTAAAGAAAGAAATCGAGGAGATCAGCGGACCGATCAAGCGCCAGTCGTAATGTGGAAGGAGATTTTAAAGCTTGACAAGCAACTTTTCCTGATGCTCAACAATTACGGTTCCGATTCTTGGGACATGTTTTGGCTTATGGTCACGCGACAGATCAACTGGTTGCCGCTTTTCATTTTGCTCTCCTACCTTATCTATAAAAAACTCGGAACGCGGCAAACCCTTTACATGCTCATATTCGTTGCCGTTCTTATCGCTGCTACCGATCAAGGCGTCAACCTCGTCAAAAATCATTTCCAACGGCTTCGCCCTGTTAACAACCCTGATTTTTTAGACCAGATGAGAATGGTGCAGCGCCGCACTTCATTCTCGTTCTTTTCAGGTCACGCGGCAACATCAATGTCGGTCGCGGCCTTTCTGTGGTGGGTTTTGCGCAAGAAGATTGCCTTCTTCGGGTTCATATTTCTGTGGCCATTGATTTTTGCATATAGTAGGATTTACCTCGGACTTCACTATCCGTCGGACATTATCGTGGGGTATGCTTTTGGATTTTGCACCGGCAGTTTGATGTATTTATTGTATCGATGGATGCATGCCAATTATTTTCCCGGCAAGAATTTGAAGACCAGAGCGCGCTGAAATGCATTCTGTCGCTTCGCACAAAGCAATCTCATTGCGTTGATCTCACAAATACAAGGATACCGCTTCTATCTGGGCTGCGGGGGGAAGTGATGAGATGATTTTCGTCAACGTTAAAGCTGAGCCAAAAACTCTTTTGCAGTCAAAATTGGGATTTTTGAATTTTTGAAATGCTTTTTGTCACGGGAGAGTATTACATCTGCATAGTTTTCCACAGCAGAATAGTATTGCAAACCATCTTCAAAATCTGGAAAATCTTCATCGCTCAGCGCAAGATTTATGATTTTATCTGTCAACGAAATAATCTTGACCAAAATATTGAATCTTCGTAAGATAACCCTTGCCTCTTTTGCGGACTTAACTTTGGATAGTATGTAACTGGTATTTGCGAAAGTCAATGCGGAAATGCACAGGTTGAATTCATTTTTTTCGGCACGCGAGAAAAGATCGCTAGCATCTTCGTAAAATCCAATTCTCTCCGCGAGTAGATCAACAATAATATTGGTGTCCACGAAAACGATCGTCATTTGTATTTTTCAATGAGATAATCGGTGTAATCACTTTTGAAATCAAAGTCATCATCAAGTTTTATAACGCCCGTCAAGCTTTTTACCAGCGGAGTAACCGCAGAATCTCTTTTATTTCGATTTGTTAAAACCGATAGATATGATTCGATCAGTTTAGAAATGCTACTATTGTGAGATTTTGCGTATGACTTAGCTTGCTCAATAATATTTTCATTTAGGCTCAGTGTGAGTTTCTTGTCCATAGCTTTTGTTTTACGTGTAAAATTAAACAATATCTACGTAAAATAATAATCCCTTGGCAGTGACGCTTTCAATTTGATGTTTTACTCCTGCTTTCTCCCAAACTCAATGCTCGCGCCCCCTTGTTTCAAAAGCATTTTGTCCGAGCCCGAAAACTCGAGCACGATTCCCGCGGCGTCAAAAGTAAATGTGTCTTTTGTTGTTGCTTCCAAAGGAAATTTCGATTGCCCGGTTGCCTGTGCAAAAAGCTTATCACCGTCGTTGGTTATCGCGATCTGCATCGGAATAGCCTTGCTGGCATAATTCCCTACATATTTTGCTAAATCTTTTGCCGTAACGCTCACGGTTTCAAAACTAGGGATTTCGTAGTCTTTGTTATAAGCTGCGCTCAGCAATGTTTTCACGATTTGGTTGTTGTCGTATCGGGTGCCGTTGGAAATAATCGCGACCGAAACATTTTCATCACCAAAATGGTACATCGCCGACGAAAATCCATCGATTCCGCCGTTATGGCCAAATCCTTTGATATCGTAGAACGGAACTGAAAATATTCCCAATCCGTAATTTTCTTTTAAAACTTTCATCGCAGAAAGACTTTTTTCAGAAACGAGTTTTCCATTAAAAAGCGCATAGGCAAACTTGGTCAAATCTGTTGGTGTGGAAACAATCCCGCCCGCGCCCATCGGGATCGACATATCGGTCTCGACTTCTTTTTCCCATTTTCCCTTGAACGAATATGAGAAGGCTTCGTTGTTCGAAATGTTTGCAGGTTTCCCAAAATAGGTATTTTTAAGCGCAAGCGGTTTTGTGATTTTTTCTGATAAAAGTGTCGCATAATCTTTTTTATAAACCTTTTGCAAAATAAAACTCAACAGTACATAATTGGAATTGCTGTACTCACCTTTTGAATCGGGTTCGAAGCCGCTGCCGCCTTTTGCAATGATATCGACAAGTTCTTTTTCTGATTTTTTGGAAGTGTTGTAGTTCATATAATCGGGCGAATCGGTAAAGTTCGCGATGCCGCTTCTGTGGTTCAAGAGATTTTCGATCGTGATGTTTTCAGCATTTTTTATCGTAGGATAATAAATCGAAAGCTTGTCATCAAGTTTCAGTTTTCCTTCTTCTATGGCTTTCATCACTAAAACAGCAGTAAACGTTTTAGTGATTGAACCGATGCGATATTTTGTGTCCTCATTCGGTTTTGTTTTTCCATCAACATCGGCAAAACCGAGCTGTTTTGAATAGACAAAATGTCCATCTTTTGAAATGGCAACGCTGCCCATAAACTTATCGTTCGCGGAAAGCGCGTCAAAATATTTGTCGAGTTTGGCGGTGTCGACATTTTGCGCCAAGCCAAATTGAACAATAAATAGGAACAGGATTTTAACTAGGTTTTTCATTTAAATAGATATTAATTTTCATTTGATTCTCACCACCGAAAGTCCGTCGCGTATGGGCAACAGCACTATTTCAACCCGATCGTCCTTTACAATCAATTGATTAAGTTCGACCAAAATTTTTGTCGATTTATCCTTGTCGGCAATGGGCTCGAGCACTTTTCCGGACCATAGAACATTATCGCAAATAATCAATGCGCCGGAATTGCACAACGCTATAATCATTTTATAATAATTGATATAATTCTCTTTGTCCGCGTCAATAAATATCAGGTCAAATTTTTTATTCAAGGTCGGAATTATTTCCAGCGCCTTGCCAAGATGTTGCTTAATATTATGCCCAAATCCCGATTTATCGAAATACCTTCGCTGCATTTCATGCAATTCGTCATTGTTATCTATCGTATCGATCGTGCCATTTGGCGAAAGCCCTTCGGCCAAGCACAATGTGGCGTAACCGGTGTACGTTCCGATTTCGAGAATGGCATTTGGCGATTTCAATTTTGATATCAAAGACAAAACCCGACCTTGGAGATGACCGCTTAGCATTCTTGGCTGCAGCACTTTTAAATGCGTTTCGCGGTTGAGCTGTGCCAAAAGTTCGGGCTCTGCAGAGGTGTGGTCTTCAACATATTTCTCGAGTTCGGGCGAAATGAAATGCATCGTTTTGGGTTTGCCCAAAGTTAAGAATTGCGCCGCATCCGCCGAATTTAAAATGGTACTTTTGCAAAATGCAAGCCGAAAAAACCGACATCCGCGCACTGACCAAAGATAATCTGCGCGAGTTTTTTATCGAAAATGGCGACAAAGCCTTCCGTGGAAACCAAATCTACGAATGGCTTTGGAGCAAGGGCGCGCGGTCGTTCGAGGACATGACAAATTTGTCCAAAGAGACGCGCGAAATGTTGCAGAACAATTTTGTGATCAACCATATCGAGTACCAAAGCGTGCAGAAAAGCACTGACGGCACGATGAAAAATGCGGTTCGTCTCCATGACGGACTTGTGGTAGAAAGCGTGATGATCCCAACGGCAAAACGGACAACGGCGTGTGTTTCCAGCCAAGTGGGCTGCAGTCTCGATTGCAATTTTTGCGCTACGGCAAGGTTGAAAAGAATGCGAAACCTCAATCCGGACGAAATCTACGACCAGGTAATTTCCATCGACAAAGAAAGCCGAAAATACCACGGACGACCGCTTTCCAACATCGTTTTTATGGGAATGGGCGAGCCTTTGATGAACTACAACAATGTGCTGGCGGCGATTGAAAAAATCACCACCGATGATGGACTTGGAATGTCGCCGAAACGGATCGTGGTGTCAACTTCGGGCATTCCGAAAATGATAAAGAAGCTTGCCGATGATGATGTCAAATTTCATTTGGCGGTTTCTCTGCATTCTGCGATCGAGGAAATCCGGAATTCGATAATGCCATTTACAAAGAATTTTCCGCTTACGGATCTGCGCGAGTCTCTGGAATATTGGTACGAAAAAACCAGGCGAAAAGTAACCTACGAATATGTGGTTTGGGAAGGCATCAACGACAATGAGGAATCCATAAAAGCACTTGTCAAATTCTGTAGATATGTGCCGTGCAAAGTCAATCTTATCGAATACAACGCGATTGATGACGACCGGTTCAAACAAGCGAGCGAACATTCTATTTTGATGTATGTCAGCGCATTGGAACACAATGGGATTACGGTAAATGTTCGGCGATCGCGAGGAAGGGATATTGACGCGGCTTGCGGGCAGTTGGCGAATAAGACGGTGTGATCAATTACTCTGTGCCAAAAAACATTGGTTAATTTTCGCGATATTTACATTAAATAAATTGAGATGGCAGCAGTATAAAAAAATAAAAACTGACTTGATCGATAAAATCAACATGATCCAAAATCAAGAATTTATTGAGGCGCTTGATGTTTTGATAAATTCTTCTGCAAGTGCTGATGAATTAATTGAACTTGACAAATATCAGATCGCAATGTTGGAAATGAGCGAGCAAGATATCAAGGATGGGAAAGTAATTTCGCACCAGGAAGTGATAAGAAAAAACCGGAATGAGGAAGCCCATTAAAATCGGATCGAAAGAATTCAAGTTTAAAAAAGACGCCATTGCGCATTACCGTCAAATTTTAAACTCGTATGATTTTTTCCAATCCCTCAATGACATTGATTATAATGATTTATTAGATCTTCTCGATTATGTAGATGAAAACAATCTGCAGGACTCATCTGAAATTGAAAGACAGATTATTCAAAGCGAACTGATTTTTGAAAACATTGAAAATTCTGAATTTGAAATAATAGATATAAAAATAGCGAAAGTTCAATTTAACACAAAATGCTTCGAGTTAATTTACAGCGATAATACGACTCAATACATTTCGTATCTGATGATGATTCGAAATACAAAATATAAGCCTGAAAATTTATTTAACATTGCTTGTCGCAATGCGATTCACGATGATATTAGAAAAGTGAAACAAGAATATTTTGATGTCAATTCAGCAAAAGGAATGGTAAAATGTCAGGAAACAGGTATTCTTTCAAAATGGACTGAATTGGTTGTAGATCATCGCCAGCCAAATACTTTTTCAATAATTGTGGATAGATTCAAAGAAGTAAACAATTTTGATATGAACGCTATTGAATTTGATTCAAATGATAAAAACCATATTATTTTCGAGGATGGTTTAATTTCTTTCAATTTTAAAGAATATCACAAATCAAAAGCCAGTTTACGAATTGTCCGCACAGAATGTAATTCAAGCAGAACTGGATTGGCAAGAATTAAACGCTCATCCAAAGATTTTACGATTAAATAAAACAAATCCTATTCTGACCGCCGCCCTGTTCTCACAATAATCGCTACTTTTGGATAGCGCAATGAACGTTATCTCCCAAATAAAACAGCCGATCAACCTCGAAATGGAACTTTTTGAAAAGAAGTTCCACCAATCGATGGCGTCCAATGTCGCGCTGCTCAACCGAATCACCTATTATATCGTCAACCGAAAGGGCAAGCAAATGCGCCCAATGTTTGTTTTCCTGACCGCCAAAATGCTCAATAATGGCGAAGTGAACGAACGCACTTTTCGCGGTGCGTCGGTGATAGAGCTGATCCACACCGCGACTTTGGTTCATGACGATGTTGTGGACGACAGCAATAGAAGGCGCGGGTTTTTCTCGATCAACGCGCTTTGGAAGAACAAGATCGCCGTTCTCGTGGGCGATTATCTTTTGTCAAAAGGACTTTTGCTTTCGATTGACAATGATGATTTTGATCTGCTGAAAATTATCTCTGTTGCAGTTCGGGAAATAAGCGAGGGCGAACTTCTGCAGATAGAAAAAGCGCGACGGCTCGATATTTCCGAGGATGTTTACTTTGAGATAATACGCAAGAAAACCGCGACATTGATCGCCGCTTGTTGTGCGCTCGGCGCAAAATCCGTGAATGACGATATCGATCAGGTCGAGAAAATGCGGAAATTCGGAGAACTTATCGGAATGGCGTTTCAAATCAAAGATGATCTTTTTGATTATTCTGAAGAAGCGATCGGCAAACCAACGGGCATCGACATAAAGGAACAAAAGATGACGCTGCCGCTGATCAATGTCCTCAACAATTGCGACACTAAGCAAAAATCTTGGATCATCAATTCGGTCAAGAACCATAACAAGGACAAAAAGCGTGTTCGCGAAGTAATCGAATTTGTCATAAAGCACGGCGGTCTTGAATATGCCATTGCAAAAATGCTGGAATTCAAGGACGAGGCTTTGATTATTCTCAATACTTTTCCAACTTCCGAATATCGAGAATCGCTTGCATTAATGGTGAACTATGTGATTGACAGAAAAAAATAGAAAATTTATTTGTCCGTAACTCTATTACCTAAAAGCCTTTGCGAAAATCTCTCAAATATTTTCAATAATCGTGCAACCATTTTCGAACTACAATCGTCTTTAACAATAGAACCAAACCACAAGCACCGATGAAGGTCATCAAACTGCACCAAACCGAGAACGAAGTCATTGCCTTGGCCAAAAAGCGAGATCGGCAGGCGCAACATTCGATTTATAATAAATTCTCGGGAAAAATGCTCAGCGTTTGCCGGTATTATGTCAAGGATTTGCAGCACGCCGAAGATTTGATGGTCACCGGATTTATGAAAGCCTTCACTTCCATCGACCGCTTCGAGTTCAAGGGAAGTTTTGAAGGTTGGTTGAGAAAAATAATGATCAACGAATCGATTTCATATTTGCGCGTCAACAAGAAAATGACATTTCTGGAAGAGACTTTTGTAGAAGAAAAATTGTCGAATGATTTTGACGAAAAACTCTCCGCCGACGACCTTCAAAGAATGGTGGACAATTTGCCGGAAGGCTACAAAGTGGTTTTCAACCTTTATGCGATCGAAGGGTACAAACACCAGGAAATAGCGGTGATGCTGAAGATTTCGGAGGGAACATCAAAGTCGCAACTGAGCCGCGCGCGACAATTATTGCAAAAACAGATCAACATTAAAGATTACGATTATGCGTCAAAATAAATTGGACTCCAACTTCGCCAAGAAATTGCGCGAACGAGAAATAAAACCGACCGAAAAAGCTTGGGACAGACTTGATGCAATGCTTTCTTTGGCGGAAGAAAAACCGAGGAAAGCGCGTGTGAATTGGCTGTACATCGCTGCTGCATTGTTTGTTGGGTCTTTCATCGCGTTTCAGTTTTATAATGCCGAACCATTGATTGATTCACGGGTTACGAATGTGGATTCCAAATCTGTAATTAAAGAAAATACTCCGAGTAAAAACAATTTGAATAGCAAAGAACTAATCGTTCAAAAACCTGGAGAACAATCAAATATTGTTGCCAATGCAGAAATTAAGAAGAATTTAGAAACAATAAAAAATCCAATTAAAATCACAAAAAAAGAAATACAATCAAGTACAAATCCAGATTCACCGGAAACGATAATTGAAAATCCAAAAGCCCAAATTGCAGCGGTGATTCTGCCAACCACAACAATCGAAAAAGAACCGCAGTTCAACATCAATCCGACCTTAAAAAGCCCGTCAAGAATATCTGTCAGCGGCGCATCGCTTCTCGCAGTAACCGATGGAGAACTCAATCTCACCTTCCGCGAAAAGGTCATTAATAAAATAGCTAAAGCCTCCACCGAAATCGCGCAATCTTTTGCAGAACGCAACAATCAATAAAAACGCAAACCATTAATCCATTTCAATATGAAAAAACTACTCTTTTTCTCGCTGCTTTCAATAAGCCTTATGGCAACGAAAGCCCAAGCACAACAAACCTTTGAGGAGCGCGCCAAGGAAATCGCGCAGCGCATTGACAACATCACCACAGATGAACAGGCGTCTCTGAAAGCAGAAATCGAAGCCATCAACAAGCAGCTCGAAAATGGAACGCTTACCGCTGATCAGGCTGACCAAGCCAAGATTCAGATCGCCAATATCCGCGCAAAAAACATCGAAACACGCGTTGCGCCAGAGCAGCAGGCGCTTCAAAATCTGGTTCAAGAACGCGTTGACGGGAAAATTACTGAAAATGATACGACAAAAGGAAAACACCAAATTGCTATCAAGATGGGAAAAGAAAGAAACAACGGCGAATCCCGTACAACTTCCCAGGTCACAATCGCCCTGGGCGCAAACAATGTTGTAACAAATGGCGCCGTTGCCAATTCAGATTTTGGTTACCTTAGATCAAGATTTTTTGAATGGGGATTGACAAAAAACACAAGAATTCTAAAGGAAAACAATCTTTTGCATTTCCGCTACGGCGTTGGTTTTCAATACAATGTTCTTGCCGCGACCGAAGACAGGTTTTTTCAGGACGTCGGCGATCAGACGGTTTTAGTTGGCTCCACGGTAAATCTTCGCAACAAGGAAACTTATTTCAAGAACGTATATCTTGTGCTTCCGCTACATCTCGAATTCGACTTTTCGGGAACGCAAACCAAGGACGATAAAACCATCTTCAAAGCGCAACAAGGTTTTCGGATTGGCATTGGTGGATTTGCCGGCTACAACACCAACTCGAAGCAGTTTCTTTCCACTAAAATCAATGGCTATACCAATGACCTGCGCATAAAGGGCAATTTCAATGTCAACGATTGGACCTACGGCGTCAGCGCCTACATCGGTTACCGCGACATCAGTTTGTACTGCAAGTACGACCTCAATCCCATCTTCAAGAACAACGCCGTGCAACAGCGCAACGCATCGCTCGGGCTACGTTTCGACATCAATTAAGAATTTTGTTGGGTTAGTTTATTTTGCGAAAAGCACTCTGAAAAGGGTGCTTTTTTTTTGGAGCTTTTTCCGGCTCTTGCCTTTATCTTTTTTTACCGCCAAAAAAGGCGAAAAAAAAAGGATACCGGCGCGATCCGGGCTAAACGAATCGAGATGGTTTGGGAAATATATTAGGATAGGGTGTTGATCACGGACTTTTTCAGTTTTGTGAGTTCTCAAGATATTATTTTTATTTCAAAGATTGAATATCAAAATCATTCATCTAAATTTGTAACCATTGTATAATGTTGAACAACTCGGTTATGAGTGAATATCTCTCGCTTTCAGAAGCAGCAGAAATGATTGGCAAAAGCAAAGAAACGCTTCGACGTTGGGATCGCGAGGGAAAGCTTTATGCAGTGCGTGAACCAATGAGCAATTATCGGGTTTATAGAAAATCAGATATAGAAACCTTGTTTTCAGATTTTATCCAAGATGATGCTGTCGATAAAATTTCAAATTTTGTGGAAGCTGACAACCAATATAATGTTCTAGAGCTATTTGCCGGCGCCGGCGGTTTGGCGGTTGGAATGGAAATGGCAGGCTTAAAATGTGTCGCGCTCAACGAAATTGACAAATTTGCCTGCCAGACTCTGCGCAAAAACCGCCCACACTGGAAGGTTTTGGAAGGCGATATAAAATCATTTGATTTTTCTGAATTCAACAACAAGGCTGATGTGGTCACCGGCGGATTTCCCTGCCAGGCATTTAGCTATGCCGGTAAAAAACTTGGACTTGCCGATGCTCGTGGAACACTTTTTTATGAATTTGCACGGGTTGTAAAAGAAGTAAATCCACCGATCTGCATAGGCGAAAATGTCCGCGGTTTATTGAGCCACGAAAATGGAAAAACATTACACGGGATGATTTCAATTTTAGATGAAATTGGTTATAATGTTGTTCCCGTTCAAGTGTTAAAAGCCATCAATTATAATGTGCCTCAAAAAAGGGAACGACTGATTTTGGTCGGTATCAGAAAAGATATTGATATTAACTACGAATATCCCATAGCTTACAAGAAGATTTACAATCTAAAAGATGCATTGAAAAAGGGCGAATTGTTTTCTGAAAATGCACCAAAATCCGATGGCGCAAAATATCCCCAGAGCAAAATAGATGTGTTGGATTTGGTGCCGCCAAAAGGTTATTGGAGAGATTTGCCGCTTGACATTCAGAAGGAATTTATGGGCGGAAGCTTTTATCTCGGTGGCGGAAAAACCGGAATTGCCCGAAGAATCGGTTGGGACGAACCTTGTTTGACATTGACCTGCAGTCCTGCTCAAAAACAGACTGAACGTTGCCATCCCGAGGAAACACGTCCGTTTACCGTGAGAGAATATGCTCGTATTCAAACCTTCCCGGACGAGTGGAAATTTGAAGGATCGATCGCGCAACAATACAAACAAATTGGAAACGCGGTCCCGGTCAATCTGGGCAAGGAAGTCGGTTACTCAATCGTAAAATTCTTGAATGATTATTACAAAGACTTGAAATCAAAAAGAGGAGATGATTCTATTTTTTTGGCCAAAATTGAGACACCATCGTTGATTAGATTTTGAGTGTCTGGATTATCGATCAAAACTTGAAGATTTTTGACCAAACGGTCATAAAAATTTGGAAATCCAGTTACTCGGTGCCAAAAATCTTTACCTATTATCACCGGATGTGTTTTGTCGATAACTTTATAATGCATACTTAAATCATTCTGCTCGCCATAAAGAACGCCGATGATAAAATCTGTATTATTTATGTTTTTGAATGCGTTGTTGGTTCTAGCTAGATTGATTGTATCTGAAAATTTTCTAATCAATGGTTTTACATCTTCAGAATTAATTGTGTTCGGACCCGATTTTAGTTGGCACCATTTTCTGCGATTGTCAACTTTATCTATAAATTCAATATCCATTCCCGGTATCAATGAACCTTCAGCCAATTTCAGCTCCACGAACATACTTTGTATTCTCGTACCGAACGATGTATTTATCGAAGTTCCCAAAACTCTTGGATAATAAAGCGCTTTTGCAACTCCATGAGCTGAATAATTATTTTCTAAAACCTTCGACAAATATTTTACAACGATGGGGTTGATGTTGTAATTCTTGAGTTTGGAATGTGTATTGACCGCCGCTCTAATATGATTTTCAAAAATATAAACCCTGAAATATTCCACGATTTCCTGAAGCTTTCCCTCCTGTGTTCTTAATTTCATATTCAAATAATATTCAGGAAATATAACAATTATTTGCTGACTGTCAAGCAGACATTAAGTTGCTCCCCGACGTTGTATCTTTACCACAATGATATCCAGAACAACCATCGATGCCGTTTTTGATTCCGCAAGGGTGGAGGAAGTCATCGGCGACTTTGTCCAGCTCAAGCGCTCGGGCAGCAATCTCAAAGGACTCAGCCCGTTCACCGACGAGCGCTCTCCGTCGTTCATGGTTTCGCCCGTAAAGCAGATCTGGAAGGATTTCAGTAGCGGAAAAGGCGGGAGCAGCGTAACGTTCTTGATGGAGCACGAGCAGTTCACCTATCCGGAAGCGATAAGATATCTCGCCAAAAAATACAATATCGAGATCGAGGAAACCGAACAGTCCGAAGAGGAAAAAGCCACGACCGACATTCGCGAAAGTATGTATCTCGTGGCCGAATTTGCAAACAAATATTTTCAGGACATCCTTTGGAACTCTGAGCCAGGAAAAGCAATCGGGCTTTCATATTTTAAAGAGCGCGGTTTCACGACAGACACGATTAAGAAATTCGGACTTGGATATTCTCCAGAGGTTTGGGGCGCTTTCACCAAAGAAGCTCTGGGAAAAGGCTACAAACTGGAATTCCTCGAAAGCGTGGGAATGACAATCAACAAAGAAGAACGGCTCACCGACAGATTTCGCGGCCGCGTGATGTTTCCGATACAAAGTCTTTCCGGTCGCGTGCTGGGTTTTGGTGGACGAATTTTGGGCAACGACAAAAAAGCCGCCAAATACCTCAACTCGCCCGAAAGCGAAATTTATCATAAAAGTAAAATTCTTTATGGAATTTATCAGGCAAAGCAATCGATAGCAAAAAATAACAATTGCTATCTCGTTGAAGGTTATACCGATGTGATTCAATTCGTGCAATCTGGTGTTGAAAATGTTGTTTCATCTTCGGGAACCGCGCTGACGCCAGACCAAATTCGCCTTATTAATCGACTCACAAAAAACATAACCGTGCTTTTTGATGGCGATGCCGCCGGGCTTCGCGCCGCCATTCGAGGCATCGATCTCATTCTCGAAGAAGGAATGAACGTCCGCGTCTGCACCTTTCCCGACGGCGAAGATCCGGACAGTTTTGCCAAAAAATCCTCGCCCGAGCATTTGCAAAAATTCCTTGACGACAACGCTACAGATTTTATCCAGTTCAAGGCTTCGCTTTTAATGAAGGACGCAAAGGCCGATCCGATCAAAAAAGCCGACCTGATCCGCGATATGGTCGTGAGCATTTCCAAGGTAAAGGACAGGATCCAAAGAGAAATATACGTTCAAGAGTGTTCGCGAATTATGGATATTTCCGAGCAGGTATTGATGAGCACCCTTGCGCAAATGGTCAATAAAACTGCGCTGGACGACCGTAAAAATTCGACGGACAATTACAAAATGAAGGTTGTGGGTACGAGCGCCGACGATAACATTGCAAAAGTTGATATTATCTATGAGCTCGAGCGCAATATCATCGAAATATTATTGCTTTACGGCTCATCTGTAGAGATTTTTGAGGACGTTCTCTTGCAGGCAAATAAGGAAGGCGTTGTCGAAACCGTCACGGTCAAAAACGAATATCCCGTTCACCAGCGGATTTTTATGAGCTTGCAGGAAGATGAGGTCGAGCTTGCCAACGAGCATTTTCGTACGATTTATAATGAGCTTATTTCAAAATACAACCAGGGCGAAGAAATAAAAATCGACCAGTTTGTACAGCATCTCAATCCCGACACTGCTTCGCTCGTGACCAATATTCTTATGGACGAAGAACGCCAAACACTTCATGATTGGGAAGGCCAACAGATATTCGTGAAGCTCAAGAACCAGACAATTTCCCAGTACGTTTCTGAAACAATTCTCTCTTTGCGCTGGTATCTTGTCAATAAAATCGTGGAACAGCTCAAGGCAGAAATTTCCCCCGAGCCGGGCGCGGACAATGCAGAAACGCTGTCGATGGCAATGGATTACAGCAAGCTTATCAATGCATTTTCAAGAAAACTTGGCCGAGTGATGTCGCGTTACAGCGTCTAGACAATTTCCAAGGTTTTTGCCTTGTTCACAAGATCTACAAGATTGGTCACGTTCAGTTTTGTGAGCAGCCTTAGTTTGTAGGTGCTTATGGTTTTTTCGTTCAATCCCAAAATCGATGAAATCTCATTGTTCTTTTTTCCGTCGCTGAGGTAGCGCAGCACTTCGATCTCGCGGTTTGATAATTTGCGATAAAGTCTTTCGCTTTTGTTCTGTTTCGCGATAAGCGCAAGGTTTCGCTTGATCACTTCATTAAGAATAATGTTTCCCTGGTGAACTTTCATTATGGCAACGCCAAGACTTTCGAGCTTCGAGGTCTTGTGCACAAATCCCGCAGCGCCAGCCTTTATTGCATTTGGCGCATAGATCTTTTCCGAATAGCTGCTGTAGATGATCACTTTTATGCTCGGATAGTGCTTCATGATCGCTTTTACCTCATAAATGCTGGCAAGTCCGTCCAGGTCTAGATCCAAGATCAAGACGTCGATTTCCTTGGTGAAAAGCACATCTTTTACCATGAGCAGGTTTCCAACATTGGCAATTATACTTATGTCTTTGTGTTCCTTGAAATAGGATTTTACGCCAAAATGCGTAACTGGATAATTATCGGCGAGGCAAACTTTGATCATAGCATTAGGGGTTTTTCAATCAATCAAGGGTAAAAATAGTTAAAGATGTCATAAACCATTCATCTAATAGATAAACTACCATTAATTCCGATTAATGATGCAAACTGGTATCGCGTTCATTTTGTGCTGGTTGGCATTGTTCAATCTCGCGAAGATTTCCATCACCTCTTTTTCTCGTCCATCAAGATTGTCCATGCTCATTCCATTCGCCAGTTGCCACATCGCCATTTCAAGTTCGTCGTAGCTTGCGCCAAGTTGGTCCTCGTCGCTTCGTTCGTCGCCAAAAAGTCCGTCCGTTGGCGCAGCATTTATGATGCTTTCCGGCACTTGAAGGTATTTTGCCAAATCATAAACTTCAGATTTCATAAGATTCGCGATTGGCGATAGATCAACGCCGCCATCTCCATATTTGGTATAAAAACCCACGCCAAAATCCTCGACCTTGTTGCCGGTTCCGGCCACCAGAAGATTGTTGATCCCCGCGTGATAGTACAAGGTGGTCATTCTCAACCTCGCGCGCGTGTTGGCCAGCGACAGTGATGTTTTTGCCGAATCTTTTCCAACAGCGACAGCGCCAACAAATCTTTCGAGCACCGACGTCAGCTCCACTTCCACGGCGCGAACGTTCAGGAACTTTTCCTTCAATTGCTTTATATGTTCCCTTCCGCGGACCACTTGGCTCTTCGCTTGATGTATCGGCATCTCGATGCACAGTACTTTCAATCCGGTCTGTGCGCACAGCGTTGATGTCACGGCCGAGTCAACGCCGCCCGAAATCCCGACCACAAATCCTTTTACACCAGCATTTTGGGCATATTCCTTGAGCCATTTCACGATCTGTTCATTGGCTTCTACAGGGTCTACAGGGCTATATTTTTTCATGCGTTCACGGCTAATTGTTATGGGCAGCGTATATTTGCAAAATAATGAAATTTAAGGCAGCGTTCAAAGTTTTTTTTGGAGCTGTTTCCCGCTTTCCACTGTATCTTTTTTTCCGTCCAAAAAAAGGCCGAAAAAAAAGGATGCCGTTCCACTCGGGGCTTAATCATCTGTACAATGCATTCACTATTGAGGACTTTGGTCTTACCATCAATGGCTTTGGCTTTAATACTGCTTTCATCGTGCGGCGAAAAGCACAAGAACGAGGATGCCATCGAGAAAATCAACGTTGATGTCAAGGTAACGCGGTTTGACAAGGCATTTTTCAATGCAAAGCCTGAAGAACTTCCAAAACTCAAGCAAGAATATCCATTGTTTTTTCCCGAGGGCAACAACGACAGCGTTTGGACCAGCAAAATGGTCGATCCTCAATGGCGCGAGCTTTACCGCGAGGTCGAAAAAGGTTACGGCGACTTTACCATCGAAAAACAGCACATCGACGAACTATATCGTCATATCAAGTTCTATTTTCCCAGCGCCAAGATTCCTAATGTCGTGACCATCGTTGGCGAAATGGACTACACCAACAAGGTCATCGATGCCGATTCGCTTCTCTTGATCTCGCTCGATATGTATCTCGGAAAGGACCACAGATTCTACAGTGAATTTCCAAAATACATCACGGCAAACTTTCGCCAGAGCCAGATTTTGCCCGACATCGTTTCATCGTTTGCACGCCGACGCCTCGCGCCGCCACAGTCCGATTTTATGTCTCAGATAATCGTCGTGGGCAAGGAACTTTATGTCAAGGATCTTTTGCTTCCCGATTATTCCGACGCAGACAAGATTGGTTACACCGAAGAGCAGATAAAATGGTCGCAGGAAAACGAGGCTTATATCTGGCGCAATTATGTAGAGAACCAATACCTGTACAGTTCGGACCAAAAACTTATTTCACGATTTATCAATCCAGCGCCGTTCAGCAAATTTTACCTCGAGATCGACAATGATTCGCCCGGAAGAATTGGAACATATATCGGTTGGCAAATCGTCCGCTCATTTATGGACAGCAACAAGATTTCGATCAACGACATGCTCGCTATGGACGCCAAGGAACTTTTTGAAAAATCGAGATACAAACCCAAAAAAGATGAGTGAGAACACTTCAGAAATAAAATTTACAATAGACCTTGACCAAAACAAGGTGCCCGAAAAACTGATGTGGTCGGCGCAAGATGGCGGCGTTGACAATGAAGAAGCCAAAGCGATAATGTTGTCGATCTGGGACAGCAAGGCGCAGGAAACATTGCGCATCGACCTTTGGACTAAAGATATGCCGGTGGATGAAATGAAGAGATTCTTCCATCAAACCCTTGTTGCGATGACCGAGACTTTCCAGCGCGCAACGGGCGACGAAAAAATGGGCGAAACAATGAAAGATTTTTGTGGGTATTTTGCCGAGAAAATGGCGCTTTGATAATTGATAAGATGTTTTTCAATTTCCATACGCTTATGTAGAATCCGGATGACCTCAATCTTAACATCTCGTAGATTTATTTTATAGAAAATATGATGCGAATGCACTTTCATTTTGAAGTAACCTATTCGAATTTTTGAGAAATCTGTTCCAAGGCGTGGATTATCAAGAATCAAATCAGGGATTTCACGATTTGTTCCCAAATATTTGTCAGCTTCCTCTAGAGACGATCGGTATGAGCTGTAATGATAAAGGTATTTCTAGATTTTTTGATTCACATTTCAGATCTAATTCCTTGCACAACATTTAGTTTCTTCGTATCCGCGAAAAATGAGTCAGCATCTTCATTAAATTTTTGAAGAACAGATTTAACTTCAGGTTTGTAGGGATTCGCCTTTATATAACTCACCATCTTTTATAATTCTGCAATAGTTTGATCGTCCACAAGATCGACTAGCCATTACAGAATCTTGACTTTCCTTTCAGCTAATCCATTTCTATGGTTTATGGATAAAGTTAAGCATTTTCGAGAAGATGAAAAATATAGGCTAAAGCGGATTCTCGCTGGAAATAAAACCGTTGCCGCTCTTAAAAACATCTTGGTTTACTTGCCCGATATATTCCAAAAGCTCTTCTTTACCGATATTGTTCGCTGTTGAGGTCACGAACCATTGCGGCATTTCTTCCCAATTGTTCACGATCATTTGATCACGATATTTTTTGACGTAGGAGTCGATCTTGGTCTTGGCAATCTTGTCGGCCTTTGTAAAAACGATACAGAACGGAATCTCGCTCTCGCCAAGATATGCCATGAAATCAAGGTCGATCATTTGTGGCTCATGCCGAATATCGATCAGCACAAAACCGCAGACCAACTGCTGTCGCAGCTCAAAATAATCGGTGATGAATTGCTGGAAAACCGCTTTTGCTTTCTTGGAAACCTTGGCGTAACCATAACCCGGAAGATCGACGAGATGCCAGTTGTTGTTGATCTTGAAATGGTTGATCAACTGCGTTTTGCCCGGACGTCCAGAGGTTTTTGCCAGGCTTTTGTGGTTGGTCAGCATATTGATCAACGACGATTTTCCCACGTTCGATCTTCCGATAAAGGCATATTCGGGAATGAACTCGTTCGGGCATTTCTCGACTTCACTATTGCTTACAATGAATTCTGCCGTGTTGATTTTCATGATTATATTATTTTGTGGGGCGCTATCGCGAATGACGAGAAAACAGCCTCTAAAGGTTTTTCGCCTTGAGCCACGCGTGCATCAATTGGTTGAATTCCGCCGGATGTTCCATCATTGCTGCATGACCACATTTATCGATCCAGTACAAAGATGAATTGGGCATAAGATCATGGAATTCCTCGGCAACTTCTGGTGGTGTAACCTTGTCGTCCTTTCCCCAGATGATACAGGTCGGAACGTGCATTTTCGGCAGATCTTTTGCCATATTGTGACGTATAGCACTTTTGGCAATGGTCAATGTTTTGATTAATTTTATCCTGTCGTTCGCCATGCCATAAACCTCGTCGATCATTTCCTTTGTGGCGATTTTCGGGTCGTAAAAAACAGCTTCGGCCTTCTGCTGGATATATTCATAATCGCCGCGGCGGGGATAACTGTCGCCCATAGCACTTTCGTATAGTCCAGAACTGCCTGTTATTACAAGTCCTGACATTTTCTCTGGGTACATTTTGGTATGATAAAGCGCGATGTGTCCGCCAAGCGAATTCCCCAAAAGAATTACGCGATCAAAACCCTTGAAGGTGATAAAGTCCTTTACATATTTTGCGAAAGCCTTTACGTTGGTCTTCAGTATGTTTTGTGTGTATATCGGTAATTCTGGAATCACGACCTTGTAGCCGTGCTGGGGAAAATAATTGGCGACACCGTCAAAGTTGCTCAAGCCGCCCATCAAACCGTGAAGAATTATTATCGGTGTGCCGGTTCCGGATTCAAAATATCTGTATCGGCCTTCCTTCACCACTGCGTGCTCCATCGGATCTTAATGTGTGTTTTAACGCGACAAATATAGGATTTTCTAAATCATTTTAACAGTCGTGCTACATATTTGAATCCCAAGAAATCACGCTTCCATACAGCGTCAACTACTTATGTTAGCACTAAATCCCTACGCCGAAAAGTTATGTTTTCTTCCACTTCACGGCGGCCGGTGCTAAAACTTATCAACAATGTGGTAGAAAGTGGGGTTTTGTGGTAGTTATTTTTATATTTTTGCTACTAATCCAATAAAACACACTTAATTGAACGCCATCGTTGGAACATATGAATGCAAGGTTGACGCGAAGGGAAGGCTAATGCTGCCCGCTCCATTGAAGAAACAGCTCAACGATTCCCTCAACGAAGGTTTTGTGGTGAAGCGCTCGGTTTTTCAGCCGTGCCTAGAGCTCTACCCAATGTCGGAATGGGATATTCTGATGGCGCGGATCAACAAGCTCAACCGTTTTGTCAAAAAGAACAACGACTTTATCCGAAGGTTTACCGCAGGAGTCAAGGTCGTTGAGGTCGATAATCTTGGCAGGCTTTTGATACCGAAAGACCTTACGTCGTTCGCGTCGATATCCAAGGATGTGGTACTGTCGTCCGCCGTCAACATTGTAGAGATTTGGGACAAGGAACTTTATGAAAAATCGCTTGATGACAGCGTGGTCGATTTTGCGGATCTGGCCGAGGAAGTAATGGGCAACATGACAGATGATGACAATGGAATATCATAATCCGGTTCTGCTTCGCGACAGCGTTGACGGTTTGGCAATAAATCCAGACGGTGTTTATGTGGACGTCACTTTTGGCGGCGGCGGACATTCTGCGGAGATTTTGAAAAGGCTTTCGCCAAACGGCCAATTGTTCGCCTTCGATCAAGATGCTGATGCCGCGGAAAATGCCTTCGATGATTCTAGATTCACTTTGATCCCACAGAATTTCAGACATATAAAAAGATTTTTGAGGTTGCACCAAATAAAAGCCGTTGACGGAATCCTGGCCGATTTTGGGGTTTCGTCGCACCAGTTCGATGTTGCAGAGCGTGGATTTTCGACAAGGTTTGACGCGGTGCTTGACATGAGGATGGACCAAACCGGAAAAGTCAGCGCCAAAACCGTCATAAATTATTACGACGAGGCGGAATTGAAAAGGGTTTTCCTTGATTATGGCGAACTGAAAACCGCGCCATCATTGGCACGCGCCATCGTTGAAGCACGCGCCAATAGTTTTATCAGCGATTCAACGCAGCTTCAGGATGTACTATCAAAATTTATTCCCGAACATTATAGCAACAAGATTTTGGCGCAGATCTATCAGGCCATTCGAATAGAAGTCAACGATGAGATTTCTGCCATACGCGATTTCTTGCCCCAAGCTTTGGAAATATTGAAGCCCGGCGGACGGTTGAGCGTCATTTCGTACCATTCATTGGAAGACCGTTTGGTAAAAAGATTTTTCAAGAACGGAATGTTCGAGGGCGAACCAGAACGCGATATGTTCGGGAATTTTTCCGTGCCCATGAAGAACATTGGAAAACTGATCGTCCCCCATAAAAATGAAATTCATGAGAACAGCCGCGCAAGAAGCGCAAAGCTTCGAATAGCAGAAAAGTTATGAAAGGAGGAATCTACAACATATTGAAAGCAAGGTTTCTGATAAAGGAAGAAGCCAATGCCGCGAAAAACTGGAGGTTCATCGTATTCATTATTATACTGGCAATTTTGATGATCGCCAACACGCAGCGATATGAACAGAAGGTTTTCACTATAATCGCCCTAACGTCCGAAGTAAAAGAACTCAGATCTCAATTTGTGGACAAACGTTCAGATTTGATGAAGCTCAAAATGGAATCGACCGTTTCCGGAAAAATGGAGGCCCGCAATATTTTTCCATCGTCGGTGCCACCAACAAAAATAAAAGTGATAAAGCCCGTAGAGAAAGGGTTTTTCAAAAAATTATGGCAGTAGAGGACAAGAACATATCGTACAGGATCTACCTTGTTGCCTTCGCGGTTTTCGTGATGGCAACCGCCATTGTCGTCAAATTGACCAACATCCAATGGGTCGAGGGCGATTATTACCGACAGCTTGCCAAGGAAAGAACGGTCAAGAACTTTGTGATTCCCGCCAACAAGGGCAATGTATATTCCGCCGACGGAAGCCTATTGGCAACTTCCATTCCCAACTACGATATAAGGTTTGATGCCATCGCGCCAAAAACCGAGAATTTTGAGCCGAACGTAAAAGCACTTTCAGATTCGTTGAGCAAACTTTTGGGCAGACCGTCGAGCTTTTATCAATCTGAATTCCGAAAAGCCAGAGCCGACAGAAACCGCTACCTGCTTGTGGCGCGCGGTCTCAGCTATACCGAATACATGCGCATCAAGACTTTTCCGCTGTTCAGGCTTGGCACATATAAAGGAGGAATGATCACCGACCAGAAAACGGTCCGCAAGAATCCGATCGGAAAAATTGCCTGGAGAACCATCGGGTACGAGCGCCATTCGGCAAATGGAAAATCGGACGGCAAGGGCATCGAATGGGCGTATCGCAAATATCTGAACGGAAAGGACGGCAAAATCCTCAAACAGAAAATCGCGAAAGGCCAATGGAAACCGATCCGCGATGTGAACGAGGTCGATCCGCAGGATGGTTACGATGTAATTTCGACCATAGACGTTTATATTCAAGACATTGCGCACCACGCTTTGCTCAAGCAGCTCAATCTCTACGATGCCGATCACGGATGTGTTGTCGTAATGGAAACAAAATCGGGCCAGATCAAGGCAATTTCAAACCTGGGCCGCGACCGACAGAACAAGAAGGACACGACCTATTACGAAACAACGAATTACGCTATAACCGAGGCCACCGAACCAGGATCGACCTATAAGCTCGCCGATCTTATGACTTTGCTCGAGGATAAAAAAGTCGACACCAGCACGGTTTATGACACGCACGGCGGCGTGGTCGTGATTGCCGGCGGAAGAGTTCGGGATTCCCACGAAGGCGGTTATGGTAAAATATCACTTGCCCGGGGCTTTGAGGTATCATCGAATACGGTAATGGTTCAGGCGGTATACGAAAATTATCGAAGCGATCCCCAAAAGTTCGTCGATCACTTGAATGATTACGGACTCAACAAAAAGCTGGGGCTTCAGCTTCAGGGCGAGGGCAAACCATATATTCCGCAGCGAAAGGACAAGAGCTGGAGCGCGATGTCATTGCCTTGGATGGCTTATGGTTATGGTGTTTTGATAACGCCGCTGCAAACACTGACCTTTTACAATGCCGTGGCCAACGACGGAAAAATGGTTCGCCCCCAATTTGTTTCAGAAATAAAAGAGTGGAACAGAACAGTAAAGAAATTCGACACAGAAGTGATCAATCCGAGAATCTGCTCGCCAGAAACCATTGCGAAACTAAAGGACGTGATGGCAAATGTTGTGAAGCGCGGAACAGGAATGAAACTTTATTCGAAAGATTTTTCGATGGCTGGAAAAACGGGAACCGCACAGGCAAATTACGGCAAGAACGGCGGTCAGGACAAGCATTATATTTCTTCGTTCGTGGGATATTTTCCGGCTGATCAGCCAAAATATTCCTGTATCGTCGTGGTTCACGAACCGAACACGTCCAAGAACAATTACTACGGCGCAGATGTTGCAGGGCCGGTTTTCAAAAGAATAGCGCAAAAAATTTTTACCGATGCGCCATCGACCAATGAGATAAAGAATATCAACACGCCAAATCTACGTGAGCAGAAAGCCTACGACACATACGCCGAAAATCTGTCGATAGCCAAGGAAAACCAATTGGTGCCAAATCTTCAGGGAATGCCCGCGATGGACGCTGCGGGAATCCTGGGCAATCTTGGTTGCGATGTTAAGCTTATCGGAACCGGTAAAGTAAAGAAACAGTCAATCAAACCTGGCGAGGCGCTTCCAAAGAATCGTACCATAACCCTTGAACTTATATGAAAGAGCTTAAGGATTTATTGTACAAAGTGGCGATTGAAGCGGTGAAGGGAACCACGGCGGTATCAGTGGCCAAAATCGAGTTTGATTCACGCAAGATTGATGAAAACGATGTCTTTGTTGCTATTCGAGGAACGCTTTCCAACGGTCACGATTATATCGAGAAAGCAATTTCGCTTGGCGCAAAAGCAGTTGTCTGCGAAACATTCCCAGAGACATTTCGCGAAAGCGTTACCTATATTTTGGTGAAAGATTCCAATAGAGCATTGGCGTTTTTGTCGGCGAATTTCTACGGAAATCCATCGCACAGAATCCAGCTTGTTGGCGTTACCGGAACAAATGGAAAGACAACCGTGGCAACTCTTCTGCACCAACTTTTTACAAATGCGGGACTGAAATCGGGACTGCTTTCGACCGTGAAAATCTTGGTTGGAACCGAAGAATTCAAGGCAACGCACACCACGCCAGATTCGCTGACGATCAACCGTTTTCTTATGGAAATGTATCAAGCGGGCGTCGAATATTGTTTTATGGAAGTCAGTTCGCACGGCATTCATCAAAAAAGGACGGAAGGACTTAGGTTTCGTGGTGGGATTTTCACCAATCTTTCGCACGATCATTTGGATTACCATCCAACTTTTGCAGATTATCGAGATGTCAAGAAATATTTTTTTGACCAACTTGACAAAAACGCATTCGCGCTGGTCAACATCGACGACAAGAACGGTTTGGTGATGATCCAGAACACGATTGCGCAAAAACGAACTTATGCGCTAAAAACCTACGCCGACTACCGCGCACAGATTTTGGAAAACCAACTTTCTGGATTGCTTTTGAAAATTGCCGAAAGCGAGGTTTGGGTGCGACTAATCGGAACGTTCAATGCTTATAATCTTTTGGCGATTTACGCAACAGCGGTGGAACTCGGACTTGAAAAACTCGAAATACTTCGATTGATGTCCGGACTTGAAAGTGTTTCGGGCAGGTTCCAGTTCATCGTTTCGAAAAATGACCGAATTACTGCCGTTGTTGATTATGCGCACACGCCCGATGCCTTGGAAAATGTTTTGAACACCATCAACGATATCCGCACAAAAAACGAACAACTGATAACGGTCCTGGGTTGCGGCGGCGATCGAGATAGAACCAAACGCCCAGTAATGGCTGACATTGCTGCAACATTGAGCAGCAAGGTTATCCTAACATCGGACAATCCGCGATCTGAAAATCCCGATGAAATTATTGCCGATATGGAAAAAGGCGTGCAACCGCAACATTACCAAAAAACAATCGCGATAGCCGACAGAAAACAAGCCATAAAAACGGCTTGCCAGCTCGCGACACCAAAGGATATTATTCTGATTGCCGGAAAAGGCCACGAAACCTATCAGGAAATAAATGGCGTCAGACACGAATTTGATGATCTGAAAACGGTGATTGATATTCTCAACCAACTCAACAAATAAATATGCTGTACTATCTATTTGATTATCTGTACAAAAACATGGGCGTTCCGGGCGCCGGTGTATTCCAGTACATCACATTTAGGTCAGCGTTGGCGGTAATTTTGTCGCTGTTGATCTCAACGGTTTTTGGCAAGAAAATAATCAAGTTCCTCAAGCGGCAGCAAGTGGGCGAAACAGTAAGGGAACTTGGGCTCGCAGGCCAAAATGAAAAAGCGGGAACGCCAACAATGGGCGGATTGATCATCATAATCGCAACTTTGATCCCAGTTGTTTTGCTGACCAAGCTCGATAATATTTACATCATTCTTTTGATCGTCACCACGCTTTGGATGGGAACTATCGGTTTCATTGATGATTACATCAAGATCTTTAGAAAGGACAAGCAAGGGCTCAAGGGATTTTTCAAGGTCGTGGGTCAGGTTGGAATTGGCATCATCGTTGGATCTGTGCTTTATCTTCATCCGGGCGTGACATTGCGCAAGGAAAAAACGAGAATGGCAAGTTATTCCCAAACATCATCGGTCACGTCCGCGTTCGAGCAAAAATCAACGGCAACCACGATTCCCTTCTTCAAGAACAACGAGTTCGACTACGCAGATCTTTTGAAATGGATGGGCGATGGTTATGAAAAATGGGCGTGGATCGTTTTTATCCCATTTGTGATATTCATCATCACGGCGGTATCAAATGGCGCGAACCTTACAGATGGCATCGACGGCCTGTCCGCCGGAACATCGGCAATCTCGGTCGTCGCGCTCGGTATTTTCGCGTTCGTTTCGGGCAACATTATCTTCTCGAGCTATCTCAGTATAATGTATATCCCGAATTCGGGCGAAATGACGGTTTTCATTGCATCGTTTGCCGGCGCGCTCATCGGATTCTTGTGGTACAATTCATATCCTGCGGCGGTTTTTATGGGCGATACCGGAAGTTTGACCATAGGTGGAATTATCGCGGTTCTTGCAATCGCGGTTCGCAAAGAGCTCTTGGTGCCACTGCTCTGCGGGATTTTCCTGATGGAGAATTTCTCGGTCGTGCTGCAGGTAGCCTATTTCAAATATTCCAAAAAACGTTTTGGCAAAGGTCGGAGAATCTTTCTGATGTCGCCGCTTCATCATCATTACCAAAAAAAGGGCTACCACGAAAGCAAGATCGTCACGCGGTTTTGGATCGTCGGAATTTTGCTCGCCATATTATCGATCGTAACGCTAAAGCTCAGGTAACATGAAAAGACTTGTGATATTGGGAGGTGGCGAATCGGGCGTGGGCACGGCAATTCTGGGCAAAAAGAAAGGTTATGATGTCTTTGTGTCCGATGCTGGCGCTATCAAGAATGGTTACAAAGAGGTTTTGATCATCAATAAAATCGAATGGGAAGAAAACGGCCACACCGAAAAAAGCATTCTCAATGCCGACATCGTGATGAAAAGCCCGGGAATTCCCGATGGTTCTGAAATCGTCAAAAAGATTGTGAAGAAGAAAATCAAGATGATTTCGGAGATAGAGTTCGCCTCCAAATATACCGATGCCACCTTGATCGGAATAACGGGAAGCAATGGCAAAACGACGACCACAATGCTCGCGCACCATATTTTGAAATCTGGCGGTTTGAATGCTGGCATTGGCGGAAACATCGGAAAGAGCTTTGCCTGGCAAGTGGCCGAAGAAAATTATGACTGCTATGTTCTGGAACTGAGCAGTTTTCAGCTCGACGGCATAAATGATTTTCGACCGCACATTGCCATCATCACCAACATCAGCCCCGATCATTTGGACAGATATGATGACAGATATGAAAATTACATCGCGGCCAAGTTCCGAATAACGATGAACCAAAAAAGCAGCGACTACCTTATTTATGACAATGATGATGAAGCCATCAACGGCTGGTTTGAAAATAACAGTACAAAAGCCCGCAAAATACCGTTCTCGCTGACCCAAAAACTTTCGGAAGGCGCATACCTAAAACAAAACAAAATGGAAGTCAAGATCAACGAAGAAGAATTTTCAATGGACACCCAAACCATCGCGCTCGAGGGCAAGCACAACCTCAAGAACGCAATGGCAGCAAGCGCGGTGGCCAGATTGATGAGCATCCGAAAAGCCACGATTCGCGAAAGCCTTTCCAATTTTTCGGGCGTGCCGCACCGTTTGGAAAAGGTCTTGAAGATCCAAAATGTGCAATATATCAACGATTCAAAAGCGACAAATGTCAATGCCACCTTCTTCGCGCTCGATTGCATGACCGCGCCCACGATTTGGATCGTCGGAGGCGTCGACAAGGGCAACGACTACCACGATCTGATGGCTTTGGTCAACGAAAAAGTGAAGGCGATCATCTGCCTCGGCGTCGACAACAAGAAAATAATCGATGCATTTGGCAACATAGTCGACGTCATGGTCGAGGTCGGAAGCATGCAAGATGCCGTAAAAGTGAGCCAGCGCGTTGCCGAAAAGGGCGATGTCGTTCTGCTTTCGCCGGCGTGTGCGAGCTTTGATCTGTTCGAAAACTTTGAAGATCGCGGACGACAGTTCAAGCAGGCGGTTCAGAATCTTTAGGATTTGGAGCTTGGTCCGGCTGTCCGCTATATCTTTTTTTACCGCCAAAAAGCGAAAAAAAAAGGATACCGCTTCCATCCGGGCTAGGCTTATCGGAGAATGATGGACATTAAATTTAAGATTTGGGCATTTTTTTAAAACCGTTCGAACCCAAAAAACCAAAACAACAGCAGTCATAAATGAAAGAGCTGATCAAAAAACTGAAAGGGGACAAAGTAATATGGACATTCGTGGCCTTGCTCGCGCTGTTCTCGTTCATGCCCGTTTTCAGCGCGAGCAGCAATTTGGCGTATATCGGTCATGGCACCGGTAATACTTTGGCATATTTGGTCAAGCATTTGGCGCACATTTCCATTGGATTCCTGATCATATATTGGGTTCATAAAGTGCCCTATCATTATTTCCGTGCGCTTTCAAAAGTGGCCTTGCCCATTGTTTGGCTGCTTTTGGCCTACACAATGTTCAAGGGAACGGTCATTGCCGGCGCCAACGCCAGTCGATGGTTGGTCGTGCCTTTCATTGGTGTTTCGTTCCAGACATCAACATTGGCGTTCATCGTCCTGATGATTTTTGTGGCGAGATACCTTTCCAAAAAACACGAAACGCCGATCACCTTGAAGAATTCTCTGATCGAACTTTGGCTTCCGGTTTTTATCACGCTCGGCTTTATTTTGCCATCCAACTTTTCGACCGCAGCATTAATGTTTTCGATGGTTATAATGTTGGTCTTTGTTGGGCAATATCCTTTGAAATACATCGCTACAATAGTTGCAATGGGCGTGGCCTGTCTTATGCTTTTTGTCCTTGTTGGCAAGGCATTGCCACAAGCAAAATTCTTCAACCGTGTCCATACTTGGGAAAGTCGTCTTGAAAGTTTCACCACCGACAAATCCGATGAAGATGACTATCAAATTGAAAAAGCAAAAATAGCCATCGCTTCCGGAGGAATTCAAGGACTGGGACCAGGGAAAAGTGTTCAGAAAAACTTTTTGCCACAGTCATCTTCGGATTTTATCTACGCCATCATCGTCGAAGAATACGGAATGCTTGGCGGAATTTTGGTGCTAGTGCTTTATCTGCTGTTGTTTTTCAGATTTGTGGTGGCGGCGCACAAGGCAAATTCACTATTCGGCAAGCTCGTCGTCGTCGGTGTGGGTTTCCCAATAGTGTTTCAGGCATTGATAAATATGGCAGTGGCGGTGGAGCTTCTTCCGGTAACGGGCCAAACATTGCCGCTCATTTCAAGTGGCGGAAGTTCCATTTGGATGACGTGCATCGCACTTGGAATCATCATCGGCGTGACCAAAAAAGAGGAAGAATTCAAAGAAGAACTTGATGAGAAACAGCGCCGCGAGGACACTTTGCAGCGACTCATCGACCAACAAATAAAACGGGAGGAAGCAGCTGGACAGCTTTTGCAAGAGCAAGAAAACGAGGAAATTGAACCTGTCGGAAATCCAATGAACGCCGTTATCGGCAAAGCATAAATGACACAACCAAGATTCATATTGAGCGGAGGCGGCACTGGCGGACACATTTATCCGGCCATCGCGATTGCGAACGAATTGCGGGCGCGGTTTCCCGAATGCGAGATTCTGTTTGTTGGCGCGTCGGACAAAATGGAAATGCAAAAAGTGCCACAAGCCGGTTACAAAATTAAAGGACTTTGGATATCTGGACTTCAGCGAAAATTGACCGTGGACAATACCTTGTTTCCACTTAAACTTGTTTCAAGTATGGTAAAGGCGCTCGACATTGTCCGGAAGTTCAAACCGGATGTCGTGATCGGAACGGGTGGTTTCGCGAGCGGACCCTTGTTGCAGGTTGCGGCGCTTCGCCGGATTCCAACCGTAGTCCAGGAGCAGAATTCCTTTCCGGGGATAACAAATAAAATATTGGCGGCGAGAGCGACAAAAATTTGCGTCGCCTATGAAAATCTTGAAAAGTTTTTCCCAAAATCAAAATTGGTGCTCACGGGAAATCCAGTTAGGAAAGACCTGATTTTCGTGGCCGGAAAGAGGAGCGAAGGACGCGAATTCTTCAAGCTTTTGCCCAGTCGAAAAACTTTATTGGTCCTTGGTGGAAGTCTTGGTAGCAGAAGAATCAACGAACTGATTGCTTCGAAACTTAAATTTCTGGAAGAAGAAAATGTTGAGGTAATCTGGCAATGCGGCAAAATATATTTTGATCAATACAAGGATTTGGGCAATGACAAGAATGTTCATTTGATGGCATTTATCGACAATATGGATTTGGCATATTCCGCGGCGGACATCATTATTTCAAGGGCTGGCGCGTCGTCGGTGAGCGAGCTTTGCATCGTGGGCAAACCCGTGATTTTTATTCCATCGCCCAATGTTGCCGAAGACCATCAGACCAAAAATGCAGATTCAATCGTGAAGAACAACGCCGCATTGATGATAAAGGAGTCGGAGCTTGATATTTTTGAAAAAGTGTTCGCCAATCTTCTGCACGACGCTGAACTTTCACAAAAACTGTCGGGCAATATCAAGAATTTGGCGAAAGCCGACGCAACGGACAGAATCGTTGACGAAATCATAAAAATCGTTCCCGCAAGGAAGCAAAAAGAACTCGAATGGATTTAGGCAAGTACAAAAATATCTACTTCATCGGCATCGGCGGCATCGGAATGAGCGCGCTGGCCAGGTATTTTGTGCGCATTGGCAAAAACGTTTCCGGCTACGACAAAACCGAATCCACGCTTACTCATGAACTGCAATCTGAGGGTATCGAAATTGACTTCAATGATATCTCGAACCTTGAAAATTATAATAAAGCTGATACTTTGGTCGTGATTACTCCGGCAGTTCCTGATTCCCACAAAGGGTTGAAATATTTTGGACAAAACAATTTCGACATTCACAAAAGGTCGGAAGTTCTGGGCGAGATCACTCGCGATTCTTACTGTTTTGCCGTTGCCGGAACGCACGGGAAAACAACAACTTCGGCGATTTTGGGACATATTTTATTAGAAAGTGGCGAAGATGTCACCGCTTTTGTTGGCGGAATTGTCGAGAATTACAATTCGAACATCATCGGCAGCGGAAAACGGGTTTCTGTGGTCGAAGCCGATGAGTTTGATAGATCGTTCCTGCGACTTTATCCAGACATGGTCTGCATCGCTTCAATGGATGCCGATCATCTCGATATTTATGGCGACGACGCTTCGATAAAACGATCTTTCAAAGCATTCGCCGACAAAATCTCGGACAACAAATTTCGATTTGTGCCAGTTGGACTTCCGCTTGACGGCACAACGGTTGGTATTGAGACCGAAGCAGATTTTATTGCGAAAAACATCAGGATCGTCAATGGCAAATATGTGTTTGACATCAAAACGCCACGTGAGAAAATCGCTGATGTAAAATTCAGTTTGCCCGGAAGGCACAATCTTATGAACGCGCTTATGGCTTTCGCGATGGCGGAAACTTTTGGAACACCAACAGCAGCAATCGCGAAAGCATTGGCAACTTTCAAGGGCATTCGACGCAGGTTTGCTTACCAAATCGATACGCTGGAAAGAGTGTTCATCGACGATTATGCACACCATCCAACCGAGATCGACGCGGTACATGACGCTTTGCGCGAACTGTATCCCAATGATAAAATAACCGCCGTTTTCCAGCCACATCTTTTCAGTCGCACCCGCGATTTTGCCGAAGGTTTTGCCCGAAGTCTTTCACGTTTCGATGAGGTGTTGCTCATGGAGATTTATCCGGCGCGCGAGTTTCCGATAGAAGGCATTGACTCGAATATGCTTTTGCAAAAAATGGATTTGCACAATAAAAAATTGGTTTCAAAAAATGATTTGGTGAATGTGATTAAAAAGTCGGAGAACAGGATTCTGGTCACCATTGGCGCTGGCGATCTTGGCGAGATGATCACCACCATAAAAAACGCATTGCTATGAAATATTTCAAATGGAGCGTTGTCCGGATTTTATTGATGATATTATGCGTCGTCGGACTTTTCTCGTTTGCCTCGCACCGCAACGAATCGCGCATGCTTCACGGATCCGAAGTTGTTTTCAGCACAGATGATCTGCCGATGATCGCGCCGCAAACGGTTAATAAATTGTTAATAGAAAATAAATCGAGCGCATCAGCCTTTAAAAAAGTTCAAGTAGATTTGAACCAATTGGAACAAGCGGTCGATGCTGACCCAATGATTGAAAAATCACAGGTTTACGTCACGATCGATGGCATTTTGAAAGCAGAAGTGAAGCAGAGAACCCCGATTGCTCGAGTTTTTGCCGACGATGGCTCACATTATATTGATTACCACGGAAACGAAATGCCGCTTTCCAACAATTATACCGCTCATGTGCCCATCGTTTCAGGAACAATCGATGTTGGTGTTGAAAGAGATTTGCGGAAAGTGCTACAAGGCATTTACGATGATGCGTTTTTGCGAAAAGACATAATCGCAGTTGAAGTTGGGCTGGACCAGAACGTGGTGCTCCGAAACAGAAATCACGGGTTCCTGATAAATTTTGGAAAACCGATCGATGTAGAGAGAAAATTCAACAATTATAAAGCTTTTTGCCAAAAGGCCATCAACGACAGCACATTGGACAATTATAGAACGATCAACCTGAAATTCACGCAGCAAGTGG
>JBBSUW010000016.1:0-32927 GCA_038234025.1 Flavobacteriales bacterium
TATCATAGTTTTTTCCCGTTGGTTTCAGGTGGTTGGTGTGAAGTTGTGGAATAGTGATAATCTTCCAGCCATAAAAACGCATCAAGAGTTCATCCACCGTGTCCCAGCCCATTTCGGGCATAAGTCCGCCGATCTGTTCAAAAGCAGATTTTCGGTACGCCTTGAAAGCGCCGCGAATATGGTCGTTGTCCGTCAAGGTCTCCTTGATCCAAATGCCATCTTTTTCGATGTATGCAAAACCGCCCGCCATCCCAACTTTTTCATCGGCGGCAAAAGTTTCCGATATAGTTTGCAGATAATTTTCGGGTAAAATTATATCTGCGTCAAGTTTCAGGATGATATCAAAGTCATCATCCAAAGTATCGAAACCAACCTGAAAAGCCCGCACCACCTTGCTTCCCGGCAAATGCACTGCCTCGCTTTTAATTTTCAGAAGCTTGATGAAATCATTTTTGTCGACAAACCTTTGCACGATTTGCGCCGTTTCATCTGTCGAATTGTCATCGACCACAATAACTTTTGTGGGCAACAAAGTTTGTGCAGCAAGCGATTGTAATGTCATCGCGACAAATTTCGCTTCGTTGTAGGCGGGAATGACGATGTAAATTCTCAAATACTTTGGCTTTGGCAGATTAAAGTCTCTCGGCATAAACGAGATAGTATCGAGGCGTGAAACTTCGCAAAATTGGTCGTATTCCAAATTTTTTAACAGGATTCGTGAACTTCACAGAATCAACAATCCTCCAGCCCGTTTTTTCCAAAAGCCAGTCGAGCTGCCAATCTTCGAATTCGTGGTAATGTCGGTCCCATTTGTCGGTCTTGCTTCGGTACGCGGGCGAAAACCAAAGCCGCAATGGAACGCTGATCAAAAGTTTTTTAGCCTCGATTTTTTCCAGAACCGTAAAAGGATTAAGCAAATGTTCAAAAATCTCGAATGCCGTTACAACCGTTGCGTTGGTTTTCAATGCATTCTGATTTACGTCAAGATCTTCGCCCGTAGTATTTGCCACATCAAAACCTTCTTTTTCCAACATTTCCGAAAAAGGATTTGTCACGCCAAGATCGAGGATTTTCTCTGATCTGGAAATGTGCTTCTGCAAGAACTGCATCGTGACACGGAAACGTTTGTTGGGGAAAACTTGATCGTACATTGCGGAGTTTTGGATTTCAAAGGTATTGATTTGCAATCGTTCAAAAACGATTTAAAAAAGACAGAAACCTTGAATAAAACCTAGATGCCCTAGCCCCGATAGAGCCGGTATCCTCGCAGCGCAGCGAAGAGATAAAGGCGAAAGCGGGAAAAAGCTCCCAAAAAAAAGCTAGTATCTGTAAACAATCGCGTTGACGTTCATTCCCGCGCCGACGCTGGCAAATATCAGAACATCGCCACGGTCGAGCTTGTGATTGTCGAGCTTGTTCTTGAGGATGAGGTCGAGCAGAGTTGGCACTGTCGCCACGCTGCTGTTGCCCAGGTGGCCGATGCACATTGGCATGATGTCCGCTGGTGGTGTGCGCTCGTAAAGTTTGTAGAACCTTTGTACAATGGCGTCGTCCATTTTTTCGTTCGCCTGGTGAATAAGGATTTTCTTGACCTCACCAATGCCAACGCCGCTTTCGTCGAGACAATCCTTCATGGCTTTGGGCACTTGATTGAGCGCGAACTCATAGATTTTTCGGCCGTACATTTTAATGTAGCGCACATTGGGATCGTGCTCGGTGTTGTATGATTTTCCAAAGAACAAAAACTGCGATTCCTCATAGGAAAACGTGGCGCTATTGTGGGAAAGCAAGCCGTGATTATCGTCGTCGCTGGCCTCGATGACCGATGCGCCCGCGCCGTCGGAATAGATCATACTGTCGCGGTCGTGTGCATCGACAACGCGCGATAGTGTTTCGGCACCGATAACTAGGCATCTTTTTGCCATTCCGGATTTGATGAACGCGTTGGCCTGCCGAAGGCCCTCGATCCAGCCGGGACAGCCGAAAAGCAGATCGTAGGCAACGCACCTTGGGTTCTTAATCTTGAGCGATGCCTTAACGCGCGTGGCAAGGGTTGGAACGCTGTCGCTTTGGATCGAGCCGTGTTTGACATCGCCAAAGTTGTGCGCGAATATTATGAAGTCAATTGTTTCGGGGTCAATTTTGGCATCCTCGATCGCGATTTTTGCCGCAAGGAACCCAATTTCAGAATTCACGACATTGCTGCTGACGTACCGCCGCTCTGCGATGCCAGTGATGCTCTTGAACTTAGTGGCGATCACATCGTTCTTGACGGAGAAAGGCGAACCATCGGAATTCAAGAAGGTATGATTGCCAAAATCGTCGTTGGAAACCAATACTTCAGGAATGTAGCTTCCTGTACCTGTAATTTTTACGGTCATTTTGCGTAGCTAGAAAATCGAGTAAAGGTAATATTTATATGCAAATCGCGGAAAAATAGGTTTCAGATTTGTCATTACCTCAACTTCGTGCGTTTTAAAGTGGTCAAAATTTAATTTTTGGCAAAAACATTCAAAATTTTATATCAATGTCCGGCATTCTCAATAATGGAAAATTCATATTTAAATTCACGGACTATTGATTTTCCATATAAGCTTCGATCGGTGCGCAACTGCAGATCAGGTTTCTATCGCCATAAGCATCATCGGCACGGCGAACGCTCGGCCAGAACTTGTTGGCAGCAATATAATCCAACGGGAAAGCCGCCTGCTGCCGCGTGTAAGGAAAATTCCATTCGTCAGAAGTTATCATCGCCATTGTGTGGGGGGAATTTTTAAGGACATTGTTCTTGTCGTCAATGTCGGCCGCCTCGATTTCTTTTCGGATGGAGATCATAGCATCGCAAAAACGGTCGAGCTCTTCGAGATTTTCGCTTTCCGTAGGTTCGATCATCATTGTTCCTGCAACGGGAAACGAAACCGTGGGCGCGTGGAAACCATAGTCCATCAAGCGTTTAGCAATGTCGGTTACCTCGATGCCCTTCTGCTTGAAAGGCCGGCATTCTATGATCATTTCGTGCGCCGCGCGGTTCATTTCGCCGGTGTAAAGCGTTTTGTAATGTCCGCTCAAGCGCTCCTTTATATAATTGGCGTTCAGAATCGCTATTTTGGTTGCTTGCGTAACACCTTCCGCGCCAAGCATGCAAATGTAACCGTAGGAAATAAGACAGACCAAAGCCGAGCCCCATGGCGCGGCGGAAATCGCGGTGATCGCATCCGAACCTCCTGTAGGAACAATAGGATTTGTTGGCAAAAATGGAACAAGATGTTTCGCCACGCAAATTGGCCCAACACCAGGTCCGCCGCCGCCGTGCGGAATTGCAAAGGTTTTGTGAAGGTTGAGGTGGCAAACGTCCGCACCAATTCTGGCGGGATTTGTAAGCCCGACCTGTGCATTCATGTTCGCGCCGTCCATATAAACCTGACCGCCGTTGTCGTGTATTATTTTTGTGATTTCAATGATTGCCGCTTCATAAACACCATGCGTTGAAGGATATGTCACCATCAAACATGAAAGATTATCCTTGTGCTTGATTGCTTTTTCGCGAAGATCTTCAACGTCGATGTTTCCGTTTTCCAATGTTTTGGTCACAACTATTTCCATTCCCGCCATTGCTGCCGAAGCCGGATTTGTGCCGTGCGCTGATGCTGGAATAAGCGCGATGTTTCGGTGATTGTCGCCTCTTGAAAAGTGATAGGCGCGAATCACCATCAAGCCCGCATATTCGCCCTGAGCGCCTGAATTTGGTTGCAAAGTTGTTCCTGCAAAACCTGTGATAACGTTTAATTGCTGCTCAAGTTTCTGAAGCATTTCCTGATAACCGTGCGCTTGATCGAGCGGGGCAAAAGGATGGATGCTGTTCCAATTTGCCATGGACAATGCTAGCATTTCCGCCGCAGCATTGAGTTTCATCGTACAAGAACCCAGCGCGATCATCGAATGGTTGAGCGCAAGATCTTTTCGCTCGAGCATTTTTATATATCGCATCAAAGCGGTTTCCGAATGGTATTTATTGAAAACCTCGTGCTGCAAAAATTGGCTCGAACGCTGCACTTTTTCTGGTATCACAGATTTTGTTTCGAGTTTTTCGGGAACGGAGATTTCTTTTTCAAGCGCTTCGGCAAAAATCCTTACGATTGTTTGAATGTCCGCCAACGACGTGGTTTCGTTCACCGCGATCGAAATCGTATTTTCGTCAACATACCAAAAGTTGACCATATTGTTCTCTGCAACAGCCTTCACTTTTTCGGCATCGGCTTTTACAACGATGGTGTCGAAATAGGAAGTGTTTATTTGGTAACAACCGAGTTTTTCAAGTTCATTGGCCAATGTTGCTGCCATTGCGTGCACTTTCTTCGCGATATATTCCAGCCCTTTTGGTCCGTGATAAACCGCGTACATTCCGGCCATAACGGCAAGAAGAACCTGCGCGGTGCAAATATTGGAAGTTGCCTTGTCGCGTTTGATGTGCTGTTCGCGGGTTTGCAGTGCCATTCGAAGTGCGCGATTTCCCGATGTATCGACGGTTACGCCAATAATTCTTCCCGGCATCGAGCGTTTGTATTCATCTTTGGTGGCAAAATATGCCGCGTGAGGTCCGCCGTAGCCAAGTGGAATCCCGAATCTTTGCGTGGTTCCAACCACAACGTCAGCGCCCATTTCGCCCGGAGATTTCACCAAAACCAGACTTAAAATATCGGCCGCGACCGCAACTTTTATATCCTTTGCCTTTGCTTTCGAAATAAAATCGGTGTAGTCCAAAACCTCGCCGTGCTTGCCCGGATTCTGGAGCATCGCTCCAAAAAATTCTGTACTGAAATCAAAATCCTCACAATTTCCAAGAACCAATTCGATTCCGATTGGCGTCGAACGGGTTTCCAAAATCGAAAGCGTCTGTGGCAAAACCTTATTGGAAACAAAATATTTATTGCAGTTTGCCTTTTTCTGCTCGCGGGTGCGAACGTCAAAAAGAAGCGCCATTGCCTCTGCAGCAGCGGTTCCTTCGTCGAGCAAGGATGCGTTGGCAATTTCCATTCCGGCAAGCTCGATCACCATCGTCTGAAAATTAAGGATTGCCTCAAGACGACCTTGCGCTATTTCGGCCTGGTAAGGCGTGTAAGCGGTGTACCAACCCGGATTTTCCAAGACATTCCGCTGGATAACGGCAGGAACAATGCACGGATGATATCCAAGTCCGATGTAATTGGCAAATAGACGGTTCTTGCCGCCCATTTGGGTGATGTGGTTGATATATTCATATTCCGTCATTGCCGGCGCAAGATCCAAAGGTGCGTGCAAACGGATGTCGTTCGGGATGGTCTCGTAGATCAGTTGGTCGAGCGATTCTGTTCCAATGGTTTTTAGCATTTGCTCAACATCGTTGTCGCGTGGACCGATATGCCTGAGCGCAAAAGCGTCTGTTTTCATGGATTTTGGCTTTAGATTTTAGATGCGCAAAATTAGCCATAAATCACAAGAATTCGGGGACATTTAACAGCAAATTTTCGGCTGTTGAGAACATTGCAAAATGTTATCTTTGGCTATGCCAAGATCCCGAAACATCTTAGATTTTGTAATGGACGGAAGCTTTATTGTCGCGCTTTCCGCCCTCTGCTTGGTTGGGATTTCGGCGTTTGAACTTGGTTTTGAGCCAAGCAACAATGTGCTCGCTTTTGCGTTCTGCTCGACGCTCGCGGGCTACAACTTTGTCAAGTTCGACAATATTGCCAAAACACAATTTCCGAGATACAACGGATTTATGCTTTTTGTGCTGATCATTAGCGGATTGGCAACAATTATTTCCGGTTATTTATTTTGCAGATTCAATTGGCGCGCTCAGGCCATCATTGGGTTTTCGGGAGTCGTTACAATTCTCTACACATTGCCGTTTTTCCCCAACCGACGAAACGCAAGAAGTTGGGCGGGCGCAAAAATATATATCGTCGCCATTACTTGGGTCGCCGTAACACTTTGGCTTCCATTGGCTCAGAATTTTCATTTCGTTGAAAACCTTTTGTTCATTTCACTGCAAAGATTCCTGTTTGTTTTTACATTGATATTGGCGTTCGAGATTATCGATCTCAATGTTGACGACCGGCATTTATCGACTGTGCCACAACAATTTGGTGTAAAGCGCACAAAAATTCTAGGTGGCGTCTGCACAACAACATTGTACGTATTGTATATTATGTTCGATAACGATTCGCGCGCCTCGATCATCATTGCAACAATTGTTTGCATAGCACTAATTCTCTCGATTTTTGGCGCTAACGAAAGACGACACCGCTATTATCCCGGAATATGGGTCGAAAGCATCCCAATTATATGGTTTGTGCTGCTCAAATTTTTTGGATGACAAAAATCACTTTAAATAGGTGTTGTTTTGAATGAGTCATTGCAAGTACTTTGTTGCAATGGAATTACGTTTCGAATCAAGCGAATTTCGATTTTTCATGATTGTTGAAAAGTATCTCAAAGCTTTGAACAACAATTTTCTGACCAAGAATCTAAAAGATTATCTTTCGCCATGGTCGTTAAGATTGAATCTGAATTAATTATTTTAAAATCTTCGAGAACTGAAATATAAATTAATTCCAAGTTATAGCATGAAGATGTTTTTGATATTACTGCTCAGTTCAGCATTCATCGGAGTGATTTCCGGGTTTTTGACCTACCTTACATTTTCCAAACTTCATAGAAAAGGACAATGTCGGGGATTTATGCTCATCGGTATTGCTTTTTCCTACATCATCTTGGCAATTCTCTATTTTATTTCCCGAGATTTCGAAGCGTTGCTTGGAATTTCTGTCGCAAACTGGTTTAAATATATCGCACTTGACTTCGTTGCCGCATTCTATCTTACTCGAGTGGCGTTCTATATACATAAATCAATATTGCACAAGCGAAAAACAAGCTATTGAAATTGATTTTTGGACATTGCTTAAATTTTTGTCGAGAGAACGCTACTGGGTTTTGTGAACTTTTTTCATCGTCTCTAAATAGTTCTGCAAACAGTTCAACTATCTAAAACGAAAGTACATAATTAAAACTCAAAGTCGTAAATTACTTAAATTTTTCGCCTGTTATTTCAGCAATAAATCAATCCTATATTAATCCCGCTCTTTTCAGCAAAGCATCGCTGTTTGGTTCTTGTCCTCTAAAATTCTTGTAAAGTTCCATCGGATGTGCCGTTCCACCTTTTGAAAGGATTTCTTTACGGAATTTCATTGCGATTTCTCTATTGAAAATACCTTGTTCCTTAAAATGTGCAAAAGCATCTGCATCTAGAACTTCCGCCCATTTGTAACTGTAATAACCAGCCGCGTAACCGCCCTGGAAAATGTGCGAAAATGCCGTGCTCATTGCATTGTCAGCAACATCGGGATAAAGTTGCGTTCCCGAGAACGCATTGGTTTCAAACTCTTTTACATCGGCAATCGACATTGGATCATTGGCGTGCCAAGCCATGTCCAAAAGCCCAAAACTCAATTGTCGAAGCGTAGCCATACCTTCGTGAAAATTGGCGCTCTGTTTTATTCTCTCGATATATTCTTTTGGAAGGGCTTCGCCGGTTTGATAATGTTTCGCGAACAATGCCAAAGCTTCCGGCTCGTAACACCAATTTTCAAAAATCTGGCTTGGCAGTTCCACAAAATCCCAAAAAACACTGGTTCCCGAAAGTGTCGGAAAAGTCGTGTTGGCCAACATTCCGTGGAGCGCGTGGCCAAACTCGTGGAACAATGTGGTCACTTCGTTGAAAGTCAATAGCGCAGGTTTTGTCGAAGTTGGTTTTGTAAAATTGCAAACAATTGAAACGTGCGGACGTTCGTTGATTCCCGACCAAATAAATTGTGGTTTGTAAGATGTCATCCAAGCGCCGTTGCGTTTGCCTGTTCTTGGATAAAAATCCGCGTAGAATATTGCAACAAGCGATTTATCTTCATCATAAACTTCAAAAACGGCCACATCTTTATGATATTTTGCAATGGTATCGGTCGGTTTGAAATTCAGTCCGTATAATTTCCCCGAAATATCGAACGCGCCCTGAAGCACTTTCTCCAACTGGAAATAAGGTTTTAGTTTTTCGTCGTCAAGGTCAAAAAGTTCCTGTTTGAGTTTTTCGGAATAATATGCGCCATCCCATTTTTGCAATTGGTCGATACCATCAACATCTTTTGCGAATTCTGAAAGCTTATCAAATTCGCGCTTTGCCGCAGGTCGCGCTTTCTCCAAAAGTTCGTTTAGAAAGGATGTGACCTTTTCGCCGGTTTCGGCCATTCTTTCTTCCAGTATAAAATGCGCGTGCGATTTATAACCGAGCAAATTCGCGCGCTGGTGTCGTTTCTGTACGATGTCAAGAACAATTTTTTGATTATCATGCTCATTGCTTTTGAAAGCCCGCGAACCCGACGCCAAAGCCAAAGTCTTTCGAACATCCCGATTGTCGGCGTAGGTTTGCACCGCAAGATAACTTGGCATATCCAACGTGAAAATCCAACCTTCTTTTCCGGTTTCCTTTGCCAATTCCTGCGCCGCTTCCTGCGCACCTTCTGGAATTCCTGCAACCTTGTTCTTGTCGGTGATGTGCAATTGATAAGCGTTTGTCTCAGCCAATACATTCTCGCCAAATTGCAATGAAAGCAATGAGAGTTCTTTGTCAAGTGCACGCAATTTAATTTTTTGCCCGTCGTTTAATAAGGCGCCATTTCGTACAAAACTTTTATATTGTTTTACCAAAAGCATTTTTTCCTCACCGTTGAGATTTTTGTCATCTAAATCGTGAACAGATTTGACCCGCGCGAACAGATGTGGATTCAATGTTATGTCATTGCCAAATTCTGAAAGCAATGGTGAAACTTCCTCTGCAATCTTTTGGATTTCATCATTGGTTTCCGCCGAATGAAGATTGAAGAAAATGCTCGATACCCGATCGAGCGTTTTTCCGGAATATGAAAGCGCAGCGATTGTGTTTTCAAAAGATGGTTTTTCGTTGCTTTCGGCAATACTGTTTATTTGCTCTTTTGCCGTCGCAATCGCTACTTTAAAAGCGGGCAAAAAATCAGAAGTTTTTATTTTGTCGAAGGGCGCCGTATCGTTGACGGTTTCGAATTTTGTGGTAAGAATATTTTTCATAGGTAGATAAAAACCCTAGCCCCGATTGCAACGGCATCCTTTTTTTTCGCCTTTTCGGCGTAAAAAAAGATATAGTGGAAAGCGGGATAAAGCTCCAAATATTTAATTTATTTATTATTTAATTGTTTAGCGGAATCGATAACTTCAGATTCCAATCTTTTTTTATAATCAATTATTTTTTGCATTATATCCGCGTTTGACGTTGACAAAATTTGTGCTGCCAAAATACCAGCATTTTTTGCGCCATTTAACGCCACGGTTGCAACAGGAACGCCAGCGGGCATTTGTAGGATCGATAAAATCGAATCCCAGCCATCGATGGAATTGCTGGATTTGACGGGCACGCCAATGACCGGAAGCGGTGAAATCGCAGCCACCATTCCTGGCAAATGTGCCGCACCGCCCGCGCCTGCAATAATCACGGAAATTCCGACCTTGTGCGCCGAACTGCTAAAATCGAATAATTTTTGCGGCGTACGATGTGCCGAAACAATATCAACAATTGTTTCAATTGCGAAATCTGAAAGTATGTCGATGGCGCCTTGCATCACTGGAAGATCAGATTGGCTGCCCATTATTATTGCTATTTTCATTTGTAAATTAAATGATTTAAAAATTAAATAAAAAGCGAAAAAAGCTAAATAAGCGAAAAAATCAAAAATAAGAAGTTAGTTATAGGGTAATTTAGAATTAATTCAGCAAATTCTCATAACTCATAACTCATAACTCGAATCGTTTCCTTCACTTCTTGCGCGATTTCCCTCGCTTTTTTCATATCGGAATTAATTATCGTAACGTGGCCCATTTTTCTAAATGGTTTTGTAATCTTTTTACCATAAATATGTGGCGTGACACCATCAATTTGCATTATTTTATCAATATTTAAATAATGAACTTTTCCGTTGAAACCCTCTGCGCCAACGAGGTTTACCATTACGGCGGCAAGTTTGCTTTGCGTATTTCCCAACGGCAGATTCAAAATAGCGCGCAAATGGTTTTCAAATTGGGAAGTGTAGCTCGCCTCGATCGAGTAATGTCCCGAATTGTGCGACCGTGGCGCGACCTCGTTCACCAGGATTTCATCATCTTCAGTGAGGAACATTTCCACGGCCAATAGTCCAACGTGGTCAATTGTTTCCGAAACACGCATCGCGATCTCGTGCGCTTTCTGGGTGATTTGGTCATCGATTCGCGCGGGACAGATCACATATTCAACTTGATTTGCCTCGGGATGAAATTCCATTTCCACAACAGGATATGTACGGATTTGCCCAGATTCAGATCGCGCAACAATTACCGCGAGCTCGTTTTTGAAGGGAATCAAAACCTCGGCAATGCATTCGTCCTGAGACAATGCGGTCAAGTCATTTTCCTCGCGAACAACTTTTACACCTAGGCCATCATATCCAAAACGCGCCGCCTTCCAAACGAATGGATATTTTATATCTCCCTTTTCAATGGCTTTCCGCAAGGCTTCGATGTGCGTAAACCGTTGGAATGCTGCAGTTGGAATTTCATTTTGAACATATAAATCTTTTTGGTCGCCCTTGTTCTGAATTTTTCTCAAAGTTTTGGATGATGGAAAAATCTTTAAACCTTCGGCCTCCAATTTATCCAAGGCATCGAGGTTTACATTCTCGATTTCAATGGTCAATAAATCAACCGTCTTGCCAAAATTATAGACATCATCAAAGTTCAATAAATCGCCTATTACAAAGTTCGTGGCGCTAGTTTTCGCGGGCGCTTCATCGCTGGTATCCATTACGCACGTGGCAATATCATATTTTTGGGTTTCGCTGAGCAGCATTTTTCCAAGCTGTCCGCCACCGAGAATCCCGAGCTTGAAGTCAGAAGAAAAATAGTCCATAGGCAAATGTAGGGCATAAGTCTGAAAATGCGAAAGTCAAAAGTTGCAAAGTCGATATTCAAAACTCGAAAGTCTGATTTCTTCAAATCTAAATTGATGCAAAGTGATTTTTTGGAGATTTTACACGGTTTCTGCTTTCTCTTTTTCATATTGCGCAAATATATTGCGTGGTAGACGCAAAACGATAGTGATCACTTATGGGCTATAATGTTTTCCAAAACCCAGGCAGGTCCAATCAGAAGAAATTGCAGGTCTTTGAGAAATGACGGTTTTTTGCCTTCTATATTGTGCCCATAAAATTGCCCAATCCAAGCCAGGATGAAAAGCCCAATAGAGAAAAGCCACAGTGCAACAAACTTCTCGATATAATAATTTGCTACCAAACAAATAATGGAAAAAATTAATATTTTAAATGCCATTGCAATCGATAATCTAATATAAAAAATCAGAACGAAAATTAATACAAGTGTTGCCCAATTCTCAATGATTGGCAATTTCATATTTGTAAGATTTGCAATTAAATCACTAGGAATCGACATTAGCAATCCGACAATCGCGAAAAATATCGCAGGAACACAGATATAATGAATTGCTTTGTTCCTGGGATTTTGATGGCTTACTGCATATTCTTCAAACCACTGGTCGAGTGTTTTCATTACCGTGCGGTTTTAATTTCGCAATATACTCTTTGATATCATCTTCTCCTTCAAAAACGATAACAGGCCAATTGAACGGTGGCATATCCATATTTTGTGGGCTCAATATTTCTCCATTCTCGATTTCATCGCCATACGTTTCGGTTGTGCGGAAATTCCCCTTGCCGCGCCAATTCAAAATTACCGCCTGAACGCCGGGAACGACAATGCAGATTTGAAGTCCTGTTGCCTCGCTCTCAAAAAAGTCATGGCGGTTAAGGCGCATTCTCACGTCTTTGTCATCGATAAGGCTTTCGGGACAATGGCCGTTCCACATATTAGAAAACTTGCCTGACATTTGTTTTGTTTTTTGGTTGTTACCAAATATAAAACGAAAGTTTGGATTTTGGCAATTCTGCAAATGACTGAAACCAAATCCCAAATTAAACTTCGTGGAAAATAAAGTTCTAAAGCGAATATTTAAAGGTGAAACTTCCATAGTAATTGATTGGCAAACCTGGGTAAAAGTATCTTGGTTCACTTTTTCCGAAACCCACAGCGTTTGGTAAGATTAACGAAGCGTATTCTTCATTTGCCAAATTATTTATTCCAAAAGAAAAATCAGCTGACAGTTTGTTAAATAACGAAATTTCAGCACCTGCTTTTGCATCGAGAACTTGGTAAGCGCTTGAATATTTTATGTTGCCATCGTTCAGTGGAAGTTTATCAACCCAAAGGCCGTCAATCGAAACGTACAAAATATTTTTGATTGACACTTTTATCAGTGCCGAAGCTTGCTTAGAAGGAACGCCAGTAAGTCGGTTTCCAGAAAAATCCATTTCTCGATCGATAAATTCCAAGAATCGATATTCGCCAATCGTTCCGTTAACGGTAGTGAAAACCGTGAAATATTTAGCAATATCAAATTTATAATCGGAAGAAAATTCCAATCCGCGATGTCTTGTTTTCCCAGCATTCGTGCCGATGTATTGATCTTCGGCAATGCGTTTGGCGATGAGCAAATTGCTGATTTTCATATTAAACGCTGCAATATTTAAATGCAAATTGTTTTTTAGAAAATCGAACTTTCCGCCAACTTCGTAGTTTGTGCCGCGCTCGGGTTTTAGATCTTGGTTGAAAGTGCCGTCAGCATTAAGAGATTCAGAAATTGATGGCAGCGAAAATCCTCTTGCATACGAAGCGTAAAGATTTGCAAGATTTTTTATTGAATAATTAAGCGATACGTTTGGAGAGTAATTTGTGGCATAATTAAAATCAGATTTAAAAGAACTTAGTACAGGAAAAGATTTGTTCAATTTAAACTGGCTTGCATTTATGTTAAAGCCTGTCTGCATTGAAATATTTTTATAAATATCATATTCAGCTTGAGCAAAGACATTCTGAAAAACTCTTTTCTGCTCTGCACCGCTCAACTGAAATCCTTCCAAGCTTCCTAGGCCGTTGTTGGTTTTGTAATTGTTCTCAAGGTTTTTGCCATGGTAATCTTCACTGAATATTTCAAGGCCAATATTTGTTTTTAGATTTCTTTTAAATAATGTAAGACTGCTTTTTAATTGTGAGCGAACGCCGTAAGCGAAAGTATATTGCCTCAGAATATCGAAAGGTCGCGGCTCGTTGCTTTTTTTATAATTTCCGAAAAGTGTTGTGCTCAAATTTATATTTCGGGCGAATCTATTTTCAATTGTCAAACCGCCCAAAACACTCCGATATTCTTTGTAACCTTTGGCGTCTGCCCAAGTTTTGGCGGCGGCGCGCGGATTTTCGGCGAAGGTTTTTTCGTCAATCGAACTTGGAATAAAACCTTTGAGCCAAGTGTAATTCGCGAGATATGAAATCTTCGTACTGTTGAACTTTTTGTTTCCCGAAATTGTTGCGCCCTGTCGTTTGTAACTGCTGTTGTCGCGCCAACCGTCGGTTTCGAGGTTGTGAAGATTTACAGATAAATCAGATTTTGAATTTGCAATTGAAACATTTGCAGAATTTTTAATCAAACCATACGAACCGTGAACGAGTGAATAAGACGCCTCGTTGATTCCGGTTTTTGGCGAAATCAAAATTGCGCCGCCAAGTCCCGAGCCATAAACGCTGGAATTTGGCCCTTTTATGATTTCAATTGTACCAATATTCTGCACGTCGATATCATCGATTACGGTTTCGCCATCGCCCGATGTTAGTGGAATGTTTTGAAAATATGCGCGAATTTTGTTCGTGCCATAAGGCGTTCTCGCACCTATGCCTCGAATTATTATTCTGTTCGTCGTAAAATTTGAAGACTGCATCAAAACACCGGGAGCTCGGTTGACAATCTGCGGAAGCTCCGTCAGATTATTCGAATTCAAGTCTGAAACGTCAATTATTGAAGCGCTATTTTGCAACAAGGAATCGCCTATATAATAAGGACTTATGGATATCGACGCAATCGTGTCATTTTGTGCAAAACCACAATGCGCGCAGCACAAAATGCAGCAATTGATTATGATTAAAAAATAGCTGCGCATTATTTTATGGCTGAAATCTTCCAAATTATATTCCCGCTATCATCGTTCACGAGCAGTGAACCGTCATTGATCACAGTCACGTCAACAGGGCGACCGTACACTTTTGCATTTTTTGCATCGGCGATAAAACCTGTTAGAAAATCCTCGGGCTTTCCAGCTTTTCCGTTGTTGAAAGGTACAAAAACAACTTTGTAGCCCGACAAAATGGAGCGGTTCCAAGAGCCGTGCTGTCCGATGAACATTCCGTTTTTATACTTTGCCGGAAAGGCGTTTTTTGTGTAAAAAATCAGGCCGAGCGAAGCGGTGTGCGCGCCGAGAGGAACATCTGGAACGATTGCTTTTGCTGCAAGATCTTTTCCGACGCCCTTCAATCTTGGGTCGAGATTATTGCCAAAATAGGAGTAAGGCCAACCGTAAAAACCGCCTGGTTTGAGGCTCGTTGCATAGTCGGGCACGAGTTCGTCACCGAGCTCGTCGCGCTCGTTTACCGCGGTCCAAAGCTCGCCATTGGCTGGGTTCCAATCCATCCCGACGGGGTTTCGAAGACCGCTGGCGTATATGTTTTCGCCAGATCCATCGGGGTTTATCTCAAGAATGTCGGCGCGTCGGATTTCTTTGTCCATTCCATGTTCGGCAACATTGCTGCCCGAACCGACGGTGACGTAAATCTTTTTGCCATCGGGACTTGCCAACAGGTTTCGGGTCCAGTGATTGTTGTAACCGCCCGCTGGAAGGTCGAGGATTTTCTCTGATTTTGAGGTCATTTCCATCGCACTTGCCTCGTATGGATAGCGCAAAAGCCCGTCTGTGTTGGCGACGTAGAAATAATTGTTGAGGACGAGAACGCCGTACGGTCGATTGAGTCCCGACAAATAAACATTGCGCATGGCATACGAACCATCTTTTTTGGAATCCCGAAAAATCGTGATCTGATCGCGGCTCGCTCTGGTGCCGCTTTCGACGACGAAGATGTCGCCGTTTGGGGCCTGATAAGTATTGCGGGGATTTTTTAAATCATTCGCGAAAGCGGAAACCTGAAAACCCTCGGGCGCGGTCGGCATTTTGCCCGAAGGCCAATCGATCATCGACGACGAATTGGAGACAGATTTTGTGGAATAGGGCGCGGGCAAAGTAATCTGGCCAATCTCGGTTTTGACATTGTCAGGCGGTGTTGCCGCTACTTTTTCTTTGTTGACCTGGCCTTTGCAACCTGCAAAAATCACCGAAAGTGCGACTGTTTTTATATAAGATTTCATTGTTCAAAATTTCCCCGAAGTTACAAAACACGCACTCGCGTTGCAACGGTGGATGTTTCAGGATTTTTGAGAATGCTTGCAGGATGTGGATGTGCGAGAATTATTTGGGCGCCCATCGTGCCTTTGCTTTCGCACGGCACGCTGCGGGCTTTTCGCTGTATCTTTTTTTTGCCGAAAAGGCAAAAAAAAGGATGCCGCTACAATCCCTGGCGCGTGTGCACGATCGGGGATTTCACTTGCAACAGTTCTGTATTTCGCATGCCACCAAATAGATTTGCGTACGAAACCAGAAAGTTTAGAATATTTAAAAAATCAAAAAACACGTACCGCCTTCACAAACCGCTCTCGATAACCGGTTTTATAGAGGTTTGTGACGACAACCTTCATTTGTCTGCCAGAAGTGGCGTGCACAAAATCGCTGTTGATTCCTTTGGCATTTGATACAATCCCAATGTGACCGATTACGTCTCTTGTTGGGCTCAGAAACAATAGAACATCACCTTTTTCCACATTTTCTATAGTAATTTCTGTGCCAAAATCTTTATAGTCTGCAGAACTTCGCGGAACGTTGATGTCAAAATGCTGGAAGACAAAATACACAAAGCCAGAACAATCAAAACCTTCTGCGGAACAGCCGGCAGTAATATACGGAGTATCCAAATGATATAGCCCATAAGCAACGATGCTATCGCGCAACGAAGCTTGCGCAACATCCACAGCAGGTTTTTTGCTTAATTGCATATTGTTACCCAAGCTATTTTCCGGATTTTTGGCAACCACAAATATTACCACAAAAATAATGATTATCAACGTGAGCAAACCAGCTATATTTTTAAATGACCTCATTCGATTTTGCTTTTTACAAATTTACACTGTACTTTAAGAAACAGCCGTTTATTTTAATATTTATCACGCTTAAATATTTAATCTCTTTATTAATTACAATCTTTTGTGAAATTTCGGCACAGACAAAACCGTGGTCAAGATTGCAGCGAAGTATTGAATGGATCGACGATTTTAAGAAACTTTACGATGTAAAAGACCAATTGACTGCAATTCACAAAAAAGACTACAGCGACACACTTTATGCCGATTTATCCAAACATTTACTCCTTGTTTGTGTAAGAGATCCAAATGTGCAGGTCCGAAATGCTTTGATTTTTATCACCTATAATGAAGCGTTCTACAAAGTAGATTTTCAGCAATTCCCATAATACAGGCCTTTGATTAGACATCTTATCGTAAAAAACATCTATCGTATCAAAATGGAAAACGGTATGAAAGCCGCGGCGTTTTGGGGGTCAGGCGGGAATTATGGGGGCGGTTTATATCACGCCAAAACAATGGGTTGCATCTTTATTTAAGAACAGTACGCGATGACAATTCATATTGTTCAAGCTTATTAGTTAGTACAAATTTTTACATTTCTTTTTGGCCGGCGTTCACAATTACCCCGTGAATATTGATGATCGCTGTCAAAATTTCACAATCTTGTAATCGTTATCTTTGCGTCTTTTAAAACCCAAAAAAAGTGATACAGCTTCATGACAAGTGCTTTGTGCCGTTCATCTCGGCGAAGGAAATCGATTTTGCGGTGGCGGAAATGGCCAGACAGATCGAGGCGGATTTTTATGATGATGTGCCGGTTTTTATCGGCGTGCTCAATGGTGCTTTTATGGTGGTGGCGGATTTTATGAAGCACTACAAGAGGCCGTGCGAGGTGAGCTTTATCAAGATGCAAAGCTATGACGGGACGCAATCTACCAACGATGTGCAGCAGCTGATCGGGCTGAACCAGGACTTGAAAGGCCGCAGTGTGATCGTGATCGAGGACATTGTGGACACGGGGAACACGATCGAGGTGCTGAAGGAGAAATTCAAGGCGATGGACGTGGCGCACTTTAAGATCGCGACGCTCTTTTTTAAGCCCGAAGCGTTTAAAAAGGATATTAAAATAGACTATATCGGGATACGGATTCCGCACAAATTTATAGTGGGCTACGGACTGGACTATGACGGTCTGGGCCGAAACTTGGCGGAAGTTTATCAACTGGACGAAACCGAACAAATTTAATTGCTAAAATGACCAATATTATACTTTTTGGAAAACCTGGCGCGGGCAAGGGCACTCAAGCTGAATTCCTGAAGAAGAAATACAATCTAGTCCATCTTTCGACGGGCGATCTTTTTCGGATGAACCTGAAAGAGAACACGCCGTTGGGCAATCTCGCAAAATCTTATATGGACGCCGGCGATTTGGTTCCGGACGAGGTGACGATAAAAATGCTGGAGGATGCGGTGGACAGAAATCCAGGGGCGAGCGGCTTTTTGTTCGACGGTTTCCCTCGGACAATCGCGCAGGCGGAGGCTTTGGACGCTTTCTTGGAAGGAAAAGGCTGGAAGAATTCGGCAACCATCGGGCTTGAGGCCGACGATGATATTCTTGTCGCACGACTTTTGGAGCGCGGCAAGACCAGCGGCAGATCCGACGATCAGGACGAGGCGAAAATCCGCAACCGTTATGATGAATACAATCTGAAGACCTCACCGCTGATGGAATATTACAAAAAACAGGGACGGTATTCGAGCGTGGACGGCATGGGGACCATTGATGAAATCACGGGCCGACTTTCGGCAGCTATCGATAGACTTTAATCGATATTATAAATTGGGAAATGTGCAGCTTAATTATATGAACCTCGCTGCGAATTTTTTGTTATATTAGGTTCGGAATTAAATCATTGCGGAAAGCGCAATAACTTATGGCAATTCTAATTATTTTCTTTCTTATTCTGCTCAACGGTGTTTTCTCGATGTCGGAAATAGCATTGATCTCGGCACGGAAAAATCGTCTTGAGAATTCTGCCAAAAAGGGCAACAAAAGTGCGATAGCGGCGCTCGATCTTGCGAATTCGCCCAATAAATTTTTATCGACCGTTCAGATCGGCATTACCTTGATCGGAATTCTGACAGGTGTTTTTTCTGGCGATCAGATTACGACTGATGTCAGGAATTATATAGCGGGATTTGAGTCATTGCGGATTTATGCAGATTCGCTGGCGGTTGGGATCGTGGTTGTGATTCTTACCTTTTTCTCGCTGGTTCTGGGTGAGCTCTTGCCAAAAAGAATTGGGCTGAACCATCCTGAGAAAATCGCGAAGACCGTAGCATTGCCAATGAAATGGATCTCGATAATCACTTGGCCATTTATTTGGTTGCTCACGCATTCTACCGAATTTCTATTGAAGGTATTGATGATAAAACCTTCGGCCGACGGCAAAGTGACCGAGGAAGAAATAAAAGCCATTATAAAAGAAGGCACCGAAGGCGGCGAGGTTCAGGAAATAGAACAGGATATTGTGGAACGTGTTTTTCACATTGGCGACAGAAAAGTAAATTCGCTCATGACGCACAGAAAGAGCGTTGCATTTCTTCCGGTAAATGCCAACAGGAACGAGGTCAACACGATTATGCTAAAGGATCTGCACTCGATTTATCCGGTTTATAAACAAAATCACGATGACATAGTAGGTGTAGTAAACCTGAAGAATATTTTCGCGCATTTCAGCGAAACCGAGTTCAATCTTGCCACGATAATGGAGGAAGCGCCATATTTGATGGAACAGACCACGGCCTATAAAGCGCTGACGCATTTCAAGATGAGCGGCATTCATTATGCCTTGGTCTCTGATGAATATGGTGTTTTTCAGGGAATTATAACACTAAATGATATTCTGGAAGCGCTTGTGGGCGATGCTTCGGAATTCTATAAAGATGATTTTAAGCTCGTTTCCAGAGAAGATGGCACCTGGTTGGTCGATGGGCATTATTCACTGCACGATTTTCTCACCTTCTTTGAACTCGATGATCTGATAAACGATTACGATGTGACGACCGTTAGCGGATTGATAATGACTGAACTGATGCGTATTCCAAAACAGGGCGAAAAGCTTGTTTGGCAGAATTACGAGCTTGAGGTCATTGATATGGACGGCGTAAAAATCGATAAAGTCCTTATAAAATCTTTGCGCCGCGGCGAATAAAAACCATCTTGCGCTTTAAGAATAAAAAAATATAAAATGACAGAAGGAAATTTTGTTGACTACGTAAAAATAAATGTTTCATCCGGCAAGGGCGGCAAAGGCTCTACGCATTTGCACCGCGAAAAGTTCATCGAAAAAGGTGGGCCAGATGGTGGCGATGGCGGTCGCGGAGGCCACGTTTATCTGGTTGGAAACAAAGGACTTTGGACGCTGATTCACCTAAAATTTGCGCGCCACGTAAAGGGCGGACACGGCGGCGATGGCGGAAGCGATAGAAGTACGGGCGCAAATGGCGAGGACAAATTTATCGATGTGCCGCTGGGAACTGTTGTTAGAGACAAGGACACTAACGAAATACTTTTTGAAGTCACCGAAGACGGAGAAAAGAAGATTTTGGCGCAAGGAGGAAAAGGCGGACTAGGAAATTGGCATTTTAGAAGTTCGACCAACCAAACGCCGCGATATGCACAACCGGGACTTCCCGGCATTGAAACCGATATTACTTTAGAGTTAAAAGTTCTTGCCGATGTTGGTCTTGTCGGTTTCCCAAATGCTGGAAAATCGACACTGCTTTCGGTGTTGACTTCTGCCAAACCCAAGATAGCGGATTACGCTTTTACGACGTTAAAACCGAATCTAGGCATCGTTGCACATAGGGATTACCAATCTTTTGTGATAGCCGATATTCCCGGCATCATTGAGGGCGCGGCCGAGGGAAAAGGTTTGGGACATTATTTTTTGCGACATATCGAGCGGAATTCAGTTTTATTGTTCTTGGTTCCCGCTGATGCGAATGACATCCGAAGAGAATATGATATTCTTGTTGATGAACTCAAACGATACAATCCCGAGATTCTGGACAAAGAACGAATGGTCGTTATCACCAAATGCGATCTGCTCGACGATGAGCTCAAGGCCGAAATGACTTTGCACATGCAGGAGCATTTTCCAAAAACTAGATGGTTGATGATTTCATCGGTTGCGCAGCAGGGCTTGGTGGAGTTGAAGGATGCGTTATGGGGAATGTTGAATGAGGAGGTGGTCTAACTATATCTCGGAATTTATATTACCCGATTTTCTTCACTTGAAATAGAAGCCGAGCGCAGCGGAGCGACCCGGAAATTCCGTGCTTTTGCCGCAGGCGAAAACACGGAATTTCGGTTAAACAGACTTTGAATTTGAGATTGTTCCGTTGCGGTCGGCATTTATTTTAAATCTAGATTTTAATTAAATATATCGCACAAAAAAAAGGCGGAAATCTATTTCCGCCTTTTTAAATAATTCCAGAATCGTTTTAAACTATTCTTTTATGAATCGAATAGAATTTCCATTTCCAATATTCAAATAATATATACCATTTGCCAAGTTTTGAACATCGATTTTTACGTTGTCTGAGACAAGGCCACTCATAACAGATTGACCGAGTACATTGTAAAAAGTAAAACTTTCAGTTGCTTTTAGACCAGAAACCTGAACAAAATTCGCTGATGGATTTGGATAGATTGCAATTGAATTTGTGACCGCAAATGATTTATTGGCCAATATCCCGCCTGTTGCAAAGGCAATTTCTGCAAAACCTGCAAATGCACCGCCGTGGTTGCTCGTGATCGACATTCTAATAAATGCAGTGCTTACAGCGGGGAAACTGAAAGTTTCTGGTGGCGCCGGTTCGATTGTAACTTCTAGAAAACTGGTTGGAGCGCCTGGTATAAGCGTGTAAGTTATTCCGTCTGTAGATGACAAAAAGGTGACTTCATTCACACCGATGTCTGTACTTGGACCACCAGCATTTTGATTCCAAAAAGCAATGCCATCAATATTAAAAGTGCCACCCAAATCAAAATCGATATTCCCGGTTGTTTCATTCGCGACGCCGCTGTTTGAAGGCGTTGTCGGTGCATGGTTTGAGGTTACACTTGGAAAGTTTTCCAACCCGACGCCATTGTAAACATTTGCGAGATCAGTGTTGAAAGCTGCTGAAAAGGTTGTGGTTGCAGCTACTGGATTTACAACCTGTCCAATGGCGGAGCCAAAGACCAGAAAAGCGGATAGAAGGTAAATTTGTTTCATGTGTAATAATTTATTTGTTAATAATTGGTTTAAATGGATATTCAGGATTTTATGTATATGATATCAAATCAGTTGTATTGGAAGTGACGACGTACTCAAATATCTTTTAAAAATCAAATGTATGTAATAAAGAGTGACATCGTCGTAAAAATGGTTCTTTTCTTTTGATGATGGAAAGATTAAATTTTTGCACAAAAAAAGGCGGAAATTTCTTTCCACCTTTCAATAATAGTTTTAAATTCGACTTACGTCAGATCAGGAATCCTCAAAACCTGTCCGGGATAGATTTTGTCGGGATCAGAAAGCATCGGTTTGTTAGCTTCAAATATCGTTGGATATTTCATCGCGTCGCCGTACATTGTTTTTGCGATTTTAGAAAGAGTATCGCCCGACTGGACCGTGTGGTATCTCGATTCTTTGGCGGCAGCTTTTACCGTCATTTGGTTGTCCACGGTGTCAACGCCTTCGACATTTCCTAGCGCAAGAACAATCTTTTCCGAGTCTGATTGCTTTTCCACTTCTCCTTTAACCACAACGTCGTCGCCGCGAAGCACAACATTTATGCTTTGGAATGGAAGACCAAGATCCTGGACGTACTTGAGCAATGCGCTAGCCTTCAGTTTTGCTTTTTCCTCAACTGGCGCCTCGGCTTCCTTGCTTCCGAAAATCTTTTTGCCCACGCCTTTGATAAATGAAAATAATCCCATGTTTGTGTTTTTTTTAGGTTAATGATTAAAGTCGGAATTTACCGCTATTAATTGTTTATTGAAAGCCTGCGTATATAAATAAAAGTTAAAAATCCAATCACTATCAGTAGTAATTTTGATATATTAATCTGCATATTTTATAACATTTTTAAACAGTAATTGACGACATAAAATTATATACTTTCATTTTTTTATGAACTGACACAATATCGCCGCCAATTGTAACTGGTACTTATTCCTTCGTCTTGCGCTCATTATAATCCAGCATGGCATTGGCCAAATAGAACTTTGTCTGTAGATCATTGTTCCTTGTCAGTCCGGCAGAATTTTCAATGTCCCCGACGAAATAGCAGAAGCGCACGATTTCGTCTTCATCTTCTATTTTCAGATTGTTCTTAATGTAGTCATGAAAATTCACACGAAGATATTCGACCACAGCAGCATTCTTTTCGTAAACGATTCCCTTTTTTAGCATTTTGGTCTTGCCGTTGATGGCATTCAAAATCGGGTCGATCTTCAGCCCTCCGGCAATAATTTTAAAAAGCTCGACGTATTTAAAATCGCCCGCTGTTTTTAGCCGTCGCTCGTTTGTGGTGTATTGAGGCGGCGTGTAGGGAATAATGCCCAGTGAAACCGCATCTATCTTGCCGTTTTTGTCCACCACGACTTCATCGATATTAGTCGAGAATTCCTCCATTTTGACCTCCAGCGAATTACTGCCGATATTGTATGTTGTGATCAACACATTGGTGTCCTTCATCCCGACGTAATAGAAATAAACAATGTCGCCAATCCTGGAATAAATCTTGAAAATACCTTTGTTGTCTGTCATCACGGTTTGGCCCGATTCAAAATTTCGTACTGTAACGCCCGGCAACGGTGCATTTCCAAAAGTGACAGTACCAGCCGCCAAGCCATCTTGCGCATAAGTTTGAGCAAATAAAAACACAAAGGCAATCAGACAAAAAATTCTCATTTAATAGGACAATTCATTTGCAAGGAAACTTCATTGAAGAACATAATCGCAAAAATAGCAACCGATTCTCTTATTGATAGCTTCGCGGTAAACTTTTCTGCAAAGACAATAAATACAACACAGATTATCGCACAAAAATTTATAAAAAATCGTACATTCGCGTTCCTGCGGTGCTTTCGCGGGTTTTTTATTAACAAACTTCTAACTTTTATGAAAAAATTGCTTCTTATTGCCATCACAGTTATGATGGCTTTTCCGATCAAGGTCAAGGCCGACGAGGGAATGTGGTTCTTGATGTTCATCGAGCGCCTCAACCATCGCGATATGCAAAAGATGGGACTTCAGTTAACGGCCGACGAGATCTACAGCGTCAACCATTCAAGTCTCAAGGACGCCATCGTTCAGTTCAATGGCGGTTGCACGGCAGAGCTCGTTTCCAAGGATGGACTTGTGCTTACCAATCACCACTGTGGATATTCGGCCATCGCAGAACTTTCGACCAAAGATAAAAACTACCTGCGCGATGGATATTGGGCACCAGATAGAAAGAGCGAAATGAAACCCTCGAGTCTTTACGTTAGGTTTTTTGTCCGAATGGATGATGTCACCAAGAGGATTTTAAGCAAGGTAACATCCCAAATGAACGAGGCTGAACGCGACAAAGCCATCCAACAGGAAATGGCGGAGATCGAAAAAGAGAACAACGAGGGCGGAAAATATACCGTATCGGTACGTCCTTTCTTCCAGGGCAACGAATATTACTACTTTGTTTATCAGGATTACAAGGACGTTCGATTGGTGGGAACACCGCCAGAAAGCGTGGGCAAATTCGGTGGCGACACTGACAACTGGGAGTGGCCGCGCCAAACGGGCGACTTCTCCATGTTCCGGGTATACGCCGACAAGGACGGAAACCCAGCAGCATATTCCACCGACAATGTGCCGTTGAATCCAAAGCATTACCTGCCAGTGAACATTAGCGGCGTAAAAGAAAACGACTTTGCGATGATTCTTGGATATCCGGGACGGACCAACCGTTGGATGCCCGCCATGGGCATTGAGCAGAACGTTAAGTATGCTTACCCAGCTTGGGTCGAGGGCGCAAAAACAGGAATGGACAACATGAAAAAATACATGGACCAAGACCCCGCCATCCGCTTGCAGTACGCTTCTAAGTTCGCCGGGACTGCCAACTACTGGAAAAACCGTCAGGGAATGATCGACGCGCTCACAAAGCACGGCACCGTTTCCACCAAAAATGATATGGAGCTCAAGTTCAACCAATGGGCCAACCAAGCAGAGAACAAAGCCGTTTATGGCAATGTCATCGCCGATATCAACGACTATTATAAGGTTACCAACGACAAATCCAAGCACGACAGCTACCTCAACCAGCTATTTCGCACCACGGCTTTTGGCGCTTCAAGTGCATCAATGGGACGCGAAATGTTAAGCTATGTAAAGGCCGACGACGCGCGACGCAAGGAAATGATGCCGAAAATGATGGAATCTTTCAACGAACGCATGAAAGACGTTTACATTCCGGCCGAAAAAGATTTGCTTGCAGCACAACTTCATTTATATTCCACCAAAGCAAAACCGTACGCCACCGCGCCCGAAGTAAAGCTATTGGGCGAAAAGAACAATTACGATTTCGGTCCGTTCGTAAGCAACGCCATCGACAATTCCATCGTGACATCTGCCGAGCGCTACAAGGCATTCCTTATGGATCCGTCCGAGGAAAAACTCGACAAGGACCAACTCCTCGCGCTTTCAAAGGACATGGTATCGCACTTCACCGGCAAATCTGACGAGATAACAATCGCACAGGAAAAGTACGACCGCGCCTACAGGCTATTGGTCCAAGGACTTCGCGACAGCAAGATGGGCGAGATCAAATATCCAGATGCCAATTCAACATTGAGATTGACCTATGGTAAAGTCCGCGCACTACCCGCCGACAAGCGAAACGACGCCAAGACCAACAACTACACAACAATGGAAGGCATGATGAAAAAGTACAAAAAGGGCGACGAAGAATTCGGTCTCCCGTCCAAGATGCTCACCATGTACAAGAAAAAGGACTTCGGCCGCTACGCCGACAAGAATGGATATATGCCGATCAACTTCCTTACCGACAACGACATCACCGGCGGAAACTCAGGCTCACCCGTCTTGAACGGAAAAGGAGAACTCATCGGCCTCGCCTTTGACGGCAACATTGAAGCCATGGCCGGCGACGTCATCTTCGACCCAGACTTGCAGCGCACCATCAACGTCGACATCCGCTACGTCCTCTGGATCATCGACAAATATGCCGGCGCCAAGCACATCGTCGACGAGATGACCATCGTCACAAAATAGACAATCAGTTCAAACCACAAAGTCCGCCCACAAAGCGGACTTTTTTTATGCATTCAGCTTCTGCTTTAAACCTCCGACTTTCAAACTTTCCTCTGGGCGCTGCCTTCGGCACGGGCTTTCGGCTATATCTTTTTTTCCGGCCCGAAAAGGGCCGAAAAAAAAGGATGCCGCCTCAATCCCTAGCGCAAAGCTGCACGAACGTTTTCAAACCGTTCATTACATCCCGCGTACAGACACCGATACATCGCGTCTCCCATAACGCGACCAGTCGCCATCCAAAACATCACCGCCCCGTTTGTCATTCTGATGCAGGAAGAATCTGAACTTAATCATTTGACAAAATTAAGTATAGAAATCATTACTAAGAAGTCTGAAATACACAAAGCAGTAAAATATTACGAAAATTCTATTGATAGTATAGATGGAGATGTGTACTTATTCCAAAATCAGTCCAATCGAAATATAAACCATGGGAAACTTTAGAAGCTTTGAAAAAGCAACCTTTGAAGTTAACTAGTACACGAGAAATATTGAAAAAACCTGTATTTGACTCAATAAAACATGCAAAAGACAGTAGTGAAATCGCAAAACTTGAAGATAAAATATATGTCTTAGAAAAGGCAGATAAAATATATAATTCGAAACTGACAACTAAGTATAATTTGTTAATTTCTAACTGTATGTACTTTCATAATTTTATTGATAATATTTTACCCGTTAAGGTTAATATATCTTGGAACGGAATGGTCAATAAAAGTTCTTAAGACTATTCCATAATCCACCACTAAAGTTAGCTGCGAGAAGTTAGGCACAATTAACAAAAACCATAGATGACAAAATACTTCTTAATAATTTTTGCTTTTCTGATCATTCAAAATTCCATTAGTCAATTCACCAGCTGTTAGTTGCGTTTTCTATATCTTTGCACATTATTATAAATAACAACCTCAGATCATGAACAAAATTTTCACTTTCTTTATAATCATATTTCCCGTCTATATCCACTCGCAACAACTTGTTTTAGACGCTTCTTATGCAAATGGCGGAATCAATCAAACCGGATTGTTCAGTGATAATATCTTCAGCAATGACACCGATGGCATTGCAGACCATCCTTATTTTATGGCAGATAATTCTATTCTTGTCCCGTATTCACTAAATCCTCAATTGGTAAACACGCCCCTTCCAACCATCGGAATTAAAAAGTATCTTGAAAATGGAAGCCTTGACACAACCTTTGGAACGAATGGCACAGCATTGTTCATTGCTAGCGATTACCATTACAGGTTTGCGGTCAATCAGGTCGCCGTCCAGCAAGATGGCAAAATTGTTCTTTGTGGTAGACAAAAAGGAATTGGCGGTTTCATTTATGATTATAAGATGTTCGCCTGCCGGTTCAATGCAAATGGTACACAAGACAATACATTCGGCACCAACGGCCTGGCTCTTATCAACATTCATTATCACGACAGCGGCGACAGCAACGACGAACGTCTTGTCGATCTTACCGTTGACAATCAAAACAGAATCACCGCCGTCGGCTATTCCGCCTATGGGTTTGGTACAGAATATTTCAACGATGCCATTGCCATCAGACTGCTGGAGAACGGTACACTTGATTCCAGCTTTGCCACCAACGGCATTCTCCATTTGGAACTCCCGGGCCAAGATAAATTCTCCAGCATTTATCCCACTGTAGATAACAATATCATAATTCTGGGAAACACTAGCCAACCGCCAGCCACCAACAATATGATGCTCGCCAAGATTGATCAATCCGGAACCCTTATAAACACTTTCGGAGACAACGGCATCGCCCAGATTGATTTCGGCTACGCAAGTGTTGCCATCAAACTCTTCTTCGAGCCCAACGACAAAATGATGGTGGTAGGTTACAAAGGAAGCGCAGGCGGAAATGGAGGCATTTCGTTCGCCAGATTGAACCCCGACGCTACTTTTGATACAACTTTTAGTGGCGATGGCAAAAACAAAATCGTCATCTCCGTTCCCGGCCACGATCCCATCGGCAACGAATTCTATCCCGGACTTTCTTCGGCCAACATTGCCAAACTGCCCGACAACAAATATATACTCGCATCATCGGTGCGCAGAGGCAACAATTACGACTTCGCCATAGCCCGGATAGACGAGGATACAACACTGGACTCAACCTTTGCCACCAATGGCGTCTACACCAGCCCCGATACTGTGCCTTTTGACTGGGTAAGAGCACTGCATGTCCAGAATGACGGCAAGTTGGTAGTCCTCATCACGTCAGCGTTGTTCAAATACTCTAATTTCAGTATGCTCAATGTCCAAGATTTTGACGACAAATCAAATCTTCAGATTTTTCCAAATCCCTCAACCGATGTCCTCAAATTTTCCGCAAAAGTTCAGAACGCAACTATTTCAGATGCTACTGGAAAAATGGTCGGAACCTATAGCAATGTTGAGCAGATAGACATAAATAAATATAGCGCGGGAATATATATCCTGAAACTAAAGCTGCAGGATGGAAATGTAATTTTCAGGAAAGTTTTAAAATATTGAGCATTTTCGTAAGATTAACCCCACGACACCAACTTGCAGCAGAATTTTCACCACCGCTAATAAATATCCTTTATTTCATATTCCGTTTCGTTGAATTTGAAACACTTCCCTTTTTCCAGTCCCCGCATCTCGGTATAAATCGGAGCTTTGGTCGAAATTCCCAACAGCTCCTGCCCCTGCAGTTCAATTTTTTCAATAGATACGCAGATATAGAGCGTCAGTTGGTCGGTAACCACCACCGCTCCAGGTTCAACGATTTTGTTTTCCTTTTCGGCGTTCAATGTTTTAAGAAAATCCATCTCACGTCGCGCAAACTCAAGTTCCTTCCCCACGGCGTTCATTAGCTCTATCTTGCCCGCAGACCGGTCCTCGGTCTGGCTTGCCGATTGGTTTTGCCCAAAGGCATCCGATTCCATCCCCTCCAATCGGGTCTTGAAACTGGCTATCAAATCATCTTGCTTCCGCACACAGGCTTCAAATATTAGATTTTTAGGAATATTCATTTCTATCATTTTTTAAAATTAGACCACGGTTTAAATATAGCACATTTTCCCATACTTGACCTTACTGCACCGCTTTCCACCTGCCAAGCGCGCTAACGCCGCACCAAAACCTTCCCTGAAAAATAATTTTTTTGGAGCCGGGAACCTGCTGTCCGCTATATCTTTTGTCCCGCCAAAAAAGGCGGAACAAAAGGATGCCGCTACCATCAGGGCTAACATATCTGCCAGCGCCTATCATCACTTTTATTTACGGCCTTATCCTCATCGCTTGCCCACAGAGCAACATAGCATCAAACCGTTCAACTTCTAAAGGCAACCAATAAAAAGACCCGCAACAGCGGGCCTTTCTAATATAATCCTGAAATTGTAAGTCTATTTGTTCATCAACTTCTTCCCAACAACCTGCCCATTCTCAAGCTTGATCTGCGCAAAATAAACGCCCTGGGCAAACCCGAACGATGATATCACCGACAATTTGTCCGCAGCCATCTGATCGATGGAAAGGATTTCTTTTCCGGTCACTTCATACACTTTCACGCCTATCATTTCCTGATCCGATGCTATCCTCAAGTGGCGGTCCACGATCGACGCGCTAACATCTGCCAGCGCAGTTAACTTCGCCGTCTGTTGCGCGGGCGCATCAAACCTTATCAGAAACCTTTCGTTGAACTCACCAGCAGCGCTCCTGAACTCATAAGGGCTATCTTTGAGCGAATGGATAACGTTGAGGTCCTTGTCCTCAATATAAATGTTCACATTGGCAAAAAGTCCATCAAGATGATCGACCCCTATGGTATAAGAATCCTCGACTGCGGCTTTGTAGCCCAACGGAATTTTGTCGGTGTTCTGGAATGTCAGCCCAAAAGCCTGTATCGTCATTTTTTCTCCATCGATCAAGGTGTAGAGCGACGCGGCGTTACCACTTGATACACTGCCGTCAAATCCTCGGTCGTAACCATCGGTAGCCCCATCTACGTAGCCTATGAGCGCTTGGCTGAAACCGCCGGAAACATTTGCAAGGTTCAACCATACACGGTGTCTTTCGATATTGTCGTTGCCATCGGTTGCATCGCTGTTCTGATCAATTGGTCCAGACGTAACTGGCCTAAAGAACACGCCATTGGATGTACCGCCTATTCGCATTGCGTTGTTGAAGACGGCCGTTCCATTTTGGAGCGCCTTTACAAAAAACGATTGACCCGAAGCGATATATCCGTTTGGAATTGGACCGCCATAACCGGCCGGAACCGTATTGGTCGGCCCGGTCTTGTTATATGTCGCATAGTCGTTGGCCGTATAATTGATTGTATAAGTGCCATAGAATGGACTTGGGTACGCCGTGCTTGGTGGCGAATTGTGCGTCCATATATAAATCGTTCCATCAACAACGGTCGCATTCGCGGCATTGTTCAAAAATGTATTGATGTTTACCGCTGACGGATAAGGGTTCCCGATGAGGTTCATTTTGTCGCGCTTGTCGGTCAATGGCAGCGTTCCACTGGATATTGGAATATTGATCGTTCCATTGTTTGGGGTTCCCAAAAATGTGGCTGTGTATGGCACGCGCACTGTTGGAACCCAGGAAAAGTTTTGTGGCGCTCTCACGATATAGCCCTGTAACGGCGTCATTGCTGTAGAGGCGGCCACATTGTTCCAGTTTCCAATACCGCCGCTGATCGTCGGGACCCATCTATAATATTTATCGGAAAGCGTTAAAGGGGAAAGGTCGCCAAGCGTGAAATTCGATGCCGCGGTCACAGGACTGTTCCAATAGGTGTAGTCCATAATGTACATGGGTTGTGTGGTTCTTTCCACTTTTGTGTTCCCCGTGTTTGCGGTATTGTTCACTTGCAGCAATGATGCTGAACTTTTTATTTCAAATGTTCCTCCATTCACAACGTTCACGCCATTGGTTATGGTCAGTTGTTTGTTTGCGTTCACGGTGAGCAACCCGCCGTTGTCAACCGTAAGCGAATAACCAAGACCATTTGCACCAGTGGCAATGATGGCCGGATTTGGGGCAGGCGGAACAAATACGCAGTTGAGCGCTGTGGGAACGCCTGCCGGCGTCCAGTTTGCGCCTGTGTTCCAATCGGTGCTCGAGGTTCCGTTCCATACCTTGTCCTTGTTGACCGTTACCGTTGTTGTGCCGCTTTCAATCAATGTTCTGCCACCGCAAAGCGCGTACGTTACCTGCGCCGTGTAATTTGTAGTTGCTGTTGGGCAGACATTCAGAACGGGATTCGTGCCCACTACAGGACCAATCGCGGTGTTTCCCTCATACCATTTGACAGTTGTTATAGATGTGCCGTTCGGAACAAATCTCCATGCTTCAGTTGTGACAGCCCAGTCCGGGTCAAGACCGTTTCGACCGGGAGCCACAGATGCAATAGTTCCGTTTGCATTTTGAATCCCTACTATTGCGTTGCCACTGTTCCATGTAGCGCACACTGTTTTATTCTGAATGTAGACTTCGATGATGTTGGTGTTTTCGTACAGCACCATCATCCCCGTATATTGCTGTGTTGTGCAACTGAACATCGGTATCTGACTCCACGATGCAACAAGTGCTCGGCAACCGGTGTTCAATGTAATAAGCTCCCACCCAACCTGTCCCCCAAGACTTGGATCGATATCGTGGTAAACGCCAAAAATTGAGATCTGGAATAGGGACGGGTTTGGGATATTGTTGTTAAAGCTCCATGTTGAATATCCACCGGGAATATTGTTGGTCATATCAAACGTTATTACACCATTGGAACTGATCAAGCATTTGTTGTAAGTGTTGCCATAAAAGCAAAAATTGAAAGGCAGGTTTACAACCTGCGACCATACATCATCCACGTTGACGCTCACGGGATTCTTGAGGCAGGTAAACTGATAAGGTGGCGCATAGGGAATTGACTGAACAGCATAGCTCGTAGGTTGTCCCAGTTGGAGATATGTTGCCTCAATATCAACACAGCTTCCCGTTGTGCAATTGATTGGTGGCGCAAATCCCCCATTGAGGCCAAGTCCGCCCGAGATCACGGTGGGACAAGCCTGAGAAGTGGTTCCCTGTGAAGTCCCGACGGTGCACGACGGAATATTGATAAGGATCGGGCCGATCCAAACGCCCGTTCCCAGAGCGCCGCCGCAGTTGGATCGGATGTAAAAATAATTTGTTGTACCAGAGGTAAGGCCCGTAAGGTTTGCAGTTGTTATGCCGGCACCAACCGTTCCCGATGGAGTGGTGGACATTGATGGGGAAGCGTTGGAAGTGGAGACATAGTACTGGTAACCATTGGCCGGTGCTGGTACAGCGCCTGTCCACGTGGCTGTTGCCGTCGTGTTTGTATTTAGGGTTACACTCACGTTGGTCGGATTTCCCGAACATGGCAAAATTGTAACATTGAAGGTATAATCTTCCGTCTCTCCACTGTTAATATTTCCGCACGCCGATGGATTTGCGCTGTTGTAATCTGCTCTAATTCTCATTCTATAGTTTCCTGAAGGCGTGCCCGCCGGCACGATGATAGAACCGGTTGGATTAGAAACATATCCACCAGAGGCGTAAACAAGCTCTCCCGGATCGTTGAAGCTAAAATTGTTGTTCCAATCCACCCAAATATTGAATCCATAGCTCGAAAATGTGTTATTAAACGTGGCGGAGAAATTCAGGTTCGACCCGGGTGATTGGCTTGCGGTCAATGATGTAAAATTTCCATAGCCTCCTGCGGAATATCCAGAACTTATGTTCGAGATATTTGAAATCCCGCCGGAAGTTGTAAAACCATTGATATAGTAGGAATTGATGGTACTTGTTGATGGGCAATAGCCTGTGTAAAAACTTGATTGAACCCACAGCCCTTGATCCGTCGCGTTACAGCTGGTTCTGATATATAAATAATAAGTTGCGCCTGTGGCCAATCCCGTAAGGTTCAAAGTTGTGGCACCTGCAGCAATAGAACCAGTCGGCGTGGTGCCGGCAGCGGGAATTGTGGTACTGGTCGTCAGATAATATTGATAACCATTGGCAGGCGGTGGCGCAGCAGCGGTCCAAGTGGCGGTTGCAGTAGTTCCAGATGTGGCGTTCACAGCGAGGTTGGTCACATAGGTTGGACATGGCAGGACGGCCACGGTAACTGTATAATCTTCGGTTTCTGCATAGTTGCTCGATCCACAAGCAGTGGGGTTCGTGTTCAAATAATCCCCACGAATCCTCATTCGATAATTTCCGTTAGGTGTTCCTGGTGGGACCAAAAAGCTTCCCGTGCTCGGGTTAACGTACGCACCGGAAGCAAAAACGTTCTCCCCGGGGTCAAA
>JBBSUW010000017.1:0-32626 GCA_038234025.1 Flavobacteriales bacterium
AGCAGTGAGATTCTTTCCTTGGCCAAAATCATTCCCTTTGATTTTGAGAGCATCACATTGTGCGCGCTGTCCATGCCTTTGCCATTGTCGATGATAATAATCACAAGGCAATTATTGTCCTTTGTAAACAAGATATCGAGTTTGGGATTGTTGTGCAGGCCGTCAAAAGCATGAACGAACACATTCTCAACAAATGGCTGTACCAGCATTGGCGGAACTTCAATCTCAAAAGTGTCGATCGTGGGCTCGACCGATAAGTTCACCATCACGCGCTGCCCAAGACGCATGTTCTCCAGCGCGATATAAGATCTTAGATAATCGAGTTCTTCGCCGAGCGTGATTTTCAGTTTTGCCGAATTGTCCAATGTCTGCCGCACAAGTTTTGAGAATTCGCCAATATATTGAAGCGCTTTGTCAGTGTTTTCATCGATCACATAATTCTGTATCGAGTTCATTGCGTTAAATATAAAATGCGGGTTCATCTGGCTCTGCAACGCCTCTAATCTGGTCTCGGAAAGTCTTTTCTGGAAATTGGATTTCTCTTGTTCCTTTGCCCTTATTTCTGCGATTCTCTTTTTGTAGATAAAATAACCCACTGCAATCGTTATGATCGTGATCAGAAAGGCAAACCACCACGATTTCCAGAACGGCGCCGATATCTGAAAGCTTAGAAGGTCGTAGGATTTTATCGTGCCCGAATAATTGTCCCTAACATCCAATCTTACCTTGAAGTGTCCGCTGGGAAGATATGGCAGATTGATGGTTCGGTTGTCAAACCAGTCGCTGAACTTGGCGTTTGGCACGCCTACGAGTTTATATCGATAGCGCAATTTGTTGGGATATGGATGGTTGACGGGCATAAAGGTGATCGAAATCGTATTGCGATCGTACGGCAGCGAGATATTATTTTCGTGGTGCCTGAACCATTTGAAATCAGAAGATTTGTAGGGCTCGTAATTGATCAGCATTTCTGAGACGGCAAACTTTACGGATGGCTGTTCTTGCTCCAAAAGCTTATCAAGGTTTATTGTATAAAATCCAGCGGACGTTCCCAGCAGCATTTCGGCGCCCACGATTGTGGAACTCGTAAAGATTTTGTGAACCAAGCCTTGTTCTTCGTCAATAAATTTGAGTTTTCCGTTTTGTCAAATGTTGAGTCCTTTTTCCGTTCCGACCAAGATGCATCCTTTGTAGGATTCTAGAACGGTGATTGTGTGGCCGATCAATTTTTCGCTCCCTATTTTTTTGATAATTTTAAAATCATATTTATCATTTATCACAAAAACATCGCCAGCTGCATTGGCAACGATCAATTGCTCTTTTTTGTCAAGCGTTGCGGCAATTAATTCCTTTTCGGCCCAAATTCGCGATTTGCGATACGATTCAAAATCCCCATGGGAATAAGTGTAGAGTCCATTGCTTCGCGAAACAAGATAACTCTTCTCTATCGTGGGCAAGACCGCAATAACATCAATCGGCGTATCTGGCGCGATATCCGTAAATTTTCCGTTGAAATTTTCCACACTCGCAAAAACATCAACACCGCTGTAACCTCGTGGCGAAAGAATTTCCCCGCCTTGGGCAAAACCAAAAACATTGTTTGTTGCCCAGACGATATGCTTTTCAAATGTAAAATCATCGTTGAGCACGAATATTCCTCGTGAAGTGCTGATATAGAGTTTGTTTTTATAAAAATTCATTGACCGCAGTCCCAGAGTTACTTTGTTGCCGAACTTTTCTGCGACGCCAGTTTTTGGTTTGTGGTGGTTGTACAGTTTTGCAAAGTCAAGAAACATTTTGGTCGTAACAGTCTTGCTTGTCTTTTCCTTTAAAATCTTCAGCGCATTGTCGTAGAGCAATACAGTTCTGTATTCAGATTTATCAATGGCCAAAATCTTTTTGTCGGTGTCAATGTTCGGCGTGAATCGAATCGTGCCCGAAAGTTCGACCTCATAAACGCCTTTGTCCAAGGTTCCAACATACAGAAAATCGTTGGTCTCATCGTAGCAAACGCTCCAAACATTGTCGCTGTCCACGCCAAATTGATTGGATTGGTTTTCGACATTGTCCTGCCCAATTTTGAATATTCCGCCCGTATTGAAGTCCACGCCATCGCCCGCGCCAAATATCTGTCCGCGCTTGTCCTTTGCATAATCCCAAAAGTGCGTGCCGCCAAAATGCTTGTTTGATTTACCTGCAATAAAATCTTCGATCGAAATTCTCTGGATTGCTTTGCCAACAAAAGGATTTTTATCGTCCACATAAAGAGTGTTTGTGTCCTTAAACAAAGAGATCCGTCCGTTCTCATCATCAAACATCCTAACAAGGCGTAGTTCATTATCTCTGATTTTCCAAAGGCCATCAACGTATGTCAATATATAAATCTCGCCTCGATCTTCAAAAAAGCCCATGACCTGAAATCGATCCTTCAAACCTTTTCCAACGAAATTCTCAATTTTATTCGAATAAATATCAATGACAGAAACACCGTGCGTTGTGCCAACATAGATTTTGTTTTTGTACGAAAACAATTTTCGGACCTGATCGTTGACCAAGCCATTTTCAGCATTGAAGATCTTGAATTTCTGACCGTCGTACAACGTGACTCCGCCGCCATAACTCCCAAACCACATAGTGTGATTCTCGTCCTCTGCAATGGACCAAATGCTGTTGTGCGAAAGTCCATCGTTTACCGAAAAATTCTTGATCTCACCATTGATCAAAGTCGCCAGACCATTCTGTGTTCCTACCCAGATCACGCCGCGACTATCTTTAAAAAGCGCTCGAACCGTATTGCTTGGCAAACCGTCCAGCGTAGAAAAATTCTTTGATGGAAAATGCTGCGCACAGATTGCCCAAGCAAATAGTAAAAAGGCTGTTGAAATATTATTTCTTTTGAAGCACCACATTTATGAATTCTTCTTTCTTTCGAATCGAAACGGGCAGTTGTTCACCATTGTTCAAGCGAACCTTCAATTCACTGCTCTTGTCAAATTGCACAATATAGTTGAGGTTGACAATGTAGGATTTGTGTATTCTGAAAAATACTGACGGCGATAGAATTCCCTCCATATATTTTAAAGTTTTGGCCAGCACCAAATGCTTGCCGTTGGTAAAGACGACCTTGCAATAGTTGCTGTCGGCTTGGCAATAGAGTATCGAATTGGGTTTTACGAATTCATAACCGCTTTCGGTGGGCAGTACTATTCTGTTGAAGTGGCTATGGTCGTTGCCGAGGTTTTCCAGCAAAACATTTATTCGTTCAGTTTTTTGATCTTGTTCGCGCTTTTGCTCATAACGCTTCACGCTTTCCAGAAGATCGATGTAGTTAATTGGCTTAAGCAGATAATCGAGTGCGCTGCATTTAATGGCGTCAATGGCAAAATCCTTGTGCGCTGTGGTAAATATCACCTCGAAATCCACGCTCTTAAAATGCTTGAGCAGCGCAAAACCATTCTTGTTGGGCATCTGTATATCGAGGAAAACGATTTCGGGGGAAAATCTCTCAATCGCCAAAATCCCTTCGTCCACACAGTCGGCCTTGTGCAGTACCAAGAATTTGTTGGGGAAATATCGCGAAAGCAATTTTTCGAGAAACTCCCGTGCGTTTATTTCGTCATCGATTATAATGGTTTTGATCACATTTCAAAAATAGGATTATTTACATCGATGCGATCGTCCGAATGATTATAAGTAGAAAAATTGCTGATTATCGTAATTGCCAAATCGAAATCATTGTCAAACAAACTGCAACGATCTTATCAATACGGGGTGGCAAGCCCAAAATTATTATCTTTGTATAAACCATTTATTATGCACAAGGCAGGCTTCGTCAACATCATCGGAAACCCAAACGTCGGGAAGTCAACGCTTATGAACGCTTTTGTGGGCGAGCGGCTTTCCATCATCACTTCAAAAGCGCAAACCACACGGCACAGAATTTTGGGTATCGTGAATGGGGAAGATTTTCAGGTCATACTTTCGGACACACCGGGAATTATAAAACCGGCCTACGAAATGCAGGCTTCGATGATGAACTTTGTCAAGTCGGCTTTTGAAGATGCAGACGTCCTTATTTATATGGTTGAGATTGGTGAACTTGATCTCAAGGACGAGGCTTTTTTCAACAAGATCGTTCACGCCAAAATTCCGGTGTTGTTGTTGCTCAACAAAATTGACCAATCCACGCAGGAAGTTCTCGAAGAACAGGTTGCATTCTGGTCAGAAAAAGTTCCAAATGCAGAAATCTTTCCTATATCCGCACTCAAGAATTTTAATGTTCCGGAGGTTTTCAGTCGTATCGTTCAGCTTTTGCCAGAATCTCCACCGTTCTATCCCAAAGACCAATTGACGGACAAGCCTGAACGTTTTTTTGTTAATGAAATCGTTCGCGAAAAAATACTTTTGCACTACAAAAAAGAAATCCCCTATTCTGTCGAAATCGAGACCGAGGAATTTGTAGAGGACGAGAATATCATTCGTATTCGCGCCATCATAATGGTTGAACGCGATAGCCAAAAAGGAATCATCATTGGCCACAAGGGAGAGGCGCTAAAGAGAGTGGGTGTGGAAGCGCGCGCCGATCTTGAGAAATTCTTTGGAAAACAGATCCATATTGAACTTTTTGTAAAAGTCAACAAGGATTGGCGCAGCAACCAACGGCAATTGAAAAGATTTGGTTACAGCTAAGATAATTTTGAACAAATAAATTTTTGAATTCTTGATTTGATTCGCGGTTGAATTCTTGAGCGTGCTTAAGGCAATGATTTTTATCAGTTTTAATTTCAGAATGACTTTAGTTGATAAATTGCCCTTAATAAGCTTTCAGAATTTTTAGAAGCACTCTCAATATTCCACTTGGTTTATATAAATGGTAATATCGCTGAATTATAGGCGGGTCCCTTTTTAGCTCCACGAACAGGCGTTAAGAACGCTTTTAGATCATTATTACTTGAATAAGAAACCAGATTCATCATCATATAAGGCTTGGCTTGATGGGAAATAAAATTTCCAATCCATTGGTTTTAAGGTTGACAATTGAAGGCTTTGGAATCAACCCTATGTCAATACCTAGCCATTGAGAAAACCCTTTTCTATCGGCCATCAGCCACGTTTCGGCTTCCTCAATGGCTATTCTGAATATCAAACTGCTGCTAACTGGATGATTTTCTAGCCAATCTCTTAGCAATGCTGGCGGACATTGGTAATTATCCAAATCTGCTAACAAAAAAGTTGCGCTTGGCAGTTTATTTAGTTTAGGAGCTAAACTCTTAATTTGCCCTCCGCGGATTGGCCATCGAACATTTATTGTGAAGTCCGATCTGTAATCCCTGAGCAAACGTTCAATGATTGCCTGAGTTACCTAATCTTCACCGGCGATATCTATCTGCATATTAATCTTTTAATTCTAAAATATTTTGGATGTTTGCTGGCGCAACTTTAGGAATTACAGAATCAGCAATACTAAATCCTGCATCTAAATATTTTTTTACATCTTCAATATCCATCGCCCTCTTTATTTCCGTTCCTTCTTTTGTCGATAGCAGTGATTTTTAAACGATTGACATATAAAAGTAATATACATTTCTAAATGTATTCTACGGTCAGCCATCATTTTTAAAAGACAAATAGATTTTATTCATTCATTATAGTAAATCGCGAGGCAAAATATCATATCGCACTATTCTTTAATAATTTTTAAAATTGTTGGCAGTACAACCAACAAAAGTGGCAATGCAAATATCAATCCGCCGATTACCGCAATCGCCAATGGTTGATGGAGCTGTGCGCCAGCGCCAATGCCGAGAGCAAGCGGTGCCAATGCCATAATTGCTGCAAAAGCGGTCATCAATTTTGGGCGCAATCGCGCCGCGATGGAATATTCGATTTTTTCGACATGCGAGAGATTTTGATCCACTTCCAAATATTGACGATAGGTAAAAATAGAATTTTCTCCAATAATCCCCACGATCATTATTATTCCTGTATAACTGCCAACGTTCAGCGGTATTCCGGTAAGCAGTAAGCCAACCAAACAACCCGCCACGCCCAAAATCGCAATCACCACAATTGTCAATGCAATTTTTATTTTTTTGAAAAGAAATAAAATTACGATAAAAACCAATAGAACCGCCGATATCAAAATCATCAATAACTCCTTAAAAGCCTTTTGCTGTTCTTGATACGCGCCACCGTATTCAATATGATAACCGGCCGGAAGCGAAAAGTTCTTTGAGATATGTTTTTTAATGTCATTTAATGTCGAGCCCAGATCCCTATTGTTCAATCTGGCAGTTATCACGCCCATCGATTTTTGGTTCTCGCGGTTTATTTCGGGTACACCTTTTCCCATCTTAATCGTTGCAACAATGCTCAAGGGAACGCTGGCGCCATTCGGCAACAAAATTGATGTGTTCTTAATATCAGCTATTGATTTTTTGTGGGCATCGGGATAGATTATTCTTATGGGCACAATCTGTTCTCTATCGATTATTGTGCTTACAACTGTTCCTTCGATCTGCGTTTGCAATTGCAACTGAAAATCGGCAACCGTCAATCCAAGTTGCGCCAACACCGGAACTTTTGGGATGATTGACAGCGACGGTCCGGCCATGATTATCCCGTCATTTACATCAGCTGTGCCTTTTACTGTCTCTATTTCACCGGCCAATTTTTTTGAAAGATTTTCCAGTACATTCGCATCATCGCCAAAAATCTTTATTTCTATTGGTTGCACAGAACTCATTAAATCGCCGAGCATATCGCCAATGACCTGACCAAAATCAATGGTCAACAGCGGAACGGCTTGTTCGATGTGCTGGCGAATTTCATCAGAAACCTCATCGGTTGTTCTATCTCGCTTGTCTTTTAATTTAATTAAATAATCGCCCCTGTTTGGTTCTGTAATAAAAAAGCCCATCTGCGTCCCCAATCTTGCCGAATAGGCTTCTACTTCGGGCTGTTTGTCCAGAATTTTATTCACGATTTGCAACATTCTGTCTGTTTCTTCCAACGTTGTTCCGGCCGGACTGTTATAATCCAAAACAATGCTGCCCTCGTCCATTTCGGGTAAAAATCCCGAGTGCAAGTGCGATGGGACAAAAATTAAAATTAATAAACAAATAACAAAAAAAACAATGCCGATTATCGGTTTTTCCAGAACGGTATGGATCCATCTGGTTCCAGCTTTATGCTTTTGTTCAATTGATTTATTTCTTGTAAAAAGAATTGACAAAACTGGTACCAAAAGCCACGTAACAAAAAAGGAAGCAGACAACGCAATCACCATACTGAACGCCATCACCTGAAAATATGCGCCCGCAACGCCTGTCATTAGTACAAATGGAATAAATATAACCAAAGTGCTTAACGACGAACCGATCATTGCCGGAAATAAATGTGTTATAGCTTCACGAGCGCACCAGTTTATGGTTTTATCCTGATTTTCTTCCCTGATTTTATGAATTTGCTCGATAGTGATTACCACATCATCGATCATCAGTCCTACTGCGGCCGCAACTGCGCCCAATGTCATAATATTAAAAGTGTAACCAACAGCGTCCAATATTATCAGCGTAAGCGACAACGAAACAGGAATAGTGAAAAGCACCACCAGACTTGCAGAAAACGAACGAAGAAAAATAATAACGACCAAAAGCGCCAAAGCCAACCCAATCCAAAGCACATCCTTAATACTTGACATACTGGCGTTCACAAAATCTGCTTGTCTATAATAAGGTTTGAGAACAACACCTTTGGGCAATGTTTTTGAAAGTTCTGCAACTTTTTGCTCAACGGTATTGTTTACATCGATTAGGTTTGCGGTTGGCTGCTTAACGATCGCAATAATGGGAACATCCTTTCCATTTGCTAATATCTTGATATATTCTTTTGCTTCATTTACTTCAATATCAGCCACATCCTCAAGTCGAATCAATCTCCTTGGACTATTGATAATTACAAGATTCTGAAGGTCTTGCAAACTATTAACGGCATTGTCGGTCAGCGTTAAATACATTCTATTATAATCCGTAATGTAACCGTTGGATTGTAAAAGATTGGAATTAACAACCGCATTCTGGATGGTTGTGAGGGAAATACCCAGCGACTTAAGCAAGTCTGGTTTTAGGACAATTTGATATTCTTTGTCCTTTCCGCCAATCACTACAATGTCCGAAACGCCCGGAGTCGCAGCCAAATACGGTTTAATTGTATATTTCGCTATTTTTTTCAAATCTACTTGGGAAAGACCGTCGCCTTCCAAAGAATATCCCATTACAGGAAGTATCGAAGGATTCATTTTTTCAACCGAAAAAACGGTATTGGGCAGAATATTTCCCTGTGATTGATTTATATAGGATTCAATTTGCGCTTTGGCCACATTAATATCCATATTCCAATCCAGAAATACCGAAATTTCGCAAGTGCCGCGCGAAGTTGTACTTCTTATATATTGAAGACCTTCCGTTCGCCTAATAATATTTTCCAACGGAATGGTCACCGTTGCCATCATCTTGTCAACAGGCTGTTGTCCCGCGTCTGCAATTACCTTGATTTTCGGAAAAGTAATATCGGGGAAAAGTCCTGTCTTTAGATTTCTATAGGTAAAAAACCCTCCAATTAAAACCAGTATCCCAATGGCAAGCAATGGATATTTATATTTTGTATGCATTTTTATTTATGTTTGATGCTTACAATTGTTGAATCCTGCATTTGATAAGCGCCATCGATTATCACGGTATCGCCAAATTTCATTCCCTCGGAAGTAATCTGTACCAACGAGTCGTTTTTTAATTTTGGTGTTACAAATTGTTTTATCGCCAAAGAATCCTTTACTACTTTCATTACCCAAAAACGCGTTATCAACTCATTGGTCTGGAGTGCTTTCTGCGGAATTGTCATGATCATTTTAGCTTCTTTGTAAATGGTGCGGACTTGTACATTTAGATTTTCGGGCAACGATGCATCTGGCAAGGAAATTATAAAAACTTTTGACTGTGCTGCTGGGTCAATAGTTGGTAATATCCCGGTTATTTTTGCAGTGAGCATTTCGCCGTTCTGCAAATTAATTTCACAAAGCGTTCCTATTTTAACGTCAGCTGCGTGTTCATAAGGAACATTTACCTGAACCACCAAACTCGTTGGTTGAACTATGGTCGCCAGTACGTCGCCTTCTGCCACGTATGCATTTTTGGTTACGTTCAATACCGTTATTATGCCGGTTGCATTGCTCGAGATCCGTATCGGGCCAATGAATTTTGCAAGCGAACTGTCAATTTTTACAGCTTCTTTCAGCGCATCTTGCTCTTTGGTTCGCAACGATGCAAAGCCCTGTCCAATATTTATTCTATCTCCTATTTTATAGGGCATGTACGAAACATAACCGGTGACATTTGAACGAATGTTTTCCGACTTTTGATATTGTGTAACTCCGTTGAAGGTCAAGTATTCCCTGATGTCATTTTTTTCAATTTTTACAACGCTCACGGCAATGGGAGCTTTTTTGCTTTCTGGTGCGGCCTCCCTTTTTTTGCAAGAACTCGAGTTCAAAAGCATTAATAGTATTGAAATGTGTTTTAATTGTTTTAAATTCATGATTTCACCAATTGATATAATTGTACTGATTGATCAATAACCAGTGGTTGGTCTGCATTTGCAGTTTCGCATAAACGTTCTGTTTATAGTTTTGAATTACATTTAAATAATCCACGATCGAGACTTGTCCTTGAACCAACTTGCCTTTGTACACTTCAAGTATTTTTGTCTGATTTTGCAATTGCTGGTCCATCAAAATCAGATTCTCGTCCATGGATTTAATTTGTCGTAGAATGCTTTCAAGCTGGTTCTTCAATTTCAGTTCGGAATTCGCACGAAGGTATTGAAGGCTTTCCTTTTTATAATTGTTCTGTATTTCGGTGTACCTTCGCTGGCCGCCGTCGTATATCGGAACCGAAAATCGAAATCCTGCGCTCGCACCAAATTTATGTTCAATCTTGTTCAGTTCAACGGCATTTAATCCTGTGTTGGCGTACATTGCAAGTTGTGGTTTGTACTGATTGTTAAGCACTTGTTGATCTGCGGAAATTTGTAGGCTGTCGTTTTCAAATCTTTTGTTGTAATTGAATTTAATTGGCTTCTCTAATAATGCAATATTTGGTTTTGAAATTGAGTCCATATTCTCTGAAGTATTGCTGCTTAAGATATGGAGTTGTTCGATTGAAGTTTCGAAATTGTTCTCTATTTGTAGCAGTTCGAGTTTTTTGTTCTCGATGTCCAATTGCAATAGGAGATAGTCGCTTTCCATCAAAATTGCCCGTTTCACAAGCAGTTCTACAACTTTCAAACGCGTGTCGAGAGCGTTTAGGATTTCTCTTGTGAACTCTTTTTGTAATTGAAGCTGATACGTATTGATATATAAATCGGTGATGTTCTTGTTGAAATTGTGGACAATTTCCGCCGAGGATAAATTTATCGCTTCGTTCTTTATTTTATTCTGAAATAAAAGATTGTCAATTGCCGATTGATTGAAAAGATTTTTGGTGACATTCAATTGAGCAGAATACAGACCGCCGTTTGTTATGCCAACATCGTAACCAATGGCATCTCCAGATGGATTTGAGGTGATATCGATTGCCTTTCCGCTATTGTTGAAATATGGAGCGAACAAAACCTCTGAAGTTGCGTATATCTGAAATGATTTGTGCTGCGCTATCAGCAGATTGTCTTGATATGTTCCTGTTTTTTGAAGATTACTGTTTTCGAGTAGGGCAGGATTGTTTTTTTCTGCGCTACCCAGAAAATAATCCAGACCTTTAGGATGTTGCGAGGAAGCCTTAAAAAACATCAACAAGAAAAAGAAATACCAGGGCAGAGAATTTTTCATTGATGATGTGGAGATTTAATTAACCATCTGACCGCAAGGTCCAATGCTTCGGTCTCACTACGTCAAACATTAAGGCGCTAAAACCAAAAAATTATTTCTTTTCCAAAGATGTAAATTTAACAGGCAAATCTAAAGATAAATTAAAGAAGGATTTTATCTCTTCCCTATCGATTTATTCTGCGACCCAATGCAATGATGTTTTAAAATCCGCCGGGCTTTATCTTGGCCACTATTTAAGAAAACTATTGTCAAACTTCCGCTCCCGCTTAACGCAGTTTTGTCTAGTGTCGATTTCCCTTCTAGCCAAAGAATTGACTGCAATCTTTTTTTTAGATCATCGAAAAATCTTTCGTAACTTTGATAGTATCAACCTGATACATTAAGTTATGAAAACATTCATGCTCATAGCGGCGGTGCTATTATCAATAGCAATGACAACCGCTCAAAAATGTTCAGTGGAGGTTGAACGAAGCATGAAACAAAATTTTCCGACCGCAACGGACATCAAGTGGCGCAAGCAAAAGGAAATCGACAATTTTGAAGCGGAATTCAAAATTCGCAAAAGAGAATATTCTGCACTTTTTGGCAAAGACGGAAGACTTTTGGAAACTGACGAAATCATAAAGGATTCGCAACTTCCGCCGGCAGCGCTCCAATATTTAATTCACAATAGGAATGGACAATCAATAAAAACCGCTGCGAAATCCATGGATGCGTCGGGAAATATTACTTATAAAGCAAAGGTAAAAAAGATTGAGATTGTATTTGATTATAGAGGAAATTTTATTAAAGAGAGCAAATAGCTACTCAAAAAATTCTGAAATCATTTAAACTCATAATTTTTCTGTCAGTACTAAAAACCGCTGCAGGAATCGGGGTACTTTTTTTAATGCTTCAATGTACCCCGAATTGTACACCTATTGTATTGCAAGAATATGAATCGATCTGGTGGGGAAATAAAAGCAAAACCCCGGAAATCCTAGGATTTTGGGGTTTTTGGTGTGCTTTGAAAAGCTTGTTGCAGAGAGGATGGGATTCGAACCCACGATGCCCTTTTGGAGCATACACACTTTCCAGGCGTGCGCCTTCGACCACTCGGCCACCTCTCTTTTTGAGGACTGCAAATAACCTAAAAATTTATGGGTTTCCGAAATTCTCGCAACGTTATTTTAAGACATCTCGCCGCGCAACGGCGTTTCAAAAATTGTCTTGAAAACATCGGCCGAAACTTTTGCGCCAAGCATGTACATCAACTTGGTGATCGCGGCCTCGGTGGTTGAATCCTTGCCGCTTATCAATCCGATCTCCGCCAGCCTCGTGCTGGTTTCATATTGGCCCATGTTCACGCTCCCGCCATAGCATTGTGTGACATTTATGATGTGTAGTCCATTGTTTATGGCATTTTCGAGCGCATCGATGAACCAATTTTCTGTTGGCGCGTTGCCGCTTCCATAGCTTTCGAGAACGAGTCCTTTAAGATTTGGGGTTGCCAGAATACTTTTCAAAAGAGGTTCTGTTATTCCTGGGAAAATCTTCAGAATCGCAACATTGGTATCCATCTTTTTGTGAACGAGCAAAGATGTCTTGGATTTTTTAAATGATTTTCCATCATTTGCAAATTTCAAGTGAACGCCCGATTCTGCCAATGGCGGAGAATTTGGCGAATAGAACGCGTTGAAATGTTCGGCGTTGATCTTTGTCGTTCTGTTGCCGCGGTATAGTTTGTATTCAAAATATAAACCGACTTCCCTGAGTTTAGCTCGCTTGCCGTCATGCTGAGAAGCAATCTGAATCGCCGTGATAAGATTTTCCTTTGCGTCGGTGCGAAGATCGCCAATGGGCAGTTGAGATCCGGTAAAAACAACTGGCTTGTCAAGATTTTCGAGCATGAACGAAAGCGCCGATGCTGAATATGACATTGTATCGCTGCCATGAAGTACTACAAAACCATCAAAACCCGAATAATTTTCCTCTATTATTGTCGCGATTTTCGCCCAATGAGAAATGTTCATGTTCGACGAATCAATCGGTTTTTGGAAAGATCTCGTCTCGATATCGCAGTCCAAATGCTCTAGTTCTGGAATATTCTGCCGAAGTTTGTCAAAGTCAAAAGCTGTGAGCGCGCCGCTCGAGCTCTTGACCATTCCGATGGTTCCGCCAGTGTAGATCAGCAATATTTTGACCTTATAGAACATTCTGGTATTTGTTCTTGTTCACCACCGGATTGGCATACATCGCCAAAAATCCCTTGAACGCCACCGGATTTTCGTCATCTATCTTTATGCCCAACCTTCGGTTGAACAGCATTTTTTCGTGTTCCGAATATTCGTCCGAATGTTCCGAGGTATTGTGCATCATATCGTACGCAATATAATTGGTTGGCCATAGCTTGTAGTTTTGGATCACCGCATCGTCAATCGTGTTCGCCAATGCCTGGATTTGTTTGTTGGGATTGTCAAATTCGGCGGTGATATTGTCGATTTCGGTGTCGAGAACCTTGCCAACATGAATGTGGATTCGTTTCTTTTGCCCCATAATTCCGCTCATCAAGGTCGTAAAGTCCTCGTTTTTTTCCTTGATGTATATCTGGTCATTGGCTTCCGCTAAAATCTGAGGCATTTTGAGCGCATCGGTCGGATCGTATTCGTAAGAAATCGAAACCGGAACAATCCTGATTTCCTTGAAATATTCCATCAACGATTTATCTCCGCTTGCCATTCCAAGCATTTTCAGAACGCCGGGATGCGTGGCGTCATTGCCGTCCTTTGTGCGCCCTTCGCGCTGTGCGATCCAGACAGATCGGTTTTCTTTGGTGAGCAAATGGCCAATAAATTCCGACAGTAATTTTGAGCTTTGCAAAAGTTCTCGGGGCGAAAGTCCGCGCTGCACCACAAAGTTCCGGTTCAGTTTTGAAAGCGCGAGCAAAAACTGTTTCTGAACCAGATTATCGCCGATCGCCGAAGCCGTCATCGTGAGTCCGTGGTCATAAAGACAGGCGTTGAGCAAAGATGTATCGAGGATGATGTCCCGATGGTTGGAAATATAAAGATAGGAAGTATTGGGCTCAAGTTTCTCAAAACCCGATGTCGTGAGCCCGTCAGAGCTTTTCTTGAGTATTTTCTGAACGCTGCTGTAGATAAAATTGCATTGGAAATCCCGAATTGAATGTGTGCGCCTCAACTGTTCTTTCCACAGGTCATCGTCCAAGTCGGGAAACGTGAAGTCCATCAGCGCTTTCATCATCGGGTGGTTCACGTTCTTGATTATCGCGGCGTTGACCTCACTGTCGTAATAATGCCTGATGGCGTCAAATTTCTGCATTGTTGACCTTCAATTTTTTGGTAATCGCAAATTAAAGGATTTTTTTCAGATTCTGCCAAGTTATTAAGTTCAAATGCCAAAGACCTGCCGCGCGTTCGCCGTTGTGATCGAAGCGATTTCTTCAACCGAAACACCATAGATCTCGGCAAGTTTCTGGGCCACGAGCGGAATGTATCTGCTCTCGTTGCGCTTACCGCGAAATGGAACTGGCGCAAGATATGGCGCGTCGGTTTCGAGAACTATATTTTTCAATGGGATTTCCTTCAAGAACTGGTCGATCTTACCATTCTTGAAAGTTGCAACACCGCCAATTCCCAATTTCATATTTAAACTGATTGCCTGTTCGGCCTGTTCTTTTGTTCCGGTGAAACAATGGAAAATGCCGTGCAGCTCATCACTTTTTTCGCTTTCCAAAATCTCGAATATTTCATCAAAAGCATCACGACAGTGAATGTTGATCGGCAGTTTGTGTTTTTTTGCCAAATTTATTTGATGTCTAAAGGCAATCTGCTGAATTTCCAAAGTCGATTTGTCCCAAAATAAATCGATTCCTATTTCGCCAACAGAGTAATATTTTCTTGAATTTAATTGCAATTCCACAAACTCAAGTTCCTTCTCAAAATTTTCCTTTACATACGTTGGATGAAGCCCGATCATCAAATGAATATTTTCCGGAAAGTCTTTTTCCAGATCCAGCATTGCATTGTGATAACTTGAATCTATTGATGGAACACAGAACTTTGTCACACCAGAATCAACTGCGTTCTGGATTGCTTCATTGCGGTCGTGGCCGAATTCTGAACTGTACAAATGGGTGTGCGTATCGATGAAATCCATTTTAGTATTTTAATATATTGATTGTCAGAGGATTCATTTGGCACAGATCATTTGCAAAACCAAACTTATCCTTTGGCGAAATTACGATAGTTTCAAATTTTGAATAAGCAATTTCAATCCTGTCAAAACTTGGCGCTGGCCAAGCACTCCAGTCACTTGATTTGGCGACCCATTTTATCTGGTCAATATTAATTGTTTTATTGCAAAAGATTCCGCATTTTATAATCAAATGTTTTTGAGTGATAGTGTATTTCGTGATAATATTAACCATCACAATATACAACAACGAAAAAATGAAAACCGTCCAAAATATCCAACCCGTAATTATTGTTTTATTTTTAAAATAAGAAATTCCAAGAAGCAGAACAAAAGCAGCGGAAATCATCAACAAATTGATGTATCCAAACTTTGATCGATGAACCTTCGTTTCCACTTTTTTTGCTTTTTAAATCTTTAGATCTTCAATTCTTTGAATCATTTCCTCATAGTACAAGTACAACATCGAAAAGATATTGTACAAAAGCCATTAAATAATATCGATTATTTTTGTGCCCAAAGCCATTTTCTTATGATAGCGACGCACAAACCCTTAAATCTTGAAGGTTTTGTAAAGATAAAATTTAAGGTCAGCAAAACCAATCATTTGCTGATGAAAGCCAAGATTAATGGCGTTTCAGGAAATTTTATAATCGATACAGGTGCATCGAACAGTTGTGTCGGTTTTGAATCCATAGGACACTTCAAGCTTACGGCTTCCAATTCCAAAACCACCGCTTCTGGCGCAGGCGCAACGGGAATGCTCACGCGAATTGCAAATAACAACGAACTCAAGATCGGCAAATGGAAAGATTCAAAATTCGATCTTGTCATCTTTGATCTTACGCATGTCAACAGCGCACTTGTCGAGCACAAAGCCAGAGAAGTTCACGGGATTATTGGTGCAAATGTTCTTATTGACGGAAAGGCCATTATTGATTATGGAGAAAAGTGTATTTGGTTGAGAAAAAGTGAGTGATGGGTTTTGATGCCTATTGGGCGGGCTGATCTTCTGGGTGCTTTCTACAATCAATATCGTCGTGAATATCACAACAAATTTTGTTTGCATTTGAAGTGATTGAAAGATGTTAGTCATACAAAAGCCGCGTTGAAATGGGGAGATATTTATGACAGTGTCATACATATACAATATTTGGCAGCAATTCGACCGCAAAATCCTAAAAATTGCGCAATACAGAAAAAATACTAAATTTGAAAAAAAGATAACAATATGACAAGGCAAGTAATAATTGAACGTACCATTAACGCGATTAACCAATTACCAGAAGACAAAGCAGAAGAAATATCTGATTTTGCTGATTTTATTGTTAAAAAGTTTAAGGAAAATCGTTTGACAATAGGAATCCATCAAATTATTTCGAATGGTCAAAGTTTTAATTTTTTAAACGAAGATGAAGATTTATATTCTTCAAATGATTTAAAAGTTAAATACAATGGCTAAAGGAGATATTGTTTTAATAAAATTTTCCATTCACGAATCTTAGCGGAAGCAAACTGCGTCCTGCAATTATTTTGGCTGAAATAAGTTTAGATTTTACCGTTTGTTTTGTCACTTCTCAACTTGGTTGGCAAGAACAAACTGATATCTTACTGAATCCAAATACTCGGAATGGAATTAAAAAGCAATCTCTCATTAGAACAAGTAAAATTGCAACAATAGATAAAAGTTTAGCTCAAGGTCTTTTAGGAAAACTTTCTCTAAATGGAATTTCAGAATTAGATAAAAATTTGAAAGTTCTATTGCAATTAATTTAAAAGCACTGCTGCCAACAGCCGCTTCACGCAATTGCGGAGTTTTTCTTTACCGGAAATTGCAGTTTCACGAAGAAACATTATCTTGGCAGAGAATACGCAGTCCGCTTTGATCCGCAACTGGCGCGAAGCGGCGACACGTTAAAACCCTAAACCAAATAAAAAATCCCGAAAGGGATTTTTTATTTAAAGTTCCAATGCTTTCTTCGCATTGCCGTCCATCAAAAGTTCAACCGGACTTTCAAGACCTTCCTTGATCGCGACCAAAAACCCAACAGATTCGCGGCCATCGATAATCCTGTGGTCATAAGAAAGTGCGAGGTACATCATAGGGTGGATTTCCACTTTTCCGTTAACGGCGATCGGTCTTTCGATAATGTTGTGCATTCCCAAAATCCCGGATTGTGGCGGATTGATGATCGGCGTGGAAAGCATGCTGCCAAAAACACCACCGTTTGAGATCGTGAAAGTTCCGCCGGTCATATCGTCAACGGTGATTTGTCCGTCACGCGCCTTGATGGCCAGTCTTTTTATTTCGGTTTCGATTCCTCGGAAAGTAAGATTTTCTGCATTTCTGACAACGGGAACCATCAGACCTTTTGGTCCGGAAACGGCGACGGAAATATCGCAGAAATCGTACGCAATTTTATAATCGCCATCTATCATTGAGTTCACATCTGGATAAAGTTGCAAAGCTCTTGTCACTGCTTTTGTAAAGAATGACATATAACCAAGGCTTGTGCCGCCGTGCTTGGCTTTGAAAGCTTCTTTGTACTCGTTTCTCACTGCGTTGACCGGCGTCATATTGACTTCGTTGAATGTTGTGAGCATTGCCGTTTCGTTCTTGGCGGTGACCAATCTTTCGGCGACTTTTCTGCGCAACATCGAAAGTTTTGAACGTTCGGATCCGCGGTTTCCGCCGGTTGGCGTTCCCATTGAAATGTTCGCGTCCATCGCATCGTCTTTTGTAATCCTTCCATCTCTTCCGCTGCCGGAAATCGACGAAGCATCGATGCTTTTTTCTTCAAGAATTTTTCTCGCGGCGGGCGATGGCATTCCAGATGCGTATGTTTTTGGTGCGATGTCAGTAGCTTTTGGTTGCTCTATTTTCGCTTCGGGCGCTGCTTTTGCAGGTTCCGATTTTTTATCTTCAGCTTTTGGCGCTTCTTTCTTTTCTTCTTTTGGTGCGCTTGTTCCCGCTGGTTTTGCGCCTTCGGTATCGATGAGGCAAACCACGGCACCAACGGCAACGGCGTCGCCTTCTGCGGCTTTCAATGTGATGATCCCGCTGGCTTCGGCGGGAAGTTCGAGCGTGGCCTTGTCAGAATCAACCTCGGCGATTGCTTGGTCTTTCTCGACATAATCGCCATCTTTTACAAGCCAAGATGCAATTTCCACTTCTGTGATCGATTCGCCGGGCGAAGGCACTTTCATTTCTAAAACCATAATCTATAATTTAATCTGTTCGATTTAATATTTGAATTTTAAAGATATTGGAAATCTTTTGATAATTATTCTTTTAATCCGCAACATTGTTGAAATCTTAAAACTTTCTGCTGGCAACCAAGCCCTAGCCCTGATCGCCGCGGCATCCTTTTTTTTCATCATTTTCGATGAAAAAAAAGATAAAGCAAAGAGCAGGATCAAGCTCCAAAAACTTAATTATATAAATCCTTGTCAAACACCATTGCAATGGCTGATGCGTGGCGTTTTTTGGAACGCGCGTAACTTCCGGCGGCCGGCGCGCTATAAGCTTTCAACGATGCCAAACGCAATTTGACAAGATTGAATGTCATCAACATATGACTGTAAGCGCCCATATTTCGAGGTTCTTCTTGCGCCCAAACATAATCGTCGGCGTTTTGATAACTGTCGATCACTTTCTGGATTTGGTCCAGCGCCAAGGGATAAAGTTGCTCCAATCTCACGAAGGCAACGTCGTGGCGACCGTTTTCTTCTCTCGCCGCAACAAGGTCATAATAGAATTTGCCGGTACAAAAAACAAGCGACTTGATTTTTTTCTTGTCAGCGTTGGGGTCATCAAGAATTTCCTGGAATTGTCCATTCGCGAAATCATCAACAGTGCTGACAACGTTCGGGTTTCGCAAAAGGCTCTTTGGCGTGAAAACTATCAAAGGTTTTCTGTAGGTTGTTTTCATCTGGCGGCGAAGCAAATGATAAAAATTCGCGGGGGTCGTGCAGTCCGCAATGAACATATTGTCATTGGCGCAAAGCTGGAGATATCTTTCCATCCTGGCCGACGAATGTTCCGCGCCTTGGCCTTCATAGCCGTGCGGCAGTAGCATAACTAGACCGTTCTGATTGTTCCATTTGTCCTCGGCGGCCGATATGTATTGGTCGAGGATGATCTGCGCGCCGTTCGAGAAATCGCCAAATTGTGCTTCCCAGATCGTCAGTGCATTTGGGCTTGCCAGCGCATAACCGTAGTCAAATCCGACCACGCCATATTCTGATAGCAGCGAATTGTATATATGGAACTTGCCTTTAGCATCTTTAAGCTGCTGCAACAAGATGATTTCTTCTTCTGATTCTTCAACTTTTATCACCGCATGACGATGCGAAAAGGTGCCGCGCTCAACATCTTGCCCCGACATTCTAACATCAAAACCTTCCATAAGCAATGATCCGTAGGCCAAATGCTCGGCCATTGCCCAGTCCAGTTTGTCGGTCTCGTACATCGTTTTTCGATCGTTCACGAGTTTCTGGATCTTGCTGAAAAACTTTTTGTCGGCCGGAAGTTCCGAGATCGTCTTGGCAACAATCGAAAGCTTGTCTTTTGGGAAAGTGGTATCAACTTTTTTCAGAAGGTCGCCACTTTCGCTCTGTTGGAAACCTTCCCACTCATTCTTCATGAACGGCGTGATCACGGTCAAATCCTTTTTGCGCGATGCCTCAAGGTTTTCCTCCAGATTTGCCTTGTATTTTTCCTCCAGCTGTTTCACAAATCCTTCGTCGATGATGCCTTCTTTGCGAAGTTTGTCGGCATAGATGTCGCGCGGATTCTCGTGCTTTGAGATTATCTTGTAAAGTTTTGGTTGCGTGAACCGCGGTTCGTCGCCTTCATTGTGTCCATATTTTCGGTAGCCCAAAAGATCGATGAAAACGTCGCTGCCAAATTTCATTCGGAAATCGAGCGCGAAAAGCATGGCGTGAACCACTGCTTCGGTATCGTCGGCATTGACATGAAGCACGGGCGAAAGCGTGACCTTGGCGATATCGGTGCAATAAGTTGACGATCTTCCGTCGAGATAATTCGTGGTAAAACCGACCTGGTTATTGATCACTATATGAATCGTGCCGCCTGTTTTGTAGCCTTCGAGCTGCGCCATTTGCACGATTTCGTACACAATGCCTTGTCCGGCAATCGCAGCGTCGCCATGAAGCGCGATCGGCAGAACTTTTGAAATATCGTTGGGGAAATAATGTTCTTGTTTTGCCCTTGCAATGCCTTCGATAATCGCGCCAACGGTCTCAAGATGAGATGGATTTGGTGCAAGATTTATATTTATGGATTTTCCGGAACGCGTCTTTCTCTCGGATGTCAATCCTAAGTGATATTTTACATCGCCGTCAAAAAGGACATCGTCATCATAATCTTTTCCGTCAAATTCAGAAAAAATATCCTGTGTGTTCTTCTTGAAAATATTTGCCAGAACGTTCAAACGGCCGCGGTGCGCCATTCCCATCACGAAATGCTCCACGCCTTTTCTGCGGCGGCATCGATCAGAGCATCAAGTCCTGGGATCAACGACTCTCCACCTTCCAGCGAAAAACGCTTTTGGCCAACGTATTTTGTGTGCAGAAAAGTTTCGAAAGAAACTGCTTCGTTCAGTTTTTCTAGAATATTCTTTTTCTCTTCTTCATTGAACCTCGGATGGTTGTTGTTGTAACCGATTTTTTCCTGAATCCAATCGATGATTTCCGGATTGCGGATGTACATATATTCGACACCGATCGAAGCGCAATAAATCCTGTTGAGGTGCGAAAGTATTTCCCGAAGACTGCAAGGCTGAAGTTTCATTGCCTTGGCGGCGTCAAAAACCGTATCGAGATCATTTGCCGAAAGGCCGTAATTTTCTAAATCAAGCGTTGGCGTGTAAGTTCGTCTTTCGCGCAACGGGTTTGTTTTGGTGAACAAATGTCCGCGTGTTCTATAAGCTTCGATGAGCTTGAGCACACTGAATTCCTTGGTTATTTTGGCAGAAATTGCCGAGACATCTTCCTGCGATATGCAATTTTCAACGTCCTCAGGATTAATTTGCTCGCCACCGCCAAATTGCGTGGAGCCAAAATCGAATCCCTGCAAAAAGCTTCGCCAGCTCGGCTCAACACTGTCTGGATTTTCAAGATATTGGTCGTAAAGGTCTGCGAAATATTGAGAGTGGGCCGCGTTCAAAAAAGAAAACCTGTCCATATTGCCTATTGTTCTGTGTTAATGCAAAGAGTCGCAAAAGTAAGGAATTTGGCAACAATTTTTTGCTTAAATTACCATACTTTTATCTAATCCAACATCGCAAAAATCTATTGAAAAATGACGTTTAAAAGAAAAATCGGCATACTACTACATGTATTTCTAATTATTGCAAGTGCTACCCTTTTGGCACAAATGAATCCATCGGTGTCCAAAAATCCATTTTGGGAAAGAGTTCAAATTGGCGGCGCTGTGGGTGCAAGTTTTGGCTCTGGTTTTACCGATGTCACCTTGGCACCGAGCGCGATCTATAATTTCAACCCTTATTTTGCTGCCGGCGTTGGTATCCAAGGTTCTTACGGAAAAGCCACCAACCGTTATGAACAGTATGTTTACGGCGGAAGCTTGATTGCATTGGGCAACCCAATACCAGAAATCCAGCTTTCGGCAGAAGTTGAGCAACTTAAGGTTGACAGAAGGTTCTCAAATGCCTTTTTCAACGATGGATCTACCATTTTACAGCCTTCATCTCGAGTGGGTTTTTGGAACACCGCACTTTTTCTTGGCGCTGGATATAGAACAGGACCTGCCACGATCGGCGTGCGATACAATGTGCTCTACGACAAAAATGATGCGATTTACGGACAGGCATTCTTCCCGTTTGCAAGGGTTTATTTCTGATCGAAATTGTTCCGGAACCATACTTTTTGGTATTCGCGTCTTAGGATCAAATAGGTTACATTTTCTGAAAGAGACAATATATCGCTGCCATCGAGCGACTTAATTTCTTTTTCTGAGACATCGATCACATATAGAAGATTGAGATATTCGGCAAATTTATTGTGGATCAACCTGTGGATTTTTTCGACCAATTGAATCACAAGCTCATTTGGTTTGGTGCTCGCCGGAAAATCGATCGCTTCGTTTGCAAGGCCAAAGTCCTTGTTGATCTGCACCAAGATCTTGTCATAAAGTTTGGCATCGATCACTTCGGAAAGCATAAGTTCGGACGATTTTGCTGGCGTGAATTTCATATTATCATCAAACTTTTCGGTCCATCAAACGATTGCCAACATTCTTGAGCACTTCCTTTTTCTCTCTCGAGATATTCATTTTTTCCAGAATTTCAAAAGCCGAAAGCGTGTAATCCTTTATCGCATTCAACGTAGAATTTGCGGCATTTGTTGATTCAAAAAGCTTTTTTACCGAAGCGATTTTCGCCGAAGGATTCGATGGCTGGATCGAGTACAAATGGTCGAGGCTCTCGCGTTGTTTCGCTGTGGCAAACTCTTGGGACTTGAGGTACATAAATGTCTTTTTGTTCTCGATAATGTCGCCACCAACCTGTTTTCCAAAGGTTTGGGGGTTTCCAAACGCATCGAGATAATCGTCCTGAAGCTGGAACGCGATACCTAGATGAAGTCCAAAATTGTAGATTGCATCGCCGTTTTGAGGAGATGTTTTTGCGATAATCGCGCCCATTTTGAGCGCGGCACCAACCAGAACGGCCGTTTTGTATTCTATCATTTTGAGATATTCATCGAGCTGGACATCTTCGCGGTTCTCAAAATCGACATCGAGCTGTTGCCCTTCGCAAACCTCGATCGCGGTTTTGCTGAAAAGCATTGCCAAAGCTTGAAAAATCGCGGGTTCGTATTTTTCAAAATACTGGTACGCCAAAATCAGCATCGCATCGCCGGAAAGAATCGCGGTGTTCACGTTCCATCTTTCATGAACGGTTGTATTGCCGCGTCTCAACGGCGCATCGTCCATAATATCGTCATGGACGAGCGAGAAATTATGGAACATTTCTATTGCCATCGCGGCCGGCAAAGCGCTTTCGTGGCTTTCGCCAAATATTTCTGCGGCCATCATCGTCAATATGGGCCGCATCCGTTTACCGCCGATTTTTAGGATGTATGTTATTGGATCGTAAAGGTTAGCTGGCCGTTTTTCGGTCATCTGGGCAAAAAGATGTTCTTCAAAAAGTTTGTGGTACTGCTCGATGGTTCGCATCTTGAAATTTTTCCGCTAAAATAAACTATTCAAAAGCGTACGGCAATTGTTAATAAATTGTGAATACCTTGGAAACTGTTTTTGTATTCAAAGTTTCCAAATTACATTTGTACCCGATTTGAGGATAACCATTTTTGGGATTTTGAAAATGAAACAATGAAGGAGAAAATCATAAAACGGGCGAAGGATATGTTCTTGAAAAACGGTTTCAAGAGCGTAACGATGGACGATATTGCCGGCGATATGTGCATTTCCAAAAAAACGATCTACAAATATTTTGGCAACAAGGAATTGTTGATCGAGGAAGGCACGGTTTGCATGCAATTGGAAATCAAGAAGGAGATGGATGCAATTGTTGTGAAAAAGCACAATGCGATAGCCGAGAATTTCGAGATCAAAGATATGTTTTCCAGAATGTTCGAGGCCGTGGACAGTTCGCCGTTGTACCAATTGAGAAAGCATTACCCGGAAATTTACGAGAAGATTCGGGAAAATCAAGAGGTTCAGTGCGGGACAATGTTCACCGGAAATATCTTGAAAGGCATCGAGGAAGGTTTGTATCGCAATGATATTCCTGTTGAAGACTATGTCAATTTATATTACCAATTGATTTTTGCGATCAAAGACAGTTCGCAAAAAGAAATAGAACGCAACCGACTTGAAACAGTCGCCCTCGAATATCACATAAGGGCAATGGCAACGGAAAAAGGCATTGCGGAACTCGAAAAATATTTACAGAAAAAAGCAATCGATATTTAGATGAAACACAGATTTTTAATATTGCTCATGGTCGGATTTGGAGCGATCGCGCAAAGCCCAACGGAAACAAAAAGGGAATATTCGTTCACGCTCAACGAGGCGATCAACCACGCGCTGACCAACAATTACAAGGCAATCAACGCCGGTCGAGATATCGAAATCGCCAAACAGAGAAAGCGCGAGACAACGGCGATGGGCTTGCCGCAGATTGGCGGAAATATTTCGTACAACTATAATTTTGTGATTCCACTTAACGTACTTCCGGCAAAAATTTTAGACCCGACTGCGCCCGAAGGTACTTTTGCCGCCGTTGCTTTCAGCCCAAAACAAAGCGTGAACGGTGTCGCAACGCTCAACCAATTGATTTTTGACGGCTCGTATATCGTTGCATTGCAAGCGGCGAAAACCTATTTGCGCTATTTTGAGAATGCCAAGAACAAGGCCAATGTTGATGTTCGGGAAATGGTGATACGCGATTATGGAAATGTTCTGCTTGCAGAAGAATCCATCACGATTTTTGAGCGCAACAAAACCATTCTGGAAAAAACACTTTCCGACACTAGGGAAACTTTCAAGAACGGTTTGATAGAAGAAGAAAATGTGGAGCAATTGCAGATCACCTTTGGCAACCTCAACAACAATCTCAACAATGCCAAACAAATTCGGGACATCGCCTACAAAATGCTAAAAATAACATTGGGCATCGACCTAAACACAAAGTTGACGCTCACCGAGAATCTTGATAAATTAATGACCGCTGACCTTGCCTACTCGCTTGCGCAAAATGAATTTTCGATCGAGCAAAATACAGATCATATGATTGCAAAGAATTTTCAGGAACAGCGCGCGCTCGAACTTAAACTACAGAAATCAAAATACCTGCCATCACTTTCGGCTAATGCCAATTTTGGCTACAATGCTTTTGGCCAAGACTTCCAGTTTTTTGCGAACGGTCAGAAATACTATAATTTCTCGACACTTGGCGTTTCGTTGAACATCCCGATCTTCAGCGGCTTTGCAAGAAGCGCGAGAACCGACCAAGCAAAAATCGCACTGGAACAAGCGACAACGCAATTGACCGAAGCGCAGCAACGGCTGCAACTTCAATATGAAAATCGCAAAAGCCAATTTGAATACAGCATCGAGGCATACCAGATTTCAAAAAGCAACTTGCAGCTAGCGGAACGCATCGAGAACAAGCAGCAGCTAAAATTCACCGAAGGTTTATCGACAAGTTTTGATTTCGCGGAAGCGCAACGACAATTGTACACCGCGCAGCAGAATTTTCTACAATCAATGGTGGACATCATCAACAACAAGGCCGCGCTCGAATCGGCCATCAGTCAAAACTAAAATGAGAACCACACCTTACACCATAATTCCAATGAAATTAAAATCGAGAATATTATTGCTTGCTTCAATTGCGCTCATTGCAGTTTCCTGCAAAAAAGCCGAAAGCGGAAGTACAGAAGCCGTTATCGCATCTAAAAATATTGATCAGATGCAACAGCGAAAAGTTGCGCTCGAGGCAGAAATCGCACAGTTGGACGACGCCCTTTCGAAGATGGACACCAAAGCGCCAGAGGAAGCTTTGGTAGCGGTCGTTGCCGTAAAGGACACGGTCTTCAACCATTATATCGAGGTTCAGGGCAATGTTGCCACCGACCAAAACCTCATTATTTACCCACAATATTCTGGCGTGCTGACAAATCTAAGTGTGAAAGCCGGACAGAAAGTAAGCAAAGGCCAAGTTCTGGGACGGATCGACGACGGCGGTCTGAGCTCGCAAGTGGCGCAACTCGAAAACCAATTGGCGTTGGCAAAGACAACTTTCGAAAGACAGAAAAGACTTTGGGACCAAAAAATCGGATCGGAGATCCAGTTTTTGCAAGCACAGACCAATATGGTGAGCCAGCAAAAAGCCGTTGCGCAGATAAAAGCACAACTCAACAAAACCGTGATCACTGCGCCATTTTCGGGCGTGATCGATGAAATAATCACCGATCAAGGGCAAGTTGTTGGACCCGGCCAAGGCTTGATGCGCATCGTCAATCTCGGCGATATGTACATCACGACGTCGGTGCCAGAATCGTATATAGGAAAGGTAAAAGTTGGCACTACCGTTGACATTTCTATCGGAGGACTTGGCAAAACCTACACTGGAAAAGTACGACAGGTCGCCAATAACATCAACGCAACCAATAGGACTTTTAATATCGAGGTTTCGGTGCCTAACAAGGATAATCTTCTTCGTCCGAACCAAGTTGCAAAACTGAAGATCATCGATTATAACAATAAAGGTGCGCTGGTTGTGCCGACCAATGTTGTTCAGGAAGATGGAGAAGGCAACAAATTCGTATTTGTCGTTGCCGATGCAAGCAAAAGCTCGGGCAAAGCGAAAAAGGCAATTGTAAAAGTTGGTCCATCGGCGGATAATATGACCGAGATCATCGATGGTCTGAACGTTGGCGATTTGGTCGTGACCGAGGGCGCGAACACTATTTCGGAGGGAATGAAACTCAATTATTAGAATCACAATTTGGCGGAAGCCGGACGATTTTGAGCTATAAATATTAGGATACAGAAAGCTTTATGAGCAACCAGAAAAAAGAATTCAGCATATCGAGTTGGGCGATCGACAACCGAGTTACGGTGTACATCTTGACCACTTTGATCGTGATCACGGGCGTGATGGCTTATATAACGATGCCGCGCGAGGATTTTCCGGAAATCATCGAGAACAAGATTTACATCTCATCGGTTTTCCCCGGAAATTCAGCCGAAGATGTCGAGAAACTCATTACAAAACCACTTGAAAAAGAAATAAAGAACATCAGCGGGGTGACTAAGATCACGTCAAATTCATTTCAGGATTATGGAATGATCATCGCGGAATTTGACGATGCGGTAACCATCGAACAGGCAAAACTAAAGGTAAAAGACAAGGTTGACAATGTAAAGGCCGACACCGATTGGCCAAATCTCGACAACGGCGGCAAGGTCGAGCCGAATGTTTTTGAGCTGAATATTTCGGAGGAAGTGCCAATATTGAACATCAACCTTCAGGGAAATTATACCACGCAACAGCTCAAGCATTATGGCGAACTTTTACAGGACGATATCGAGGAAGTGCCGGAGGTAAAGAAGGTTGACATTCTTGGTGTTGATGATAAAGAAGTTGAAATCGCGATAGATGTTTTTAAAATGTCGGCGGCAAAAGTAACTTTTGATGATATTCAGAATGCAGTGAAATATGAGAACATGACCGTTTCGGGCGGAAATCTGATTTCACAAGGATCGCGAAACAATATTAGAATTGTTGGCGAAATCACAGATCCGAGCCAGCTCAACAATATTGTTGTAAAGTCCTTTGGCGGGACGGTTTATCTCAAGGACATTGCGACAATTGCTTTTAAGGAAAAAGAAAAAACAACATACGCTCGCGAAAAAGGGAATGAGGTCGTGATGCTGAACGTGAAAAAACGCGCCAACCAAAATATGATCACGGCAATCGAACAAGTGAAGGAAAAAATCGAAAAAGCCAAGTCGAGCTATTTGCCCAACAACCTTAAACTCGAACTTTCCAACGACCAATCCTCTCGCGTGGAACATCAGGTTGATGAGCTTTCCAATCACATTATCTTCGGTATTGTGCTGGTTATGATTGTATTGATGTTCACTATGGGCTTGCGAAATTCACTGTTTGTCGGTGCGGCGATACCGCTTTCGATGTTGATGGCGTTCACGATATTGAACATGTTCGGGCTCACCTTGAACACAATGGTGCTCTTTGGACTTGTAATGGGATTGGGAATGCTCGTCGATGACGGAATCGTTGTCGTCGACAATGTTTTTGCGAACATGAAAAAAGGTCTGGGACGCGTCGAGGCCAGCAAATATGGCATTGGCGAGATTGCATGGCCCGTAATTTCTTCCACGGCGACAACGTTGATGGCATTTCTGCCATTCGCACTTTGGCCGGGAACGATGGGAAAATTCATGAAGTATTTCCCGATTACTTTGACTGTGACTTTGACGGCTTCATTATTTGTGGCGATGGTTGTGAACGCGGCGATGACGGGCGGTTCGATGGATATCGAAGATAAAAACGTAACGAAAAAATCAGCGCGGAATTATTCGATAATATTTGCCAGCATTGCATTGGTTTTTGTCCTGATTGGTCATTTCACAGACTCAAAATTCGCACGAGCGGTTGGACATTTGGCGGTCATTTCTTTAGGACTGATGTGGCTTTACAAATTAAAATTGTACAAATGGACGCAAGATTTTCAGCACGGATTTTTTCCGAAAATGGAAAACAAGTACAAGAATTTCCTTTCAAAAATATTGACCGGGCGAAGTGCTTGGTTCGCGCTTTTGGGAATCATTGGAATGCTTTTTCTCTCAGTGATATTGCTTGGGATTTTTCCACGAAAAGTATTGTTCTTCCCAGATAATATTCCAAATCAGGTCATTGCCTATATTGAATATCCCCAAGGAACGGCTATTTCCAAAACCAACAAGGCAACAAAGTATGTAGAGGATCAAGTCATTGGAATCTTGAACAAATACAAAGATTCAAACGGAGATAATTATCTTGCCGAATCAATCGTGTCGCAGGTTGGCGTTGGTGCCGGTAATCCAAATGTCGATGCCGGAAGTGCTTCTGAAACGCCGTACAAAGGAAAAGTGACCGTCAATTTCTCTGAGTTTAAATTCAGGCGCGGCATCAATACGGCGGATATTCTGGAGGAAATCCGCAACAAGGTAAAGGCGATTCCCGGTGCTACTGTCACTGTCGAAAAAGATGCGAACGGACCTCCAGCGGGTTATCCCATATCGCTCGAGCTTACAGGTTTGGATTATGATGATATGTTGAAGGAATCACAAAAGATGATTTCATTTATCGAATCGAAGAACATACCGGGCATCGAAAAGCTCAATGTCGATGTTAACAAACAAAGTCCGGAACTCAAGGTAAATGTAGATCGCGTCAACGCCGGAAGCGTGGGAATCTCAACAGGTCAATTGGGCTTCAACTTGCGCCGATCGCTTTATGGTCAAGAAATCTCGACCTACAAAGAAGGCGACGATGATTATAATATCGTAATGCGCTTGAAAGAGGACCAACGCAAGAACGAAAGCGTGTTGTTCAATCAATCGCTGACATTTAGAAATCAGAACAATGGTCAGATCGTTCAGGTTCCGATCTCTGCCGTTTCCACAACCGAAAAAACAAATACTTTCAGTCAGATCAAGAGGAAGAACCAAAAGCGGATCTTGACGATTTATTCCAATGTGATCACCGGTTTCAATGCCGATGAAATCACAAAGAAAATCGCGGCGCAGCTCAAGGGTTATGAAATGCCCAAAGGAATAACCTACGGATTTTCGGGCGTTCAGGAAGAACAGGGCAAAAACCAAAGTTTCTTGTTGTACGCACTGTTCTTGGCGCTTTCTGGCATCGCGATCATTATTGTGCTGCAATTTAATTCAGTGTCAAAAACCGTGGTAATATTGTTCACTGTATTGTTGAGTTTCAGTGGTGTTTTCTACGGTTATGTCATCGCCAATATGGATTTTGTGATTTTGATGACGATGATGGGGATTATTTCCCTTGCGGGAATCGTGGTCAAGAACGGGATCGTGTTGATGGACTTTTTCGTGCTGTTGCTCGATGACAAAGTCGCCGAAAAAGGTGTCGAAACCCATGACGACCTGACGCTCGATGAAATAAAAGCCGTAATCATCGAATCTGGAAAATCGAGATTGCGACCGGTTTTGCTGACCGCATTGACCGCAGTTCTCGGACTCATTCCATTGGCAATTGGTTTGAACTTTGACTTTTTTGCACTGATCACGGATCTGAACCCGCACGTTTTTATTGGCGGCGACAACGTGGTGTTTTGGGGACCTTTGGCCTGGACGATCATCTTCGGATTGACGTACGCGACAATCCTAACTTTGGTTATGGTTCCGGTAATGTTCTTCTTGGTGAAGCGCACAAAATATGGGCTGCGCGATCGACGGGAACGACGGAAGGAAAGAGAATTGAGTAGGGGATAAAATTGAAAACCGGTGAGAGCCGGTTTTTTTAAGATGCAAATCAAATGTACTTTAATGACTAATTTACTCCACAAAAAAACCGACGAAAGTCGGTTTTCTATTATGGCTAAATAAATTCTTAGTTCCTGTTTGCCAAACCTTCTTGTGTCCAGTTTCTCACCGATGCTACACGACTGTTTGAGTAATCAACTTCGCTGAGCTGGGTCTTGTTGAAGAAAATCCATTTGCCCACTTTCTGTCCGTTGTGATATTCGCCGATTGATTTTTTGCTGCCGTTGATATCGAATGCTGCCCATTGTCCCTCAAGTTTTCCGTTCTTGAAAAAACCGGACTGCTGAACTTGGCCATTATCATAAAAATACGTTGCTTTCACGAGGTCGCCGTGAGCTTCCAACTTGGGAATATTATTTTGTGCTGGGACCGCGGCACTAAAGATGAGCGCGGCGATGATAAGTAGATTTTTCATTGTACTAAAGTTTGGGGCGTTAATGATATGATTACAAATATAGCCAAATATTTACACTGACCAAACTTTTGCTTAACAATTTGGTAACATTGGGAAATTGGTCAACGTGAAAATGATTCAATGAGTCAATGAGAAAATTTGGAACTTTGGAAATTTTATTCTTGGGTGTTGGATTTGGCTTAACATTATTTATGTAAGTTGGATGTGCAGATTACCTAGCCGCGATAGACGCGATATCGTATTGAGGTGGTGAGGTAGATTTTTGCGGCCAGACAGAGCGATCAACGGAAGCTCCTGGATGGCCGACAAAAAACACGGCAGCGCGAAAAAGATATAGCAGATAGCGGGACCAGGCTTTAAAAAAAAAACAAATAAAAAAAACCCGCACGGGCCGGATTTTTAATTTATCTAAAAAACTATTTTATTTCTTGGTCAAGATTTGCAACTGCTTCTGCAATTCTGGATCCGATGGTCGTTTTGCATTGGCGTCAACCACGTTTCCTTTTGGGTCGAGCAGTATGAAACGAGGGATGGAATTGATGCCATACGCCGTAGCGAACTCGGATTGCCAAGCATTGTCAGCGATCAATTGCACGCCGCCAAGGTCTTTTTCCTTAACAAAATTGCGCCATTTTTCGTAGTCTTTTTTCTCATCGATCGAGATGCTCACAAACGCTACTTTCTTGCCTTTCATCGCTTCCTCTACTTTTTTCAAGCTCGGGATCTCAGCGCGGCAAGGTCCGCACCACGTTGCCCAAGTGTCAATGTAAACATATTTTCCCTTAAGATCGGCAAGTTTCGTTTTACCACCTTTATGATTTTCAAACTCAAAGTTGGGCGACCGTTTGCCAACAAGTCCGGATGTGACCTGCGCCTGTTTGTACATCATCGGCATTTGCGTGAACTGCTGTTTGATTGCGCCCTCCATCATGCTTTTAAAAGTTTGGTCGAGCATTGGGTCGGTCAATGCCTTGTCGAATTTCGCGTGGCTCTGGGTCATGTATTTTGCAAAAACCGCCTCGTCGGGACTCGCCATCGCGTCTTCCGAAAGATAGCTGTCGAGCGTGTACATTGCCAAAAAGTTGTTCTCATTGGCGCCCTTTCCGTCAAATTTTATCGTTTGATCAAAGTGTTTTGCATCCATCGTCATATTCAGGTCGTAGCCAGGCATCAGGTAAAGCTTGGCATATTCTGTACCGTCAAAAAGCTGATAACCGCCCTTTGGCGCCTCAAAAGAATCGGTAAATACGCCCTCCTTGTTCACGGCGATTGCGTGGTTAAGGTTGGCGCCCTTGATGTGGATCGTATCGCTGTTGCGGTTCTCGATCTTGGCTGTGAACTTAACCTTGTCATTCTGCGCAAAGCCCACTATTGTGGAAATGAGCGCTATAAAAAGTATTTTTTTCATATGATAAAAAAATGGTTTGCGTAAAAATAGAAAGATAAATGGTGCGGTGTCATAAAATCAGCATAAATTTTTGTTGCTCATATGGTCAAAAGCTGTGTGGAGGAATGACGAACGTAGAAAACCGTGCGACGGATTGCTATATGTAGAAGATGCAAATGCTATATTTTGATATGCTATTGCGAATCGAATATTGATATGATAATATCCGACTTTGGGCGTTAAACCCTTTATATGTCAATTTCTTAAACACTTACAGCAGATTCATAAAAAATATTATTCGCAAATTAAACCATATTTAAACCATCTATTAAATAGAAAACCTGAGCGGAAACGGTCAGGGTTTTTTTTGACTATTTTAGAAATAAAGGTAAAATTTAAATCACATCTATATTAAATCAAAAAAGCCATCCACAAAAGTGGAAAGCTTTTCATTGGTCTAAACTACTAAACCAGATACGCTTCTTATGGCGCATCAACAACACAACTCTCTTTCGAGCATTTACAAAAAAAGGTTTCCATCCCTGAAAACCTCTCATCGCTCTTGCGGTCTGGACGGGACTCGAACCCGCGACCTCCGCCGTGACAGGGCGGCATTCTAACCAACTGAACTACCAAACCTTTCGCTTAATG
>JBBSUW010000018.1:0-31798 GCA_038234025.1 Flavobacteriales bacterium
CATTGCGGCGGGGCTCACCTCTTCCCATCCCGAACAGAGAAGTTAAGCCCGCCAGCGCAGATGGTACTGCAGCGATGTGGGAGAGTATGTCGCCGCCTTCCTTTGGAAAGGCCCCCGAGCATTCGGGGGCCTTTTGTCGTTCGTTGATTTAAAGATTGAGAAATTTTTGAATCGAAAGACAGATAGTTCATCTCCCAAGGGACCGCTGTCCGGATCACGCCGGACGCGCGCGGATGGAATATTTATACTAGAATTGCGCCCGGTGATGAAGATGTCCATACTGCGGCAAAATATCCTAGACAAGAGGGACAACGGAAATACCCTAAGAGGTTCGACGGAAGAAACCTTGCCCAATTGGCAATGGTATCCTTTTCTTTTTTCGCCTACTCAAAATGGCACGCGCGAAAAGAAAAAGATATAGCAGACATCAGGACCGAACATCACAGTAAGAAAAATATCCGCTCCTTTAATAAAGGAGATTTAATCAGTCAATGGCTGCAATCACGTCGCCATACTCTTCATAAAACGCTTCGAATTTTATCATTGTTTCCTTGAAAAATGAAAATATTGCCGACCAATCGTTTTTGTTCTGGATTTTAAGTCCTGATCTTCTGACCTCAATTCTGTCGATTATCTTACCATTTTCCAGTACAAAATCTTCTTTGATAGTGGGAATCTCGCCAAATGATTCAGCCAATATAGTTTGCAACCTCACCAACTTTTCGAGATATTTTTTTCTCAAATTAAAATCCTTCTGCTCAAGGTCGAGAACTACAAGTGCATCTTTTCCCTCAAACTGGAATTTGAAGGAAAAGTCTTTTATTTTTGTGTCGTACAACATCCATTTTCGGCGGGAATAACTCGCAAACGCTATCCAGAATTCCTGCGAGATTTTTTTGTATTCTACCTTGCTGTACATTTCAACAATAATATTTAACCAAGATTATGGAATTTAGCGCCTTTTTAAAAATAATTCCAAATATCTCCAGAACACATCTGCCCGGGGAAATTTCGCAACATAAAATGGCACCGCCCGAAAGGGCTGAAGTTCTTCGGAAAAACAATAGACCAGCCAGCGCAAAACTTGCGGCGGTTCTTGCCCTTATCTATCCCAAAGATAATATTTCCACGCTTGCGCTGATTGTGAGAAATACGTACAGGGGCGTTCATTCCAACCAGATTGGATTTCCGGGCGGCAAACCAGAAACTCATGACCGAGATTTGCTCGCGACAGCTTTGCGGGAGTGTCATGAAGAAGTTGGCGTTCATTCCAAACGCATCACACCAATCATTTCGCTAACACCGATTTATATCCCGCCGAGCAACTTTATGGTTTCGACCTATTTGGCGCACACTACTGAAACACCAACTTTTGTGCTGGATCCGCGCGAAGTGGTCGAACTTATAGAACTTCCATTGGCCACGCTTCTTAACGATCAAAATGTCAAATCGATCCTGATGGAAACTTCCTATTCAAAATCGATTGAAGTTCCGGTTTTCAGTTTTGGAAAATACAATATTTGGGGCGCGACCGCTATGATTTTAAGCGAACTTAAAGATATTATTAATTGCGCCAAATAATGCGTTTTTCGTATGTTTGCCCGTTGCAATGTTCAATTAAACGATGGCATTTTTCAAAAGAAATCCCTTTGGTCACTTACTCTTTATAAAACGGTGGCTCATCCGAATTCTGGGGGCGATCACGCACAAAAGATATTGTGGTTTCAATGAACTCCATATCGAAGGTTCGGAAATCCTCAAGAATCTTCCGCAAACCAATGTCCTTTTTATTTCCAACCATCAGACTTATTTCGCCGATGTCGTGGCGATGTTCCACGTTTTCAATGCTACGCTTTCGGGTCGTGAAGACAGCATAAAAGATATGGGATATCTTTGGAATCCAAAGCTCAACATTTATTATGTTGCCGCAAAAGAAACCATGGACTCTGGACTTCTCACGCGTATTTTTGCCTATGCCGGAGCGATAACCGTGGAACGGACATGGAGAGAACGGGGCAATGACGTTAAAAGGGAAGTGAATCCTGGCGATACCGAGAACATTAAAATAGCGCTCGACGACGGCTGGGTCATTACCTTTCCGCAGGGAACTACCAAATCGTTCAAACCTGTGAGAAAGGGAACGGCGCACATCATCAAGCAGCATAGGCCGATCGTAGTGCCAATCGTGATCGACGGTTTCCGAAGATCTTTCGACAAAAAAGGACTTCTGTTGAAAAAGAAAGGAATCCTCCAAACGTTGATAATAAAAGCGCCGCTCAAAATCGATTACGAGAATGAATCCATTGATAGTATTGTTGAGAAAGTGGAATTCGCAATAGAGCAACATTCATCTTTTTTAAAGGTAATTCCGGCTGAAGAACTTCAGGCAGATGAAGAGCTCAACAAGCTTCGAAAGTGGGAATATTAATCAATGGTCATTTCCTGAAAGTTCGCGGTAATTTGCCATCAACCGGTTGAGCATCAAACCGTAAAGCAATTTATAAAACAGCCAAAAAATCACCACAATCACCAATAAAAAGACCGCCGATAATCCTGAGAATCCCACTATAAAAAGATTTTCGCGTCCATCATTTTGCATTGCAAATCGCGTGGCTTGTACATTTGCATCGAAATTGTAGAGCATATAAATTGCCAAACCGATATTTACGATCGCGTAACCAAGATTGTACAAAATATAAAGGTGCACCGTTTTACTAGTGCGAATAATTGTCTGCATCATCCCGCGAACAGAATCTGTGCTGTTTATATTTCTATAGTTCAGGAAAAATAGCACGATAAAAACAATCAGAACAATATAATTGACAGTATTCAACAAATTGATGATTGCATCAAATGTTTCGTAATTTTCCGCAGTGTTAATACTGTCATCATTTAATAAAAATGTAACCGCCATCCAAAAGCAAAATTCCAATAGACTGACCATCAACAATATCTTCACGATTGATGATGATTTTCCATAAATCATTGTTTCAATCGAATCCGTCGAAAATTCCACCTCCGCATTTTTATTCTGCTGCCAATCCCGCTTTAAATCCTCCAATCCATCCATTGCTACAATTTTAAAATCTTCCTCAATTTGTCCTTTGCCCTCTTCATTTTCACGCGCGCGTTAACCTCGGAAATGCCCAAAGTCTCGGCAATTTCGACATAAGCTTTGTTTTCCAAATACATAAAAACTAGTGCTTTATCAATGTCATTCAACTGCCGCACCGCATCATATAATTTCTCCAAACGTTCCTCAATCTCAAAGTCATAATCGTTTGAGATTACGAGATGTCGTTCCCAATCGCGCACGTCGCCGCTAATTTTTCGTGCGCTTTTTCTGTAAAGTGTGATTGCCGTGTTCAATCCAATGCGGTACGCCCAAGTCGAAAATTTAGATTCGCCGCGAAATTTTGGATACGCGCGCCACAGTTGAATTGCGATTTCTTGAAAAAGATCATCGTGCGACGGCTTGTCCCAGGTATAAAGCCTACAAATCTTGTGCACAATCTTTTGATTGTCATCAAGTTCCTTCACAAATGCGCGCTCAAGATTTTCCGCCATCACTTATTAGTAAACAAGTTGGGCACAATGTTACATTTTTTTTGAGCAGAAAATTTTCGTTTTGTCATATTTCGCCCCGCTTTCCGCTGTAATCTATCGCTGAAAATCGAAAGGATTTCCGCTGCAAATGCTTTTCGGATTCGGCGTACACCGATGAAAAATAAAAGCTCGGTGAGATAATCGGGGCTAGAATTTCAACTGCCACAACTACTTTTAATATTAAGCTTGTGCGCTGGATTATCCTTATTTTTGGGCAAACCAATAGAAATGAACATTCCCGATTCAACCAAGCCGCGCATTGTAATTGTTGGTGCGGGTTTCGCAGGGCTCGAACTTGCCAAGAAGCTTCGCAATCAAAAAGCCCAGGTCGTGCTCATCGACCGCCACAATTATCATACGTTCCAACCTTTGCTTTATCAAGTTGCCACGGGCGGACTCGAGGCCGGGTCGATCGGTTATCCCATTAGAAAGGTTTTTCAGGAATATGATGATTTCTATTTTCGGCTTGGCCAGGTTCTGGATATTGACGCAACCAACCAAATCGTGAAAGCTGATATAGGTGATGTTCATTTTGATTATCTCGTGATCGCCACCGGATCCGAAACCAATTTTTTTGGCAACAAGGAAATCGAAAGAAACTCGATGTCGATGAAAACAATTCCGCAAGCGCTCAATATTCGCAGCCTTTTGCTCGAGAACTTTGAACAAGCTTCGTTGCTGACAAATGAAGAGGAGCGAAATACATTGATGAATTTCTGCCTTGTGGGCGGCGGACCTACCGGTGTGGAACTTGCCGGCGCACTTGCCGAAATGAAGAACGCGATTCTACAAAAAGATTATCCCGACCTCGACATTTCCAAAATGCAGATCAACCTGATCCAGAGCGGCGACAAAATCCTCAATGGGATGAGCGAAAAATCTTCGGTCGCGGCAGAAAGATACCTGTCCGAACTTGGCGTCAATGTGATCTTGAACATTCGCGTCACAGGATATGATGGCAGAATTATCACGACCAACAGCAACACGATTTTTGAAACCGCCACGGTTATATGGACAGCGGGCGTGCAGGGAAATGTGATTGCTGGTTTTGATGCAACAGTTTTTTCCAAAAGTTCTCGATACGCCGTCAACGAATTTGGACAAGTCAGCGGTTTCGAGAATATTTTTGCCATTGGAGATATTGCCGAAATGGCCTCAACGGAATATCCACAAGGCCATCCAATGCTCGCGCAGCCCGCAATCCAACAGGGAAAATTGACGGCAGAGAACATTGCAAGAAAAATTGCGGGATTACCAATGAAACCCTTTATGTACAACGACCGAGGATCGATGGCAACAATAGGCAGAAACCGTGCTGTTGTAGATTTACCAAATTACCATTTTCACGGCGTCTTTGCATGGTTTGTCTGGATGTTCGTCCATCTGATATCGCTTGTCGGCTTCAAGAACAAGCTCGTGGTTTTCACTAATTGGGCGTACAATTATATCAAATTTGACCGCGAGGATCGTTTGATCATAAGGCCGTTCAAGAAGAGAACCTTCGTGACGTTTACTACTGATGAATATTGATCATAGTTTATGAACAGTATAATAGTTCACTAAAAGATCAACAAATCTGCTGTAACTGTCGAGTCCTTCCTGTTGTTGGTTCGCTTTAAGAAATTTATCGTAGAACATTTTGAATCCAACCTCTATAAAACTCTGGTATTGCTCCCAAAATTCGCTTGACTCTTTATAGTTTTTGATGATTCCCGAATGGATTTTTGGTTTCAGCATTTCAAGCACATCAGGATTGCGCACTGCCCAGTTAGATAGGCAATACCTCAGAGCGAAGGCATATCCCGAATATCTAAAGTACTTGTCGCCATTGTTAATTGATGCTAGGAAGCCGACAAAATTTGCCTCGCTTTCGGACGCAAAACCTAATTGGTGCGCCATTTCGTGCGCCGCCGTTGTTGGGAAAGTGGCCATGGGCATAAGGCCGTTGACTTGTGCTTCGTTAGTAAAAGGATTGAGATATCCTGAAAATCCCATATAGGTCAAGGGCTTGCTCAACAAAGAAATCTTCGTACTCTGCACTTTATATTCAGCGGGCGCGAACTTTTGCGAAAGCGTTCCATAACTTTTTACATTGGCATCAAAAACATAGTTGCGGTCGTAGGGAAAAACCACTTTCAAGCTGTCGTTGTCAACGAGCAACCTGTGAATTTCATTGGTCTTATTGATTAATCTTTCGGTAAAAACCAACAATTGCTCGTCTGAATACTCTTTTCCGATATTCAATGTTTCGTTCAAAGGCGTTTTATAATAATTCAATCCCCAGAACAAATTAAAAATTAAATAAAAATAGACCATTGTTCTTAATATATGACCAACAACCTTTTGCTTCCGGGTTTTCCAATTTTTAAATAATCTGACCAAATAATAAATTAGATAAATACCTATCAAAAAATAAACAACATCGCCCATCGAAAATGGAATCCATCCAAATATGTAGCGAAGCAATTTTGCGAAAGCGCGGTAAAAAGAATTGGTGTAAAATCTATCGATCGCAAGTGGAAACTCCGCAACGATTTTTAGGGCAATAATTTCGACAAAAAGGATAATGGCGTATCGTAAAGCAGGTTTCACGTGCAACTTTTTTGTAAAGATAAGTGGATTTATGCAAGACTATTCGACCATGATTTGCCCTCGGTTTTTGTAACTTTGAGCATAACGAAAAAAATCCAATGAACGAACAGATTAGAAACCTCGAGCCAATAGTACTTTGGAACAAATTTGCAGACCTCAACGCCGTGCCGCGACCTTCAAAAAAAGAAGAGCGCGTGATTGCTTTCATAAAAAATTTTGGTGAAAGCCTAAACCTTTCAACCACCGTTGACAAAGTTGGCAATGTGATAATAAGAAAACCGGCGACCAAAGGGATGGAAAATCGAAAAACCATCGTGATGCAGAGCCACCTTGACATGGTCCATCAAAAAAACAATGACACCGATTTTGATTTTGACAAACAAGGAATCGAAATGCATATCGATGGCGATTGGGTTCGGGCAAAGGGCACGACGCTTGGCGCGGACAACGGTCTAGGCGTAGCAACAATCATGGCAGTACTCGAAAGCAACGAAATAGAACATCCCGCCATCGAGGCGCTTTTTACAATTGACGAAGAAACCGGAATGACCGGCGCGATGAACCTTGAGGGCGGAATGCTTGAGGGCGAAATCCTGCTGAATCTGGACACCGAGGAAGACGACGAAATCGACATTGGTTGCGCCGGCGGAATCGACGTTACAGCATCGCGCTCATACGATGAAGAAGATGTTCCCGAAGGTTCAACAGGATATAAAATCACGGTGAAGGGCTTGAACGGAGGACATTCTGGGATGGATATCGACAAAGGCCTGGGGAATGCCAACAAGATAATGAACCGGATTCTGTTCGATTCATTCATGAATTTTGGGCTGCAGATTTCATCGCTCAACGGTGGCAGCCTGCGCAATGCCATTCCGCGCGAAAGTGTCGCCAATGTTGTAATCGCATCAATGTATGATGAGGCTTTTCACCTCGAGATGCAAGAAGTTTTTAAAGATATAAAAGAAGAATTCAAAACGACGGAACCGAAACTGACAATCGATATCGAAAAAATCGATTTACCCAAAAAAGTGATGGATCTTGGCGTTCAAGAAGGGCTGATCAGGGCGATATATGCTGCTCAAAACGGTGTTTACCGAATGAGTGCCGATATGGAAGATCTGGTTGAAACCTCGAACAATATAGCTAAGGTTCAAATCGAAAACGGCTCGGCAACAGTCAGTTGTCTCACAAGATCATCGGTGGAAACCTCCAAAATGGATCTTGCCCATTCGCTGCGATCAGCGTTTGAACTCACGGGCTGCGAAGTGGAATTTGGCGGCTCATATCCAGGTTGGAAGCCAAATGTCGACTCTGAAATTCTGGAAGTTCTCAAAGATATTTATGAAAAGCAGAACAATGAAAAACCTCGTGTTGTGGCTTGTCACGCGGGACTTGAATGCGGGATTCTGGGCACAAATTATCCCGAGATGGACATGATTTCCTTCGGTCCAACAATTCACGGCGCGCATTCTCCGGATGAAAGAGCAAGCATTAAATCGGCGCAGAAATATTGGAAGTTCGTGCTCGAGATATTGAAGAATATTCCTAAAAAATAATTTTTAAATATAGAAATAATGTTTCTAAGATGGCTGCGCGAACGCTATGATGAAACGGTGACAAGCATTGCCTTTATGCCCGCTATTATTGCAATCGGATTTCTGCTGCTTTCGTATTTAAGTATTTTGTTCGACTTTTCCGAAACTGGGATGAACATCAAGGCGAGTTCTCATTTTCTCAGCCTGAAGGATGCGGGAACGGCCAGAAGTATCTGCAGCTCGATCGTAAGTGGTATTCTTTCGCTCGTGGTTTTTAGTTTTACTCTTGTGATGCTGCTGCTGAACCAATCGGCATCGCAGCTCAGCAACAGGATATTGGGCAAGCTCATCGGAAACAGGTTCCAGCAGGTCGTGCTCGGTTTTTATATTGGCACGATCATTTATGCGTTGTTCCTCTTGAGCACGATCCGCGATATAGATTCTGGCATATATGTTCCGGCTATCAGCACATATTTGCTGATCGCGCTCACGATAGTTGACATTTTCCTGTTCATCTATTTCCTTCATTATATTACCAATTCGGTCAAGTACGAAACCATTATCGTGAAAGTGCACAAGGAAACGCGCGCGGAGCTGGTATCGGCGTGCAATAACGATTATCCGCGAGAGGAAATCAGCATCGATGGCAGAGATGTTTATGCGCATCATTCCGGCAGATTGCAAGGCCACGGAGGACCTTCATTGATTGAATTTTGCGTGAAGCACGATGCGCAGATACAAATTTTGAAACCTGTCGGTGATTATGTGCTACAGGGAACGCCTTTTGCTAAAGCGGTCTTTTTCAAGAATGTTGACAAAGACATTGTCGATAAAATTCAACATTATTTCGATATAGAATCAGGACAGGAAATCCGAACGCATTATTATTATGGATGCCGGCAATTGATGGAAATAGCGATCAAGGCTTTGAGTCCGGGAATAAACGATCCGGACACGGCCGTGATAAGTTTTCAGGTGATATGCGATCTTCTTTTATATAGAATGAAAAATCATCCTGAAACACACTTCTTTGATAATAATAAAAAGCTAAGAATAATTATTGCCGAAAGGTCGTTTGATGATATGTTCGCTATCTGCGTTTTACCAATCTGGGATTATGGAAAAAACGATATAATAATCCAGAACGAAATGGCAACAATGCTTGCGCAAATGCTTACTGTGGGCGAAGAACCGATGGTAAGAAAATTATATGAAGAGGTTATGATTAAAATTGCTGAATAGAATTCGATATAAATTCCAATCAAAACAGCAATAATCTTTTTTGATTTAATTAGCTGTAAACTCTGACTATAGACTATTTTCTCCCCAAACCATAACTCTCCGTAGAATTTTTCCCCACTTCATCACCCGAAATCGTAATAAATAAACTATCCTTATTAATTACTCTATAAGAAATCTTCTTTGGAAAATCGTGTGCGGGATTTTCAAAAACCAAACTTACCGAATCAGCTTTCGTCAACCTGAAACTCACAGGCATGCCATTGTTTTGATCAACCACTGTTACACTATAGATCAAATCTTCCACATTTTGCGTAAGCGCCGAAGTCTCAAAATGCAATGTATCTTTCCCTTTGATGTACATCGCAATGCCGTCATAGATCGAATCGCTTCGTTTGCTCCAGCTTTCTGTCATTTTTCCACCTTCAACTTCGCCGCTCCAATCGCCCAAAAGAAAGTTTGCCCTATCGATTATCTGCGCACTTTTCTCAATTTTTTTTTCGCAACCAAAATTCATAGCAATTGAAAGAGCAGCAGTTAACATTAATATTTTAAACGGTTTCATGAAACGACATTTAGGATTTTCAAGTTTCAAAATTACTAAAATCCTCGACGGTTGCCACGACCTTCAACCCAACAATTTTTCGTAAATTTGCGCACCGCCAAAAAAACCATTTTATGTTAGATAGGCTTCAGATTGTCAAGCAGCGCTTTGACGAGATTTCGGACCTGATCATCCAGCCCGATATCATCTCGGACCAGAAACGATATGTTGCGCTCAACAAGGAATACAAGGATTTGAAAGCCCTTGCCGAAAAGCGCGACGAGTATATTTTGATTGATTCCAACATAACCGAGGCAAAGGAAATTATCAATGATGGTTCTGATGCTGAAATGGTCGAAATGGCCAAAATGCAGCTCGGCGAGGCCACTGAAAGATTGCCAGAATTGGAAGAAGAAATCAAATTTTTGTTGATTCCAAAAGATCCAGAGGACGCCAAGAATGTGATGGTCGAAATCCGCGCCGGAACCGGTGGCGATGAGGCCAGTATTTTTGCCGGCGACCTTTTTAGGATGTACACCAAATATTGCGAGACCAAGAACTGGCGCACATCGGTGGTCGATATGAACGAGGGAACTTCGGGCGGTTTCAAGGAAGTTATCTTTGAGGTTACCGGCGACGATGTCTATGGAACCTTGAAATTTGAGGCCGGCGTTCACCGCGTTCAGCGCGTGCCGCAGACCGAAACACAAGGCCGCGTTCACACCTCGGCGGCGACAGTAATGGTTTTGCCTGAAGCCGAGGAATTTGATGTGACAATAGATATGAACGACGTTCGTGTTGATTTTTTCTGTTCATCAGGACCTGGCGGCCAGTCTGTAAACACCACAAAATCAGCTGTAAGACTCACGCACGTTCCAACGGGACTGGTCGCGCAATGCCAGGACGAAAAATCGCAGCACAAGAACAAGGACAAAGCGCTGTCGGTTTTGAGATCGCGTTTGTACGAACAGGAGTTGGCCAAAAAGCAGTTGGAGGATGCCGCAAAACGCACATCACAAGTAAGCTCTGGCGACAGATCGGCAAAAATCCGGACGTACAATTATGCGCAAGGACGCGTCACTGATCATCGTATCGGCTTGACGCTTTACGATTTGGGCAACATAATGAACGGCGACATCCACAAAATTGTTGATGAATTGCAACTCGTGAGCAACACAGAAAAACTAAAAGAGGCCAGCGAGGTGTTTTAAAAAATATCGAAAAAAGCTAAAAAAGGGTAGAAGCGAAAAAAATTGATTCGGGCTACATTAATATTTTCAATAAATCGCATAATTTTTTTTAGAAGCTATTCCTGCTTTCCGCTATATCTTTTTTTACCGCTGAAAAAAAGCGGAAAAAAAAGGATACCGCTGCAATCAGGGCTAGGGCATCGCGGTAAATTCATAATGAATTTTTCTGATCAATAATTCAAAACAGAATCATATTTTCTATGCAACTTCAAGAACTCATCGGCCAGATCAAAAGAAAGAAATCCTTTCTTTGCATCGGTCTTGACCCAGATTTGACAAAGCTTCCAAAGCATTTGTTGGAAACAGAAGATCCAATTTTTGAGTTCAACAAAGCCATTATCGACGCTACTTCGGACCTTTGCGTAGGCTATAAACCCAATACTGCATTTTATGAAGCATACGGTGTAAAAGGTTGGCAGTCACTTGAGAAAACTATAAAATACATCAATAAAAATAATCCAGAAATTTTCACGATCGCCGATGCCAAGCGCGGCGATATCGGCAACACATCTGCAATGTATGCCAAGGCATTTCTGGAAGATTTCGATTTTGATGCTGTTACTGTCGCGCCATATATGGGAAAAGATTCCGTCGAACCATTCTTGGCCTTCGAAAACAAGTTCACAATACTTTTGGCGCTGACCTCAAATCCCGGCGCATCCGATTTTCAATTGGGCGACGACCCGCTTTTTGAAAAAGTAATCAGAACAGCGCAAACCTACAAGAACGCGCACAATTTGATGTATGTTGTTGGCGCAACTCAAACCGCACAACTCAAAAGAACTCGCGAAATCGCACCAAAAACCTTTTTTCTGATTCCCGGGGTTGGCGCGCAGGGCGGAAATCTTGCCGATGTTTGCGAAACCGCGATGACAGATGAAATATCGATTTTGGTCAATTCATCACGTGACATAATCTATGCTTCGGATGGCAAAGATTTCGCCCAAGACGCGCGTGTCGAAGCAAAAAAATTGCAGACCGAAATGGCCGGGATTTTGCAAATACGAAATATCATTTAATGGATTATCCTTTTGAGCTCACCGACCAAATGGGCAACGTCCATACTTTTACCGAAGCGCCAACCCGAATTATATCGCTCGTGCCATCACAAACCGAACTGCTTTGTTCGCTCGGACTTTCGAGCAATATTGTGGGCGTGACCAAGTTCTGCGTTCATCCGCAGCACATTCGCAAGAGCGCAAAAGTTATCGGCGGCACAAAAAAGGTCAGCTTTGAACACATCGACGAGCTGGAACCCGATCTGGTTATTTGCAACAAAGAAGAAAATACGCTCGAAATGGTGAATTCTCTTCAAGGGCTTTGCAATGTTTGGGTCACGGATATCGAAACGATCGAGGACAACAACCAAATGATTTCTGATTTAGGAAAAATATTTAATATTGAGTACGAAGCACAATTATTGGTTGATGATATTATATCGACAGCAAAAGATTTTGAGGAATTTATAAAGACCAAACCAATAATAAAAGTTGCCTATCTCATATGGCAAAACCCGATAATGGTTGCAGCCTCGGGAACTTTTATTGATGAAATGCTCAAGCTCAACAATTGCGAAAATGTCTTCGATAATCAAGAACGTTATCCAGAAATTTCAATTGAACAATTAAAGTCAAGCGGCGCGGAAATTATTTTTCTTTCATCAGAACCGTTTCCATTTACACAAAAACACATCAACCACTTTTCAGAATTGTTGCCGGATATTAAAATAATTCTTGTTGATGGCGAATACTTTTCTTGGTATGGCAGTCGGTTAGTCAAGGCGTTTGGGTATTTTAAAACGTTGCGAGCTACGTTCAAATAAATTCATTCGCTCAAAAATATTGTCAGTTTAAATACACAAAAAAAAGCCGGCGACTCAAACCACCGGCAATCCTTGTAACTAACTAAACCCAAATAATAAAAAAGCACATTTTATTACATTGCAAATATCGAGAGTTCCATATTTAAATGCGTTATCCGTTTATTAACTATAGGTTATCATAACTGCAGTTCAATCCTGTATCTTAAAAACCTGCCGAACAAGCGGCGTAGTTCTCGACATCGGAGAGTTGCGCACTTTCTTTTCCTCAACAGCTACCATTTTGAAAACGCCATCGAGCGCTTTCGCCGTCACATAATCGTTGATATCCGGAGTTGTATTTGCGGCAACAGGGATTTCCGAAAGAATCTGTTGCCAAATTCTGTCGGCACCAACGCTCTTGATAGATTCAAAGACCAAAGGACGAAATTTCCCAAAAAGGCTTTCCGATGATTGGTTTCTAAAATGCGTCGTTGCGGCTTCGTCTGTCGAGAGCAGAACCATTCTAGCGTTCTTGAATTCGAGATCGGCGATGGTTTGTTTGAAAATTGGAATGGCCTGACCAACAGCTTTTTCGGCGGCGCGGTTCAAAAGTTCAACGCCGTGGTCAAGAAGTTTGGTGTGCTTTTTATTGCTGGCAATTTCTGCATCGGCAATGGCTTGCGGCAAAAGAATCTTAATGTATGGATTTTTATAAAAACCATCTATTTCGGTAAGTTTATTGACCTGAACCTCGATGCCAAGCGTGAGTACTTCTTTGATAGCCGTCGCCATTTCAACGCGCGTTGTTGAAATTTTTTGTGCGGAAAGTTGTGGCATCGACAGCGTACAAAACAAAGACACCATCAAAATTGCCCGACCAAACCGCATGTTTTACTTTTTATCCTGTAAAGCAAAGGTTTTTTTTAACAAATCGGAAGTCCTGAACGTTATATTTCCTCTTATATTTTTCTCTTCAACGGCGATCATCTTGAAAACGCCTTCCATCGCCTTGTTTGTCACATAGTCGGTGATGTCAGGGTTAACGGGCGTTACCAACGGAATTGCATTGTATCGTGCGATGAGTTTTGACCAAATCACATCGGCGCCAACTTTCCCAATCGATTCTTGCACCACGGGCTGGAATTTTCCATAGAGTGCGGTCGATGTTGCTGATTGCAAATAGGTTGTTGCGGCGGTGTTGTCGCCAAGCAGAATATTCTTGGCATCGTTGAAGCTCATTGTTTTTACGGCGGTCACAAAAATTGGTGTTGCGGTTTTCACGGCATCTTCGGCGGCGCGATTAAGCGATTTTACACCTTTGTCGGCAAGACTGCCAAGACCAACGCTGCGCAAAGTTCGCTCAACGCGCTGCAGCTCTTCGGGCATCAAAATCTTCACGGCTTGATTTCTGTAGAAACCGTCAGTTGAAGTAAGTTTTTTTACTTGTTTTTCAATGCCTTTATTGAGCGCTTCTTTGAGCCCAGACGCGATGTCAACACCGCCAAAATTGCCCCCTGCCGTTTTTGATGGCACATTCAGCTGGTCTGTAAGTTGCTCGAGCAAATCTTTCCATTGTGCATTGGCGTTGAAGGTTGTACCGAGCGTGAGTACAAATACAGTTGTTAAGGAAAATAATTTTCTAAGGTTTAGAGTCTGCGTTTTCATTGGATTGGTTTTTTCAAAGATAAACCAACAACCGTTCCATTAAAAGAAAGATGATCAATCGTTGGCTTTACCTCGGATTGCAACCTTATAGTGGAAAGCCCGATCAGATACAAATAAAAATCAATCAATTTTCGATAAGTCGCTTGCGCTTAAATCTTTCAATCTTTAAATTCTTCAATCTTTCAATTGGCGCAGCCTTTTCGTAAATTGCAGGCCAACAATCAATCAATTAATGGAACCCATAAAACCATATATTCCCCAAAATAAAGTTAGAATTGTAACAGCGGCATCGCTTTTTGACGGTCACGACGCGGCGATAAACATAATGCGAAGAATCATTCAGTCCACCGGAGTTGAGGTGATCCATCTTGGCCATGATCGCAGTGTGGAAGAGGTCGTGAACACGGCGATCCAAGAGGATGCAAATGCGATCGCGATGACGTCGTACCAAGGCGGCCACAATGAATATTTTAAATACATGCGCGATCTTTTGGTGGAAAAAGGCGCGGGGCACATCAAGATTTTTGGCGGCGGCGGCGGCGTGATCTTGCCATCGGAAATCGCTGAACTGCACGATTATGGCATTACAAAAATCTATTCACCCGATGATGGTCGTTCGATGGGTTTGCAGGGCATGATCAATGATCTTGTCGAAAAATCTGATTATGCAATTGGCGATTCGCTGAACGGCGAGATGAAGAAACTGCCCTCTAAAAATCCAACGGCGATCGCACGAATTATTTCTGCGGCGGAAAATTATCCAGAAATCGCAAAGGATACGATGAAGAAAATCCACGAACAGAACAAAACATCGGTAACGCCCGTTCTTGGTATTACCGGAACCGGAGGCGCGGGAAAATCGTCGCTTGTGGATGAACTTGTGCGACGGTTTCTGATTGATTTTCCCGAAAAGACAATTGGAATAATTTCTGTGGATCCTTCAAAAAGAAAAACCGGCGGCGCGCTTTTGGGCGATAGAATCCGGATGAATGCAATAAATAATCCGCGGGTTTATATGCGGTCATTGGCAACACGACAATCAAATCTTGCGCTTTCAAAGTATGTGGCGGAAGCAATCGAGGTCATCAAGGCGGCAAATTATGATCTTATCATTCTCGAAACTTCTGGAATCGGGCAATCGGATACTGAAATCATGGACCATTCGGATGTTTCGCTTTATGTGATGACGCCCGAATTTGGTGCTGCAACGCAGCTCGAGAAAATCGACATGCTAGACTTTGCCGATCTTGTGGCCATCAATAAATTTGACAAGCGCGGTGCGCTCGATGCGCTTCGCGATGTGAAAAAACAATACCAAAGAAATCATTTGCTTTGGGAGGCAGATCTGGATTCATTGCCGGTTTTTGGCACGATTGCATCGCAGTTCAATGATCCTGGAATGAACACATTGTACAAAGCGATAATGGACAAAATCGCCGAAAAAACCGATGGCAATCTGCATTCAAACTTTGCGGTAACGCGTGAAATGAGCGAGAAAATATTCGTTATTCCGCCGCAAAGAACAAGATATCTTTCGGAAATAGCGGAAAGCAATCGCGGTTATGATGCGACGGTAAATGTTCAGCGCGAAGTGGCGCAAAAACTTTATGGGATTTTCAAAACCATTGAAAGCGTGACAGGAAATATCCCTGAAATAGTAAAAAGCGGACTGGAGGTAAATCTTGAAAACAAGAACGTGAATAATGATCTCGGCAAAATGCTTTTGGCAGAATTTGACCGTGTTAAAATGGATCTCGATCCGTACAATTGGAAAATGATCTTGAACTGGGACGAAAAAGTGAACAAATACAAGAATCCGTTCTATACTTTCAAGGTTCGCGACAAGGAAATAAAGATCGCAACGCATACCGAAAGTCTTTCGCACACGCAATTGCCAAAAGTTGCATTGCCCAAATATCAAGCGTGGGGCGATATTTTGTGGTGGTGCTTGCAAGAAAACGTACCCGGCGAATTTCCGTTTGCCGCCGGACTTTATCCATTTAAAAGAGAGGGCGAAGATCCGTCGCGAATGTTCGCGGGCGAGGGCGGACCAGAAAGAACCAATCGAAGATTCCATTATGTCTCCGCGGGATTGCCGGCAAAAAGACTTTCGACTGCTTTCGATAGTGTGACTTTATACGGAAATGATCCGGCGATCCGACCTGACATTTATGGAAAAATCGGAAATGCCGGTGTTTCAATTTGCTGTCTTGACGATGCCAAAAAACTTTATTCTGGTTTTGACTTGGTTCATCCACTGACTTCCGTAAGCATGACAATCAATGGACCAGCGCCGATGTTGCTAGGATTTTTTATGAACGCCGCGATCGATCAACAATGCGAGCTATATATTAAGGAGAACAATCTTGAAGATGAAGTAACATCGAAAATCGATAAAATCTATAATGACAAGAATGTTGAACGACCGTCGTACCAAGGTGATTTACCCATGGGAAACAGCGGGCTTGGATTGATGTTGCTCGGCGTAACTGGCGATGAGGTTCTGCCAAAAGACGTTTATGAATCTATAAAAATCAGAACACTTTCGCAGGTTCGAGGAACGGTTCAGGCCGATATTTTAAAGGAAGATCAAGCGCAGAATACTTGTATTTTCTCAACGGAGTTTGCTTTGCGATTGATGGGCGATGTTCAGGAATATTTTATCAAGAACAACGTTCGAAATTTCTACAGCGTTTCGATATCTGGATATCATATTGCCGAAGCGGGCGCTAATCCGATTACTCAATTGGCATTCACGCTTTCAAACGGTTTCACTTACGTGGAATATTATTTGAGCCGCGGAATGGACATCAACGACTTTGGCCCGAACCTTTCCTTCTTTTTCTCAAATGGAATCGACCCAGAATATGCGGTTATCGGTCGCGTTGCCAGAAAGATTTGGGCAAAGGCGATGAAGATAAAATATGGTGCGAACGAGCGGGCACAAATGCTCAAATATCATATCCAGACTTCTGGACGATCGCTTCACGCGCAAGAGATTGATTTTAATGATATTAGAACTACGTTGCAAGCACTTTATGCAATTTACGATAACTGCAACTCATTGCATACCAACGCGTATGATGAAGCGATAACAACGCCCACCGAAGAATCTGTTCGAAGAGCGATGGCGATCCAATTGATCATAAACAAAGAATTGGGATTGGCCAAAAACGAAAATCCGATCCAGGGCGCGTTTATCATCGAAGAACTTACAGACTTGGTCGAAACCGCTGTTTTGCAGGAGTTTGATAGAATAACAGAACGGGGTGGCGTGCTTGGCGCGATGGAAACAATGTACCAACGTTCAAAGATTCAAGAAGAAAGTCTTTATTATGAAACACTGAAGCACAATGGCGAGTTTCCAATTATTGGCGTCAACACTTTCTTGAGTTCAAAGGGTTCGCCTACGGTAATCCCAATGGAAGTTATTCGCGCTACCGAAACCGAAAAACAATACCAGATCACGATGCTCGACAATCTTCATAAAGCGCACGCTGGCAAAGAAGAAGCACAATTGCAATCAATACAAGATGCGGCCATCAAGAACGAAAACATGTTCGAGAAGTTGATGGAAACAACAAAAGTTTGCAGTCTTGGGCAAATCACATCGGCATTGTTCGAAGTCGGCGGTCAATATCGAAGGAATATGTAAAATATTGAATTGTAGATTGTTTTAAATTAATTCAATTTAAAGTAATTCGAAAACCATAGCGATAATTCTGGGAAATGACTTGCGGAATTTTGGCAAGTAAAATGTTGCCGCTGAAATAGAGTGGAAGAGGAACTTGCTAACTTATCACTTTATTGTTAAAGGAGATGTTGAAGATTTCATGGTTTGATGAAAGCACCTGATGATAAAGATTGCCGGTTGAACAATTTCGGGATTTGGTTGCGTTTCGCGGCTTTAAAACATCTAATATAAATAATATTGCATCAGATAGCAACTAGTTTCAAGTTGTACTAAAATCCACAATAAACCTATACAAGTTCATGCACGTTTAAGACCTATTTTTAAATGTTTCGTTTTCTAAATATTTTAATCCATACTTATGAATTTCCATAATAAAGTTTTCCTTGTTTCATTGGCTTTATTGCCAGTTCTGAGCAATTGTCAAAGCAAGCATAGTAAAGTTTCAGATCCCACAAACGCCGTAGCCGAAGTCAAGCTTCCCGATCCATATGCCACAAAATCGGTCAGCAATTACAGCGATGTTATTGGGTGGAAAGATGGAGCAAAACCTCTTGCTCCGCCGGGATTTGATGTCAATTTGTACGCCGAGGATTTTGAAAATCCTCGATGGATGTATGTTTTGCCAAATGGAGATGTGCTGGTGGCCGAATCCAATAGCAATTATAGTATTGCAAAACAAGTTGGCGCCACTATAATCGGTGCCGGCGGCAGCAACGATTTAAGCAATAGCGCCGATCGAATCACGCTTTTGCGCGACGAAGATGGCAACGGAAAGAAAGTAAATCGGAAGATTGTTTTGACCCATGAGAACGGACTCAACCAACCATTCGGGATGTTGCTTATAGATGATTGGCTTTACGTCGCCAATACCGACGCACTTATAAAATTCCCTTTCAACCCAAAAACCAATACCGTTATTCCAGAGCCAATCAAGGTTGTGGATTTGCCGGCCGGAAAACACAACAGGCATTGGACACGAAATATTATCTACAATGAAAAACTCCAAAAAATATTTATTGCCGTAGGATCGGGCAGTAATGCAGGCGAAAATGGAATGGAGGCCGAAGTTTTAAAAGCCAACATCTTAACGATTAACCCCGATGGGTCGGAACTCAAGGTTTTTGCGTCCGGAATAAGAAATCCCGTGGGAATGGGATATGCACCTGGCACAAATGTCCTTTGGACAAGCGTGAATGAGCGAGACGAACTTGGCAACAATCTCGTTCCCGATTATTTAACATCGGTTACAGAAGGTGGTTTTTATGGATGGCCCTATGTTTATTGGGGGCAACATCCTGATCCGAGAGTAAAAGCATTGAATCCTGTCCTGGTCAAAAAGACAATTGTACCCGATGTGAACCTGGGATCGCACACGGCATCGCTCGGACTTCTGTTTTATACCGGAAATATGTTTCCAAAAGAATATAAAAACGGCGCTTTCATCGCGCAGCACGGCAGTTGGAACAGAAAACCATTGTCCGGCTACAAGGTGGTTTATGTTCCCTTCGAGAATGGTAAACCAGGCCAAATGCAGGATTTTCTTACCGGTTTTATTGTTGATCCCGAAAAAGATGACGTTCGCGGTCGACCTGTTGGACTTGCAATGTTGCCCGATGGTTCGATGCTTTTGACCGATGATACGAGCGCCAAAATCTGGCGTATCAGCTATTCCGGACCGTAGTTAAGCAACCGAAAGATGTCACGATTTTTGTTTTATAAATTTATTCTTATATTTATCGCAACATTTAAACCATTAATTATGAAAAAATTCAGCTATTTGTGTGCAGCAGTTTGCCTTATGGCGGCAGTGTCTTTTACATCTTGCAAGAAAAGTGAAACCACAGTAACGGAGGAAACCACAGAAATGCACGACGACGGAATGCCGATGCACGACGATACGATATCGGTCACCGTTGACACCGTTAGAACGGTAACCACCGAGGAGATGCCGTAACTCTTCTGCAACTTTATATGAAGACCACAGTTTTATTACTGTGGTTTTTTTTATACGTATTTATTCGTATTGATTCCTTTCAATGGTGTGTGAAATTTGTACAAACAATAATCACATAAACGATGAAAAATCTCAACCTTGCAAAGCCACTATCACTTCTGATCATTGCAACATCATTATTCTCTTGCAGCGCGGACGATCCTGCACCAACACCAATACCTCAGCCACCAATAAACAATCAGGGTACATTAAATATCTTTGCCATCGACACGGCGGCTGTTTACAAAATGAATGATGACGGTACAAACTCCACACTGGTTTTGGACAAAAAGGTTGATCTCAATAGCTACCTATATAGAATGAGCATCAAGCCCGATGGTTCAAAGGTTGTTTTATTGAAAGCCAGTCGAGCGGCGTTGTGCCAAATGTGATCTACACCAAACAAATCCGGATCGCTAATATTGATGGAACCAATGACCACTCCATACTTGGTGCTGCCAACGACAATCAAAGTTTTACATTTGCCCAATATTGCAGCGACGGAAAGATTGTGTTCGTCCAGCAAGAATTCATGGGTGGCGTAATATCGGAAATCACCAAGGTGATGAACGAAGATGGAAGCGGGATTGCAGATTCAAATATTTCACCAAGATTGAAGGCCATCACCGGCGATAGGAAATATTACGCCACGGACGTGTTCTCATCCACCAATATTCAGATAATAGATACAACTGGCGATGGCGGCGCGGGAACTGTCGTGTATTCGCAGCCGTACGACGATTCGCACCCCGCAATGACTTTTACCAATGATGGCAAGTATTGCCTTATTACCTATGCTGTCGGAACCGACATTAAGATGGATATTGTGGACATGATGACCTTTGCTGCAACTCCATTTACGCTTGCAGCCGGAGTTGGTGCGCCTTCTTATTCGGTATATGCGCTTTCGATGGGCGCTGACAACAGAACGGGCGTGTTCACGATATCAGGCGACTTTCCAAAAAGCAAATCGTACGTTTTTGATATTGTGACAAAAACGGTCAAAGCGCCGTTTTTGAACAACGCAATGAAAATGTTTCGCAGGTCGTGGCATACTGAATTTTCACTGCTTTTTTACAATTGAAAAATACCTCTTTCGAGCGGTATTTTTTTTGCACAGATATTTGTTTTGGAATTTAGGCAAACATTGGGGCATAAAATATTCAAGTTGTGAAAAGCAAATCAATTTTAGGTATTGCCATTGCGGTTTTTCTAATTTCATCCTGCAGGGTTATTGTCCCGCACCGCCAACATCGTTCGTGCGTTTTAATAATGACAACCATTGACTCTGCAAAGATTTTTCTGTCGATTGATTCTGAATATCAACCCCTTTCAAATTATCGACCCAACGGTTGACGAAACTTCCATGATTCTTTCCCTTAGCTTAAAAGGTGATGGATTGAAGTTCGCGTACATCGAAAAGCAGGGATTGGCAAATACAGAAGAAATGTTACTGCACTTCGCGTTGCCAATTTCGATGGATCAAATGACCAGGTTTTGTTCAATGATCCCGATTATCTAATTTCTCATATGAAATATTGCGACAAAGGAAAGATATTTTACATACTTGTAAATTTGCAGGATGGCACTAAAGTTTCCAAAAATACAAACGAAGATGGAAGTGACGATATAATTTCCTCGCTTTCCACAAATAATCAAAATGCATTGATTACTTTCGAGCGGAATTCTTTAAAACCCGCACACTCATTTTTGCTCAATATCTCGACCTTGCAAACAACGCAAGCCTTTCCGCAAGCCGGTAATGTTTACAAAGCTTACCTCACTTAATAGGTTATACCAATAATTGCAGCGTGATTGAGCAGTATTTTTTTAATTAGAATTATGGACGTGATTTGCGGCAATATTTATTTATGAAATCTTATAAAAACTTCGTGGTTCTATTTGTAGTTAGCTTTGTTTTCATCGCTTGCGCAAAAGGGCAAACCACATATTATAAGGTAATTCACGTGGCCGATGGTGATACTTTCACGATATTGAACAACAACGTCCAGCAGAAAATTCGCGTTCAGGGCATCGACGCGCCAGAAAAGAAGATGCCTTTTGGGAATGTTTCCAAAATGTACTTAAGCAATCTTTGTTTCAATAAAGAAGTCTCCATCAAGTATGTAACAACCGACCGTTATGGCCGAACCGTGGCCTGGGCAAAACTTCGAGATGGTCGGGATATTTCAACCGAAATGGTAAAAGCCGGAATGGCGTGGCATTATCTCAAATATTCTTCCGACAAGAACCTTTCCATGGTTGAGAGGCGCGCCCGAAAGCTGAGACTAGGCCTTTGGCAGGACAAAAATCCGGAAGCCCCTTGGGAATATCGAAAGTATAAACGTAAAATTCACAGCCAAAAACGCCAACTTCAAAAAAGGTACTGATCAGACTTCAATTTTAGGATTTTTCATCTTTCACGAGTTTCTTTATTTCCGTTTTCTCCTTTTTGATCGATTGTCGCAGCAGTAAGAAAAGGCTCATATAGATGTTTGCGACAAAAACAACGCCGAACAGCGCGATCAAGTACCCGCGCCAGTCAAAAATCAAGAGCTTGAAATCGGTCAGCCAAATAAAAAAAGCGGTGACATAATGGCTGAAGCAATATTCGCAGGTGAAAAGATAAAAAAACTTTCGCTTTAAAATTGGCCCGTCCTTGCACTGCTTGGCGCAAAACTCTCGCGGTTCGCGAAAAACTTCCTCGTGCGTGATCGTCCACGCAACGCATGCCACGGGAATTGACACGATCATCAGCCAAAAAAATTGTTGCCACATAGCAAGAAATTAGATTTGCAATTTAGAGTTTTTACATAAACCCATACATCAAACGAATGTCAAAAATTTGCAAAATCACAACGTCAATTTAACTTTTCGAGCTTTAAATATCCAATGTGCAATTGATCTACCTCGAGAAATTTTTTGCATGGTTCAATAGTTATGAACAGTCCTGCCATATTATCTTTTGCAATAAGGTCCGAAACCCGGCAAGCGTCGTCAACATCCACGGCAAACTTATCATCTACGTGCGAGACCGCGCCCTCAAAGGTTTTGCTTTTGTAAAAATCAGTGCCCTTCGATTTCTTGATTGCTTTGGCCAAAGTTTCCGCGACGATGAGATGGCATTCATGCAACTCATTGAAACTGCCGCGGCTGTAGCCGCCAAGATTTACAAAATATAAGAGGTTCTTGCTAATGCCTTCATCACTCGACACATTTATTTTAAACCCGTCAATGTTCGTGATTTCGCGCCAGGCGTCGATATGGATTGTCTCGGCTTCCGGCCAAAATGATTTTATGTTGGGAACCAGTTCACCGAGGTTTTCTCCAATCCCAAAAAAAACATCGTGCTGTTCAATATTTCGACCCAGCGGTTTGCAACCGAGCATTGCCATAAAAAGCTTTAAATTGTTTTTCATCTTTCCAAAATTATTCAAATATTTTCAGCAATTGTCCGTTCTCCTCTTTTTTGGTTTGATTTTTGGAAATATCTTTAACGAATATAAAAAACCACCATTATGAAACAGATTTTTCTTTTGCTCACCATTGCTGCCACCACCATTCTTTCCTCCTGCGAAGGGCCTCAAGGACCTGCGGGAGTTCCCGGGCAAACCGGCTTTTCTGCCGAAAGCGAGGTCTTTGAGGTAAATACTTCTTTTAGCGCGGCCAACAATTTCGCGCAGATCTACAATCTTACGCCCACTATTTTACCAAGCGACAATCTCCTTGTCTACCAGCTAACCAATGTTCAGGACGGTATTGATGAATGGGCATTGTTGCCACAGATTTATTATTTCCCGCAAGGACAAGCGCAGTATAACTACACGTTTTCGCTCGATAGGTTCACGCTTTTGATCGATGGCGATTTTGATTTGAACCAATTGCCGACAAGCTTCACACAGGGCATTACATTCAGGATTGTAATTGTTCCAGGCTATTTTTCAGGCAAGAAAAACCTAGATACGCGCGACTACAAAGCGGTTATAAAAGCATTGAACCTTGAAGGAAAAGAGGCAAAAGTTCTGATGAACCAATAGATTTTCATCAAATAGACAAGGGACTTTCGGGTCTCTTTTTTTATGCCCTTTCTTCAGGTGTTTTGTGCAGTATCGAAATAAGAACCCCAGCGCCAAGCGATGCTCCGATAATGAGCAATGAAACCCATTCGCTGATCTCAATATATTCGTGGGATAGCATTTTCAAACCGACAAATAGAAGGATAGCCACCAAGCTGTATTCAAGATATTCAAATCGCGCAAGCATATTTGCAAGGAAAAAGTACATAGATCGCAGGCCAAGAATGGCAAAAATATTGGAACTGAAAACCAGGAATGGATCTGTTGTGATCGCCAGTATCGCGGGAACGCTGTCAACGGCAAACAGAACATCCATAACTTCAATCACGATCAAAGCCACGAACAATGGCGTTGCATAACGGATTCCGTTCTCGCGAAGAAAGAAGTGCTCGCCGTCCGTCCTGGTGGTTATCGGAATCATTTTGCCCAGTGTTTTGAAAACGAAAGAGTCCCTTGGTTCAAATGCCTCTTCGTCCTTTGAGAACAGCATCTTGAGCGCGGTGAATATCAAGAACCCGCCAAAAATATAGGTAGTCCAGGCAAACTTGGTGATGATTATGACACCAAAATAAATCATAAGTCCACGAAAAACAATCGCGCCAAGAATGCCCCAAAAAAGAACTCTGTGCTGGAACTGCTGCGGAATCTTGAACGCAGCAAAGATGATGGCGATCACGAATATATTGTCAACGCTCAAGGAAAGTTCTATCAAATAACCGGTGATATATTTGACCGAAGCGGTCGTAGGGCTCAATCCGCTGGGATTATCGATAAGGCCTGCGGAATATATATAATAAATCGCCCCGGCAAAGGCGAACGATAACGTCACCCACACCGCCGTCCAAGCACTGGCTTCCTTAATGCTAATGATGTGCGGGTTTTTATTAAAAACGCCCAGGTCCAGCGCGAGGAAGATGAACACCATTAAAAAGAACGAAATCCAGATAACCATTGTGAGGGTTTTAAATTTTGAACAAAGATACATTGAAGCTTTGCAGATTTTGATTTTGGGCTGAAAATTTATGTTGTTTAACGATTATTTGCTTATTAACCCTAAAATAATTGGGGGTAAAGTGGCACAGATATGATTTTAATTTATATTTGCACCATAACTTTTAGGGCTAAACAAAATAAACTACTTAAAATGGCGACATTAAGATTTCAGGCACTCAAAGAGGCCGCTTCAAGAAAACCTGTGAAGTTTGAAGAATCCGGCAAAAAATCAAAACTTTTCGGCAGCAATGTTTTTAACGATGCCGCAATGAAACAATTCCTCACCGAGGATGCTTTCAAAGGCGTTCATGGCGCGATCCAGCACGGCACCAAAATCGACAGAAAACTTGCCGATTATATCGCAATGGGAATGAAGGAATGGGCACTTTCAAAAGGCGTGACGCATTATACGCACTGGTTTCAGCCCTTGACGGGAACAACCGCAGAAAAGCACGATGCCTTTTTTGAAACGGATTTTCAAGGCGGATCTTTCGAGAAATTCGGGGGCGGACAACTTGTTCAGCAAGAGCCAGATGCTTCCAGTTTTCCCAACGGAGGAATCCGAAACACCTTTGAGGCAAGAGGTTACACCGCTTGGGATCCAACTTCGCCGGCATTTATTTTTGGAACAACGCTTTGCATCCCGACGGTATTCATTTCGTACACCGGCGAAGCATTGGACTACAAAACACCTTTGCTTCGTGCGCTCCATTCAATAGATCAGGCCGCGACCGATGTCTGCAAGTATTTTGACAAGAACGTAAAGAAAGTTACCGCCACTTTGGGTTGGGAACAAGAATATTTCTTGATCGATACGGCTTTGGCAAACTCTCGCCCAGATATTTTGATGACCGGCAGAACATTGCTCGGCCATACTTCGGCAAAAGGGCAACAGCTTGACGACCATTATTTTGGTTCGATTCCAAGTCGGGTCCTTACTTATATGAGAGAACTCGAGGAAGAATGCATGCTTCTGGGCATTCCGGTAAAGACGCGCCACAACGAGGTCGCGCCAAACCAATTTGAGCTCGCGCCGATTTTTGAGGAAACTAACCTTGCCGTCGACCACAACTCGCTTTTGATGGACGTGATGCAGAAAGTCGCAGAACGCCACGATTTCAAAGTACTTTTCCACGAAAAACCATTCAAGGGCGTCAACGGTTCGGGCAAGCACAACAACTGGTCGTTGGCGACCGACACAGGAATTAATCTTTTGAGCCCGGGCAAAACGCCGATGAGCAATCTTCAGTTTTTGACGTTTTTCATCAACTCGATCATGGCGGTAAACACTTATGAATCTTTGCTGCGCGCAGCCATTGCAACGGCGAGCAACGATCACAGACTTGGTGCCAACGAAGCGCCGCCAGCAATTATCTCGGTATTCATTGGCGCGCAATTGACAAAAGTTCTCGAGGAGCTTGAAGGCGTTTCAAAAGGAAAACTTTCACCAGAAGAAAAGACAGACCTCAAACTGAATGTGGTTGGCAAAATCCCAGATGTTCTTTTGGACAACACCGACAGGAACAGGACTTCGCCATTTGCCTTTACCGGAAACAAATTTGAGTTTCGTGCCGTTGGATCTTCGGCCAACTGCGCCAACTCGATGACGACATTGAACGCGATTGTTGCCAAACAGCTTATCGATTTCAAGAAAGAAGTCGATTCGTTGATTAGTGGAAAAAGCTTGAAAAAAGATGAGGCGATCTTCAACGTGCTTCGCGAATACATCAAGAATTCAAAAAACATCCTCTTCGAGGGCGACGGTTATAGCGAAGCGTGGGAAGTTGAGGCAGAAAAACGCGGACTTTCCAACTTTAAGACCACGCCAGAAGCGCTCAAGGCGAAAATTTCAAAACAAGCGCTTTCTCTTTTTGAGGAACTCAACATTATGAACCACGTTGAGGTCGAGGCAAGATATGAAATCGAACTTGAGGAATACACCAAGAAGATCCAGATCGAGGGACGCGTGCTTGGCGACATTGCCCGAAACCACGTTGTGCCAACGGCGATAAAATACCAGAACACTTTGATCCAAAACGTGATGGGATTGAAGGAAATATTTGGCAAGGAATTCGAGAAAATCGCCAAGCAACCGATGGATATGATCCGCGAGATTTCGCAGCACATCGCCGGCATCAATACCAACGTTGACGCGATGATCGAGGCCCGAAAATCTGCCAACAACCTTACCGACATCTCTCAAATGGCGATTGATTATTGCAACAAGGTCAAACCTTACTTTGATATTATCCGCGACCATTGCGACAAGCTTGAGCTGTTGATCGACGACGAGATTTGGACATTGACAAAATACCGCGAACTACTTTTTACCAAGTAGATTTAGAATTTAAGTTTAAGAAACCTGCTATTTGGCAGGTTTTTTTTTGTATCTTTTATTTTTGATATTGTTTTAATTTTTCTCAAAAACAGGAGATTTCGTAGAGATGTCGATAAGTTTAAATTTTCTACGCGCAAGTCACGAATCTTCTCAATGTTAACCGAGCTATAATATTTACGAAGTCGTTCACTCTGTAATCGTATTCGTTGTAGGCATGCACCATTTTATTAATGAAACTGCCTTTTACTCCCTTTAAAAATCTATATAATAAAGTTCACGATTTTATGGCATCACATTTGCCACTGCCTTTCCGCATAAATTCCGTAAATTTCCGTTTTAGAAGCAACCATGAAAATTACCTACTTTTTATTGTTGATTTGTTCGCTGGCTTCGGCGCAGGAAAATTTTTCCGTTTTTTTTGATAGTAATAGAAGCGACCTTAATAGGTACGAAGCCGCACGTCTTTTTGAGTGGACAAACGCAAACAAAACCAACAAGATTGTTGCCATTGATGGATATACGGACGAAGATGGAACTTTGGGATTCAACGATACCTTGGCACAAAAACGAGTGATGACCATTTTTTCAAAAGTCGATAAGAACGTTCCGATCCGAAGCGACTTCAAGACGAGAAGTTATGGCGAGCGACACGTTCATTCCAAAATAAAGTCGGAGAACAGAAAGGTGACAATTTATTATATTCTCGAAAAGGACCTGCAACGCGAAAATGAGATTCTGGGCATCAAGCCTGAGCCTTTGGTCGTCAAGAAACCAAAACCCAATTATCCAAAAGACATTAAAGTCAAAAATCCTGATGGTTCTGTGTCGGAATACAAGCTAGACACGGAATTTATGGAAAAAATAACCGACGCCGAAGCAGGTTCAAAACTGAAGATGGACAATCTCAATTTTGTGATCAACACTTTTGCGGTCGTTCCGGCTTCGCGTGGAAAACTTTATGAACTCTTTATTGTGCTGGAACAAAACCCAGAACTTGAGGTGGAAATTCAGGGACATCTTTGTTGCATGGACGCCGATCGACAAGATCTTTCGACAAAACGCGCACAGGCGGTCACGAAATTCCTTACACATTTCGGCATTGACAGCGCTAGGATTACCTACAAAGGATTTGGCGTTTCAGACCCACTCTTTGCCATTCCAGAAAAAGATGAAACCGAAAGAGCCGCAAATCGTCGTGTGGAGATTTTGGTTGTAAAACAATAATGCGACTACAGATTTTAATAGTACTGCTTTTATCGATTCCGCTCTTCGGCCAAAATTCAATTACAGTTTATTTTCCGTTCAATGGTGAAATTCCAGATGATTCATCTATAAAAAACATTGATAATTGGTGCAAAGAAAACCCTGACGCAGAAGTTCAAAAACTTTTTGGGTATTGTGATAATGTAGATGATGATGATTACAACAGATCATTGGCAAACAGAAGAATAGAAGGCATTCTTATGATTTTGAAATCCAAGAATATTGAGATATCGGAGAATGTAGAGAAAAATGCGGTGGGTGAAAATTTCAAGCTTTCATCAAATCAAGAAGAAAACAGAAAAGTTGAGATATTTTATTCCATAAAAAATAAATCAAGCAACAAGCGAGTCGAAGAAGATGATGTTCAAATAAATATGCCTCAAGCGATTGCGACTCTGAGAAAAGATTTTTCAAAAGCAGCAAAGAATTCTATAATCAGGATTCAGGATATTCATTTTTATTTGAATTCGGAGGAAGTTGTGCCTCGATCAATGCCGCTCCTGGATGAACTTTATAATATAATGTTGCGCAATCCGAATTTGAGAATTGAAATCCATGGACATATTTGCTGCAATCCAAACCCGAACGACACCAAATTGTCCTTTCGCCGCGCAAAGTTTATCTTTACATTTCTGATCGACAAAGGCATTCCGCTTGGGAGATTGAACTACAAAGGCTTTGGCAGCAACGTGCCGCTATATAAGATTCCAGAGAAAAACCAAGCTGAGGCCTCGGCCAATCGTCGAGTAGAGATTTTGGTGAAAGAAACCCGAAGATTATGAAAAAGTTAATTATTTTTCTGATTTTGCTCCAAATAGGATTTTGCAATGCCCAGCAAAAGATCGAGGTTTATTTTGAATTTGACAAAGATGACCTTACCGAAATCGCGTCGCAAAAACTTGATGATTTTATTTCTAATAATCCCGATGCAGAAGTTTTAAAAATTTATGGTTATTGTGATTGGAAGGGTGAAAACAAGTACAATGATACATTGTCAATCAGGCGAGTGGCAACGGTTGAGCGATATTTGCGCGACAAAATTGAAATTCGTCCGAATTATGTCGCAAAAGGTTTTGGCGAGGATTTTGAACAATATAAAAAACAATCGCTCAACAGAAAAGTAGCGGTCATATATCAGCAAAAAATGCTCGAAAAACTGGATATAAAAAAACCGACACTTTCCGAAAAAGTTGCGAAATCAAAAACTGGCGATGTCATCAAACTTGAGAACATCAATTTCTATAATATGTCGGGGCGAATTCTGCCGCGATCTTTGCCAACATTGACGGATCTTCTCTGCGCAATGGAAGAAAACCCAAAACTTAAAATAGAAATTCAGGGACATATCTGTTGTCAAACGCAAGACCAAAATGACCTTACATACATTTCGACGCTTCGCGCAAGAACAATTTACAACTATTTGATTTCGCATAAAATAAACCGCAACCGTTTGTCTTTCAAAGGCTATGGTGTTACTCGACCATTGCATCCAATTCCCGAAAAAACCGATTTGGAACAAGAAGAAAATCGTCGTGTTGAAATATTGATTCTTGAGAACGGAGAATAACGCCAGACTTTAGCTTTTGCGAAGCGGACAAATTCAAACTATCTTTGAATGATAAATCGATTAAATGACTTCCGAAATTTCAAAACGTTATGCCGACCGTGGTGTTTCTGCCAACAAAGAAGATGTTCACAATGCAATAAAAAACGTGGACAAAGGTTTGTTTCCCAAGGCTTTCTGCAAAATTGTTCCGGATTATCTCACAAATGATGATGAATATTGCCTTGTGATGCACGCTGATGGTGCGGGCACAAAAGCTTCTTTGGCCTATATGTATTGGAAGGAAACCGGCGATATTTCTGTTTGGAAAGGAATTGCGCAGGACGCCCTCATTATGAACATCGACGATTTAATCTGTGTTGGCGCCGTTGATAATATCATGCTTTCATCTACAATTGGCAGGAACAAAAACCTGATTCCCGGTGATGTTATTGCCGCGATTATAGAGGGCACCGAAGAGTTGATTTCTGAACTCCAAACCTTTGGTGTGAAAATTTTCAGCACGGGCGGCGAAACGGCTGATGTTGGCGATCTTGTGCGGACAATAATTGTTGACAGCACGGTGACGGCGAGATTAAAACGTTCGGATGTGATTGATAATGCAAACATCAAGGCTGGCGATGTGATTGTTGGATTTGAAAGTTTTGGACAAGCCACGTATGAAAGTGAATACAACGGTGGCATGGGAAGCAATGGACTGACATCGGCACGACATGATGTTTTCGAAAAGTCGCTTGCCGCGAAATATCCCGAAAGTTTTGATGACAGGATTCCAGGAAATCTTGTTTATTCGGGCAGCAAAAATCTTACCGATAAGATAGATGGAAGTCCGTTCGATGCTGGGAAACTGGTTCTTTCGCCAACGAGAGCTTATGCACCGATCGTCAAGAAAATATTGGAAAAATATTCGTCAAAAGAAATTCATGGAATGGTGCATTGCAGCGGCGGCGGTCAGACAAAGGTTCTTCATTTTATTGAAAATCTTCATATAATCAAGGACAATCTATTTGATGTTCCGCCGTTGTTCAAAATGATTCAAGAAGAATCAAAAACAGATTGGAATGAAATGTACCAGGTTTTTAATTGCGGTCATCGTTTGGAAATCTATACAGATAAAATTACGGCCGAGGATTTAATTGATATTTCAAGGACATATAATGTTGATGCAAAAATTATTGGTCGAGTGGAAGACAGCAATTCCAAGAAATTGACGATTAAAAGTATTTATGGAAAATTCGAATATTAAATATCACTTCATTTTAATATAGCCTAAAATCAATTCGAATAAATATTTTTCATAAAAAAACCCTTGAAATAAATCAAGGGCCTTCTCATAATTAGGATTCTAAACTTCTAGTTTCTCACCATCAGTTTGTGGTTTTCAACACCGGCGTCTGAAGCAAGCTGAACTATATAAAGTCCGTTTGCCATTGGTACAAGGTTTATCGTGTTCAACGCTGATTCAGCAGTGAAATTCATCACGGTTTTTCCTGTTCCCATATCGATAACGGATCCGTTTACAATGCTGCCAAATCCATCAGCAATCTGAATGTTGATTGTTCCTGAAGTTGGGTTTGGATATATAATTGTTGATTTTCCATTCGCAAATGCAAACTGCTGTGTCGCTAGTTGTTGTTGTGCC
>JBBSUW010000019.1:0-30678 GCA_038234025.1 Flavobacteriales bacterium
GTGAACATCCATTATTCGGTGGTCACTCCTCAAGATCCTAATCTTAAATTTCAGGCCAAAATGGGCGGTTCGGATTGGTATTCGGTCACCACTTCTCAAACGGACAATGGCAGCCCACAGAATGTAGTGAATATTTATCAGAGCGGAGATCAGTATCAGATCCGTGTTTTTATGGACAACTACAGCACCACTCCCGGAACTTATTCTTACACTGCTTCGTCAACAAATAATAAGGTCGAGCTTTATGCCTTCAACACAACTACAAAACTGTATGATAGATACAATAGCGACGGAACTTTTACGTTGACTGAAAAGTCCGAAAATGGCTTTCTCAATAAGTACAGCGGTACATTTAATTTTGTTGCCACAAATCCTGCAAACGGCGCCACTATAAATGTGACCGACGGAAAATTCACTGATTATTATACTTGGTAGTCAAAATCTTTTGATAGATGCAAAAGGCAAGTTCGTAACTTGCCTTTTTTTATGGCCGGAATCTACATTCATATCCCGTTCTGCAAACAGGCTTGCAACTACTGCGATTTTCATTTCTCAACATCAATGAAAAATCGTGGTGAAATGGTTTTGACATTACAGAAGGAAATTATAATGCGAAAGGATGAAGCATTGAATGAAATTATCGAGACCATCTATTTCGGCGGTGGAACACCAAGTGTACTTTCTGATTTGGAAATCGAAAATTTGATAAAAACGGTCTATGATAATTTCATTGTAGACGATAACGTCGAAATAACGCTCGAGGCAAATCCAGATGATTTATCCACGGAAAGAATCGCGATGCTTGCGCGAACAAAAATTAATAGATTAAGCATTGGCGTACAATCCTTTGACGACTCTGATCTGAAAATGATGAATAGAGCTCATACCAGCGGAGAAGCTTTGAAAACATTAGCGATAGCGCGACACTATTTTGATAATATTTCGATCGATCTTATTTATGGAATACCTGGAATGAGCAATGAACGCTGGTTACAGAACATAGAAACCGCTTTATCGTTCAACATTCCGCACATTTCGAGCTATGCGCTCACGGTCGAGCCAAAAACTGCCTTGGCAAAAATGATTGCAAGCGGCGAAGTAAAAAATCCCGATGATGAGGTCGCGGCAGGACATTATGATATGTTGGTTGAAGTTTTGGAAAAGAATAACTTCGTTCATTATGAACTGTCAAATTTTGGTAAAGACGATTATTTTTCAAGAAACAACACTGCGTATTGGCTGGGCAAAAAATATATCGGGATTGGACCTTCTGCGCACAGCTACAATGGAAATTCCAGAAGCTGGAACGTCGCGAACAATAATATTTATATTAAAAGTATAAATGAAAATAATCTGCCATCGAAAAAAGAGGTATTGACAGAAGTTGACCGATACAATGAAACGATAATGACAGGACTGCGCACTATTTGGGGAATTGATATGGACAATATTATAAATACTTTTGGAAATAAATATTCGAACCATTTAAATATGGGAATCAAAAGATTTATCGACGATGGTTTATTGACTATTGAAAACAATATCCTTAAAACCACGAACAAAGGAAAATTTCTCGCGGACGGAATCGCATCAGATCTGTTTTTGGTAAATTTGTAAAAGCAACAAGCACAATGAAAGCAAGAATCGGAATAGGGGCGGAAACATTTGAGGTGGATTTCTCCCAACCTTTGGATATTTCGCTGACTTTGTGTCATTCTCCTGAAAACCCGATTGCTTGGTATCTCGACAAACCCGAAATAAATCCGGTTGTTTCCGGCGATTTCATCGGAAAGGTCTCTACGGGAAAATCCTCAACGAATTTCAACAACATTTTTTTCAACCCTCACGGGCACGGAACACACACGGAATGTTTGGGCCATATTACAAATGATTTTTACAGCGTCAATGATTCTTTGAACGAATTTATTTTTTTGGCACAATTGATTTCTGTAGAGCCAGAAAACATTGACGGCGATCTGGTCATTAAACAACAACAAATAAAAGATTGTTTGGTCCAAAATATCGAAGCGTTGGTCATTAGAACTTTGCCCAACAATGCGTCGAAAACTACTCGTAAATACTCCAATACCAACCCGCCATATCTTTCTGAAGATGCAGCTGTTTTGATCCGTGAATGCGGCGTTAAGCATTTGCTCATCGATTTGCCAAGTGTTGATAAGGAGCACGATGAGGGACAACTAGTTGCGCACAAGGCTTTTTGGAACGTGACAAATGTTCAGGAATTAAATATGGATGCGCGAAAAGATTGTACAATCACCGAATTGATCTTTGTTTCGGATAGTATTCCCGATGGAAAATATTTATTGAACTTGCAAATGGCGGCTTTTAACAACGATGCAGCGCCAAGCCGTCCCATTCTATATAAATTGGAGATTTTGTAAATCCTAAATATTGCTTTTAGATACAAGTTTTAGGATTTATACACGAAATACGGAATGATCTTTATAGTTATGAGACTTGAAATTTAGCCCCGATCGCAGTGGAAATCCTGCCGGCGAAGCAAAGGCAGATTGTAACGTAGAGCGGGACGAAACATAATGTAAAAAGAATTTTGTGCTTCTAAAATAAAATATTTTAATTCTTTCGCATTAATTTATTTCCTACGTTTAACACTAATCTATCATTATGAACATCCAGCAATTTTACGATTACTGTCTATTAAAAAAAGCAGTAAGCGAGCATTTTCCCTTTGACGGTGATACTTTGGTCTTTAAGGTTGGCGGAAAAATGTTCGCGCTTTCGTCTTTAAATGGCTGGGAAAGCGGCAATCCGTCTGTCAATCTCAAGTGCGATCCAGAGCGTTCGGAAGTGCTTCGGGCCGAATTCGCCGCGGTTTTGCCAGGTTTTCATATGAGCAAAATCCATTGGAATACGGTCGCGGTCAATGGCGATTTGCCACCCAAAAGACTGCTGGATTTAATCGATCATTCGTATGAATTGATATATAAAAGTTTGCCCAAAAGGTTGCGCGATGAAATTGACCTTATGGATTAATGTGTTATTTTTGTCATTAAATAAAATGCAATGACCGATAAATTCAAAAGTTTGCTCAACGAAGATCAAGATTCTAAAGCTGTAGAAAAAATAACCGCGAAACTCGAGGACTTGTTGATGAAAAACGAGGAAATTGGTTACATCGGTGTGCAGAAAAAGCCTGCGATAACGGTATTCCCCGACAGTATTGTGCTGACGAACAAACGAATTATCATTTGTCGTCCCAAGCATCTTGGCCTTTCGATGGATTTTACAGATTATCCGTGGGAAAACGTTGGCGCGACAATAGTGAAAGAGAATATTCTTGGCTCTGAATTTTCTTTTACAACCACGACCGACATAACTATTTCAATCGATTATTTACCAAAGTCGCAAGCTCGAAAAATCTACACTTATGCCAAGGAACAACTTGAGCTTTTGAAGCAGATTGGAGTCACGCTAGATGTTGCCGTTATTTCGCCGATTGCGCCCGCGCTCGAAATTGTTGATGAAGCGGAAGAAGTGGAGGCGGAGGAAGTTGCAAATTACGCCGAACTTTTTCCCGTCGCACAAAGCGGTTATCGCGATGAAAAACAGCATCCTGAAGAATCTCCTGCAGAGCAATCAAATGAAGAAATTCCGCTTGATGGCATGACCAGCGAACAACTTTTTGAGAAACTCCAGAATTATAAAAGATTGCTGGACAACGGCTTGATTTTGCAAGGCGAGTATGATGTATTAAAAAAGGATATTTTGGGAAAAATGTAGAAATGTATTTTTCTCCCACTTTTTTTCTCCCACCTTAAATATAAAACTTCTGAAAATCTTAATACTTGTGTTTGTTATAACTGAAATCAGTGCTGTGGGTTCAATTAGTTTTTAATTAACTTACATAAAAAATTATAAATGCAGGACTTTCAGACCGCCACGACAGACTTTACCACACCGTTCATTAAAACCTTTAACAGTTTTGTTGACCAACTTCCAGGCATCGCCATGGCGGTGCTAATTATTGTGCTCGGCGTTCTCATTGGATCGTGGCTTGGTCGATTTGCACGCACCAGAATCTCCAACAAGACCGCTGATCCACTGATGAGCAAATTCTTGGGGCGCGCGATTCGGTACATCGTACTGATTGTTGCCATTATGTTGGCGCTTCGAGCTGCTGGCTTACAGGGAATTGCCACCGCGATTTTGACCGCCGCCGGTGCAAGTGCGGTTGTTTTGGGCTTTGCATTCAAGGACATTGGCGAGAACTTTATCGCCGGAATTATCTTAGCTTTCAATCGGCCTTATGATGTAAACGATACCGTGGAAATCGGCGAGAATTTTGGCAAGGTCAAGAGCCTTGAGTTTCGATATACAAAACTCAAGACTTTTGATGGAAAGGACGTTTATATCCCCAACAGCGATGTCCTTACAAAGCCGGTTACAAATTACACCGAAGATGGTTTTTTCCGTTGGAATTTTGTGGTAGGTCTCGCGTATGAAGATGATATCGCAGGTGCCAAAAAAGTGATTTATGATGCACTTCAATTGCAGGAAAATGTGGTGCAAGATGATGAGCACCAAAATTTTGTGGTCGAAGATGAGCTGGCCACCAACACGGTTAATCTAAAAGTGTATTTTTGGGTCGAAACGATGGATTTTAGGCGAATGGCGATGATTACCAAAGGAAATGTGATACGCGAAGTAAAAAATGCCCTCGATGCACACGGTTACAGTATGCCTGCCAACATTCAGGAGATCAAGCTTTATGGTTCGCAACCCGATATTCCGATTCGCATGAAAGATTTTTTGGGCAAGGATAACCCACCGAAGATTCCAAGAACATTTTAAAATGATTCCCGTGTGCTTTGCTTCACTAAGTCTAAATTTTAATTTTATGGAAATGCTAATTAAGTATCGCAAAAAATCAACATTGGTCACACTTTTAATGGGAATTGCAAGTATCCTAATTGGTATCTACCTATTAAATTATTCAACACGTTTTAATAATCTTTTTTTTGTGGGCGCGGGGGTTTTTTACGATGGGATGGCGTTGTACAATTATAAATTCCAGTATGCATCCATAACCGATTATTACATCAAAAAAAGCGGTCTTTTTTCAAAAAAAATAATGCTCGACGATATTACTTCTGCAAAAAGGTTTGCGAGCGATTATATTTACAAAGCAGGTAACAAAACTATTACGCTAGACAATACATACATTTCAAAAGAATCAAAGAGCGATCTTGAAAACTTTTTTCAATTGGTAAGGTCAAGATTGAATGACAAAGAGTTTGACACACCGTAGGTTGATTGTCCCATTAATTAAATTTATTAATAGAAAATGAAGTTTACAAAATCTTTTTTTTCAATTTTTGACCATTATTTAATTCACCAATAATCCAACTATGAAAAATCTAAAGACCAACGTTTATTTCAAGATTGCAACCATTTTGTTCATAATTGTTCTGCTGCTCATTCCAACAGAGATGATCAAGAGCTTAATTTCTGAACGGCAGGACACGCAAGAAGCAGCTATTGAAGAAGTTGGCGGAAAATGAGGTGGTGCGCAGACCATTTCCGGACCATTTATTTCAATTCCCTAATATAGATGTGCAACTACATTTTCAGAAAAGGATTCTACCAAAAAGACCGTACAGATTAAAGAATATCTGCATATACTGCCAAATGAAACTAAAGATCTCGGGCAATATAAATCCCGAAAAAAGAAATCGCGGTATTTATGAAATCGTGGTATATAATTCAAAGCTTGATATTGCCGGAACATTTGACAAGCTCGACCTTTCGTCCATAGATATCAAACCAGACAACATACAGTTTGAAAAAGATGAATTCGTGCTCGGCATCAACGATTTGCGTGGTATCGAAAAACAGATCGACCTTGACTGGAACGGCAAAAATTTTGCATTCAATCCCGGTGTTTCCTCGCGTGAGGTTGTCGAGAGCGGCATCAATGCGCAACTTAAAATCAATGCCGACAGCAGTTCGGTTTATAATTTCAAATTGAGCCTGGATCTTAAGGGCAGCCAATCGCTGTACTTCACGCCTGTCGGAAAAGTAACCGATGTCAAACTGGCTTCCAAGTGGCCAAATCCAAGCTTCAATGGCGCGTTCCTGCCCGATTCCAGATCGGTTTCCGACGCGGGTTTTACCGCCGAGCGGAACGTTCTGCATCGCAACAGAAACTATCCCCAGATTTATACAAGCACGAGCAACACGCTCAACGGCAGCGCGTTCGGACTTGGTCTAAAAGTTCCCGTTGACAATTACCAAAAATCCTATCGCACAATTAATTATGCAATTTTATTCATTGGGTTCACGTTTTTCGTGTTCTTTTTCATCGAAGTGCTCAACCGAATATTCATCCATCCAATACAATATATATTGGTCGGCATCGCGCTTTTGGTATTTTTCACATTATTGCTTTCAATTGCCGAACATATCGCTTTCAACTATGCGTTTATAATTTCTGCGCTTTCAACGCTTTTGCTTATAGCTGGTTACGTGCTTGCAATTTTAAGATCCAAGAAATTGATGTTTCTTATTGTCGGGGTTCTGACAATAGTTTACACCTTTATTTTCGTGATAATTCAATTGCAGGATTACGCGTTATTGATCGGCAGCATCGGCATATTCATCATACTTGGCCTCGTGATGTACTTCTCTCGAAAAATTGATTGGTACAATCTAAATCTAAAAGACAAGAACAAGCCGCCGGTTGAATTGTAATTGTTGTTTTTTGGGCGTTCCGAGCCGTCCATTTGTTCCGATAGCTATCGGAACAAGTGGACGGCACGTCGGGCTTTCCGCTATATCTTTTTTCCTTCGTGCCTCAGAAAAAAAAGGATGCCGCTTCAATCCCTAACGCAGACCGCACGGCCCAAGTATTTTCGAAGGAAATTGTTTGACGCTTAATATTATGATTTTGTTCAACAATAAAATTCACATCGTCCGCTTCTGTTTCTCTACAAAATTCTCGGCTTGTAGTTCCAGCAATTCTGTCGCTTTTCGTCTTTGCAGTGCGAGAAGTTTAGCGTCATCAGCAATCTCTCCATAAACTTTATCGTGCATTTCTGCGCTGGTTTTCACCAAAAGTTCGCGCTGGTATTTGTCCTGTTGCAATGTGGCTTTCAACGCGGTTTCCAGATCTTCAAGTTTGATATCATATTCACCCTTTGGCGAAAGGAGTTTCGCAATAATCGGTGCGGTCTCTATTGCCAAGAACAATAGCAATATAAAAAGTGAGGGAATCCGCGGAAGCTTGTTCAACGCGTTTATTCTTGCCATAAGTCCGTCGAAATTGTCGATGATTGGCTGGGTCGCTGTGACTTTCTTGTCGAGGTCGGCGTTCATCGTTGCGATCTGGTTTTCCTTTGCGGCAATTTTTTCGGCATTAAACTTTCGCAATGTGTCGAGCTCGGCTTTTGCGAGATTATGCTTTGCAATCTTTTCTTTGAAAACCGGTCCTTTGCCAAGTTTCATTGTGCCTTTTGTGCCCTCGGCTTCAGTTATGTACGTTTCGTAAAGTTTATTTACTTCAATTTCTTTGTTGGAAATCTCCTTCTTCAAACTGTCACGTTCCGCCGATGTTTTGTATAGGTCAAATTTGAAATAATTCGCAACTTGTCTTTTATTCGCAATTGCCATATTGTTTTTCTCTGTCAAAAGAACGGATGCAATTTCTTTTTCGAATATCTTAATCTCCAAAGGTCTCGAAATTACGATTGCAATGATCACAGCAAGCGCGATTCGCGGGGACGCTTGCAAAATCTCGTTCCAAATACTGTCGCGTTTTCTGATTGTCGATACAATAAATCTGTCGAGATTGAAAATCAAAAAACTCCAGACCAGTCCAAAAAGGATTGCGGGAACTACGGCGTCAAAAACCGTGAAAAGCGCGTAAGAACCGGCAATGAACGCGATTACAGCGGTAAAAAAAACCATGGCGCCGATGCCGACAGATTAAAGGCTATTTGTGAACCCCGAAAATTTGGGTGAAATTTGAAGGATGCAAAAAATGCTCATCATTGGTTTTGTCTGGCCCGAACCAACTTCTTCTGCCGCGGGCACTAGAATGTTGCAACTGATTGAAGTTTTAAAAACTCATTATGAAATCACGTTTGTCAGTGCAGCGACTTTTGGTGAAAATTCTTTCGATCTAGAATCCATCGGAATTAAGACAGTTCCCATTTTATTGAACGATGATTCTTTTGACGATTTTATCAAAAAATTAAATCCATACGTTGTGATTTTCGACCGATTTATGATTGAGGAACAATACGGCTGGCGTGTTTCCGAATTTTGCCCAAATGTCATCAGGATTTTGGACACGACCGATCTGCATTTTCTTCGACTGGCGCGGCAGAACGCTTTTAAAGAAAACAGGGCAATGGCAATTTCTGATTTTTACTCGGAAACCGCGAAACGCGAAATTGCCTCTATTTTACGTTGCGATATTTCGTTGATTATTTCAAGTTTTGAAATGCAACTTTTAATAAATCAATTTAATATAATTCCTGAAATATTATTATATCTTCCGTTTATGGTCGATGAAATAACCCAACACCAAATTTATAAATGGCCAAAATTTGATATCCGAAACGATTTTGTTTTCGTCGGCAACTTTCTGCACGAACCAAATTGGAACACGGTACAAAATATTAAAGAAAATGTTTGGCCAAAACTCCGCAAACTATTGCCCGAAGCCAATATTAAAATTTATGGTGCCTATCCATCCCAAAAAGTTCTTGAACTTCACAAACCTTCGGAAGGCTTTTTTATAATGGGCCGCGCGGAAAGTGCCGCAAAAGTTGTGGAAAACGCAAGGGTTGTTCTGGCACCAATAAGATTTGGCGCTGGCGCAAAAGGAAAACTCATCGAGGCGATGCAATGCGGCACACCAAGCGTGACAACTTCAATTGGCGCTGAAGGAATGGCGGAAGATCTTGCGTGGAACGGAACTGTTGTAGATGATAATGATGGAATCATTAACGCGGCAGTGGAAATTTATTCAAATGAAAAGCTTTGGAGAGAATTCCAGTTGAATGGTGTTGAAATTGTAAATCAGAAGTTTTCTGCGAAATTGTTTTCGGATGTATTATTGGATAAATTAAACTTTATTTTTAAAAATCTGAACGTACATCGACAGCATAATTTTATCGGGGAAATATTAAAGCATAATACTGTTTCGGCTACAAAATATATGTCGAAGTGGATTGGGGAGAAGAATCGGGAAAGATAATTTATGATTTCCTTCCATTCACTCTTTTAGTTCTTTTATTTCCTAACTATTTTTAAACCGAGTAAATTTGCCTGTTTTATGAAGTCTAAAATATTTATTGAACTCCACTCTCTAGAAGTCACGACAATTTTACAATTTAAATTGATTTGCTCTCCATGGTCAATGTAATACCGCTTCTTTTCAGTTTTCTCAAAAATACGTTTTGCATTTTCTAAGGTTTCAAAAATTCCAAAACTACCCTGAAGTTTCGCTGCAAATCTCATTTTTAATTCTGCATATGAAATTTGCGGATTATCCTTAACATAATGAGAAATCACGGCATTTACAAGCCGAGATTTATTGTATTCTTTGTGTTTGAAAATAAACTTGGAATAATCTCAAAATCTTTTTAGTAAATTCGTTCAGTATTGTGTCCAATTCAATTAAATGACTTCTATTTGATTCTGAAAGCAAATATTCCAAAAGATTTTTCTGTTTGATTTCGCCATTCCGGTCGTCGGAAATCCGATCAGTTCAACAAATGATATTCTGTCGGAAGCCGTAGTAGGCATTTTCAATTTCGAGAAGTTGCGATGGTAAGTTTTTCCATCGCCCTTGTAACTTGGCAACAAAAATGGATGTTGAATGTTTTGTGTTTTCCAAAAAGCCGGTCCATCGTTAAGATAATCGCTGATAGAAATAAACATCTCGTTCGTTTCTACATCAGCCGCCCAGTTCGGGTCTCTTCCTACAAAAATTACTTCCGAGTCAATCGGATTCGCGCCCTGATAATTCTTTTTTGAATAGAGATCATTCAATAATTTGGAGGGATGCCGTTGAAAAGTTGATATTTCCATGCAATTTTGTTGAATTATGTTTTATTATAAATTAGAATATTCGGATGGCGGTTCTCTTGCGTTAGCGATTGCAGCGGCATCTTCCCGATTTTTTTTCGGGAGATACAGCGGAAAGCGCGACCCCGGCCAATTAAATTATTCTATTACCATAAATCTTCCTGGCCGGGGAAACGCCCAAATAATCATTTGCTCATTTCCACAAAATATTTGTAGAACAACGGTATTGTTTCTATGCCTTTTAAATAATTGAATATTCCGTAATGCTCATTGGGCGAGTGTATTGCGTCGCTGTCCAAGCCGAATCCCATCAATATTGTTTTGCTTTTGAGTTCTTTTTCAAACAGCGCAACAATCGGAATACTGCCGCCGCTTCTTACCGGAATTGCAGGTTTTCCAAAGGTTTCGGAATATGCTTTGTTCGCAGCGCGATAACCGATGCTGTCGATCGGCGTTACGTAGCCTTGGCCGCCGTGGTGCGGTTTTACCTTGACAGTTACCCCGCTCGGTGCGATGCTCTCAAAATGTTTGGTGAACAGTTCGGTGATGTCTTTCCAATCTTGATTCGGCACCAATCGCATCGAAATTTTTGCGAATGCCTTGCTCGCGATCACTGTTTTTGCACCTTCGCCGGTATAACCGCCCCAAATTCCGTTCACGTCCAATGTGGGTCTGATTGAGTTTCTCTCGTTTGTGGTGTAACCTTTTTCGCCATAAATATCGTTGATGTCGAGCGATTTTTTGTAATTCTCAAGACTGAACGGCGCCTTTGCCATTTCTGCGCGCTCATCTGCAGAAAGTTCCTCAACATTGTCATAAAATCCCGGAATCGTAATGTGGTTGTTCTCGTCGTGCAGCGATGCGATCATCTTGGCAAGGACATTTATCGGGTTGGCAACCGCGCCGCCATAAAGGCCCGAATGCAGATCGCGGTTGGCGCCGGTGACTTCAACTTCAACGTAACTTAGTCCGCGAAGTCCCGTCGTTATTGAGGGCTGTTGATTGGAAATCATCCCCGTATCAGAAATCAGAATGACGTCGTTCTTGAGTTTTTCCTGGTTCTTTGCCACAAATTCCGATAGGCTTTTGCTGCCGACTTCCTCTTCGCCCTCGATCATGAACTTGACGTTGCAGGGCAGATTGTTGGTTGCCACCATATATTCAAAAGCCTTTACATGCATGAACATTTGGCCTTTGTCATCGCATGCGCCACGGGCAAAAATCGCGCCTTCTGGATGAATTTCGGTCTTTTTGATCACGGGCTCAAACGGCGGTGACGTCCAAAGTTCCATAGGATCCGGCGGCTGCACGTCATAGTGTCCGTAAACAAGAATTGTCGGAAGGTGGGGGTCGATGGTTTTTTCTCCATAAACAATTGGATAACCCTGCGTTTCGCAGATTTCCACTTTGTCGCAACCGGCTTTCTCCAAACTTGTTTTCACAGCTTCTGCCGTGTCGATTACGTCCTGTGAATAAGCGGCATCAGCGCTTACCGACGGAATTTTGAGCAGTTGGATCAGCTCGTTTATAAATCGGTCCTTGTGAAGATTGATGTAACTGTTTATGTCGTTCATGCTTTTTTGAAAATGGTTTATCCAAATATATAAAATCAAAATCCTTTTGACGACAATCCAAGTCATATTATAAGGTGTCGTCGGATATCTTGTACAAATTGTGTAAATTGCTGCTTGACTTTAAAACCAATACAGATGGAAATCTATAAACCAGCAAACTACAATTCGGTTTCTCCATACCTGATCACCACAGATTCAAACCGTTTTATTGAGCTTTTGGAAAAGATTTTTGACGCAAAAAAACTTCGGATGATTGACCGTGAAAGCGGCGTTTTGATGCACGGTGAATTGATGATTGACGGAAGCGTTATTATGCTCGCGCAAAGCACGGATGAATTTGCAGCGACCAAATCGATGATGCACGTTTTTGTGAATGACGCGACCGAAACTCATAATCTCGCGCTATCATTGGGCTGCGAATCGTTGATGACACCACAGGTATCGGAAAGCGATACAGATCTTCGCGGAGGATTTTCGGATTTTGATGGCAATCAGTGGTGGATTGGCACTCAAAACCAGTAATTTTCGAAAACTTCCCAAAACACAAAACAGTTTTGTCATATCGCAAACCTTTGCTATCTTTGCCGTTCAATTTTGCGGGTATGGTGAAATTGGTAGACATGCCAGACTTAGGATCTGGTGCCGCAAGGCGTGTAGGTTCGAGTCCTATTACCCGCACAGATTCAGAAAATCCCTTCAAATTTTGATGGGATTTTTTTATGTCCTATGTCCCGGTTCCCCTTTATCTCACCGCTGCGCTACTATTATGTGGAATCTATCAAGGCTGGGCTTTTGAATTTTAGAAACAAAGAATTTCGACCTTCCAAATTTTCACCTCATCAGAAATTTACTTTCTACAAAATATTTATAACATAGAAATCGTGAATGTATCGTTAAAAGTTGTATAATTCATTCTCATGCTGTTTTTTGTATTTTGCACATTATTAAATGAATTTTTTAACTTGATATATAACATCACGTTTTACTATTTATTTTAATAATTATTAATCATTTAAACAAACATTATTATGGCAGAAATTAAAATTGTAAAGAAAGCGCCCATTTGGCCGTGGATTCTATTGATTGCCCTTGTCTTGGCAGCGCTCATCTACTATTTTGGGTTTTACAAAGAAGACAATGTAATCAATGATGATACAATGACCGAAGAAGTCGTCACCACCGATCAAAATGACCAAATGATGGGTGATATGTCCAATGTTGCGATAATTGATGAGTACCGAATGTACATCGACAACCCCCAGATGGGTCTTGACCATGAATATACCAGCACTGGTCTTATGAAGCTTGTGGATGCAACGAGACAAACCGCAAGCGCGCTCGACGTAGATATTAACGCCGATCTTGCCGAGGCAGATGCAAAGGCTGGGGAAATCAAGAACAATCCCAAAAGTCTTGTGCACGCAAATATGATAAGGGATGCATCACTGATTCTAACGAGGGCGATGAAAACCATCCAGTCGGAAAGATCTCCTGATTGCCAGCCTGAATTCAACCAAGTTCAAATGGCGGCCAATAACATCAACGTTGACAAACCGACGCTTGATCAAAAAGATGCGGTGAAGGCTTTCTTCAACAGCTCGGAAAAATTACTAACCAAAATAAAAAATGACCATGGAAAAGCAAAATAGAACTCTTTTTTACCTTAATGAACTTTCAGATTACAAAGTGGCAAGCGACGATCCTGATGTGCGCGGATGGAAAGTGAATGACAAGGACCAAAGATGCATCGGAAAAGTTGACAATCTCTTGGTCAATAAAAACACCGAGCGCGTCGTATATCTCGATGTGGAAGTCGATTCTGACATCATAGAGGAAAAACATAAAGTTTATTCTAGCAGCCGCACGAACGAAGGTGTTCATCAATTTCTCAACAAAGATGGCGAAAACCACATCATCATTCCGATAGGTCTGGTTTCATTGGACAAAGATTCCAAGAAAGTACATACGCAAAACGTAGACTATCAAACATTTGCAGAGACAAAAAGGTATTCGAAAGGAACCAACATCGACCGCGACTATGAACATTGGGTTTTGTCAAACTACGATAGGAACAACGAAGTCTTTCCCGAAGTCTTTCCCGAAGGCGATGACCTTTATGATCGCGACGAGTTCAAAAGAAGATATTAAAAACAACTGAAGACAAAAAAACCCGTGAATTTTCGCGGGTTTTTTTATGTAGTTTAAAAATATTACAGATTGTTCAAATTGATTATTTCCTGTTCTGTCAGCAATCGCCAATGCCCGCGCGGCAGGTTCTTCTTTGTCAGACCAGCAAGAACAACGCGGTCAATTCTGAGGACGTTGTAGCTAAGGTGTTCGAATATATTTCTCACGACTTTAATATTTGCTGTCTTTAGCTGAACGCCAATTTCTGTTTTGGGCTCGTTCTCAACATATGAAATTTCCTGAACTTTGACTTTGTGCTCGTCGATTATCAGGCCATTCTCGATTTTTTCAAAATCTTCAAACTTCAGGTTTTTGTCCAGCGAAACATGATAAATCTTTGCTGACTTTTGGTTTGGTCCGGTAAATTTCCGCATCATATCGGTGTCGTTGGTGAACAGTAGAAGGCCGGTCGTGTTCTTGTCCATTCGCCCGATAGGCGCGATTTTATAGTTCGTTGCGCCCTTTATGAGCTCAAAAACATTGCGGTGTTCCTGGCCTTCATCTTCTGCAGTGGTGAAGTTTTTTGGTTTGTTCAATAATATGTAAACTTTCTTTTCGGGGATTATTGTTTTGCCGTCAAACACCACGGTGTCGGTGAGTTTTACAAGATATCCCATTTCGATTACCGGCGTTCCGTTCACTTTCACATTGCCCGACTGAATGTAGATATCGGCGTCACGTCGCGAGCACATTCCGCTGTTGGCGATGTATTTATTTAGCCGTATCTCGTCTTTTTCTTTTTGCCTTTTTGGCGCTTGGTTCCGTTTGCGAACACGTATCAATTTACCGGTGACATCGCTGTATTTTGGTTCTGCCTTTGCCTTTTCTGCAGCTTTGGCAGCAGGCTTATCGCTTGCTTTTTTTGGTTTCTGCGACCTTTTGGCCATTGGCGGTTTTGATTTGGAGCTGTTAGGTCTTTTGCGATCTGCGCCGCCGCTGCTTTTTCCGGGCTTGTTCATGGGAAATAACTATTTGGCTGCAAAGATACATCCAAAGAATTTAATGATTCAAAGGATTTAATCATTGAAAAACAGAAGAATTTGGAAATGAGATTATTTGGAAATGTGAGAATGTTTGAAAAATTCAACTATTGGCACAACCACAAACAGCTTCGTTCCGAAAACCACATCTGATTTAACATGTAAATCGGTAGGCGCAGTTATAATTATCTAACCGATGGAAAATAAAAGAATATCGCTTAACTATAAGAAGTACGATTTACAGAATTTTTAATTTTCCAGATTATCTCATTTCCAAATTTATTTCTTTCAACATATTTCTTTCAACATATTTCTTTCCATGCCACATCACAGCTGGATTGATGAGCACGATTGAGAAAACGCCTCCAACGATCACGAATTTCAAAATATTGTGCAGTAATACGAATTCGCTGCGAACGTGCGCCGACCGAAGCTTGATAATGAAGAAAACCATAATTAAATAGCAACTGTAGAAATAGAAGTCCATATGACCAACGTCAAAAACATCAATTAAAAAATAGACGGGAACGATGGTGACCAAAAATAAAATAAATATCAAATTCTTTGAAAATCCTTCACCATAAATTATTGGAACTGTTTGATATCCGCTTGCGAGATCACCTTTTAAATTTTCGAGATCCTTGATCATTTCGCGGATCAACAATAATAAATACAGAAAAGAACCGTGTGCAAAAATCACTTCATAAAAGTTTTTGTAGTATGCCAAGATCGCGAAGAATGGCAAAATGGCGAGCAATGTTGCTGTTAAATTTCCAATAAATGGATATCTTTTTATTTTATGAGAATATAACCAAATAAGAAAAATATACGTTGAAAAATAGATAAAGGCGCGCCAGGAAACAGTAAGCGCTATGATCGCAGCGATAAAATTGAGCGAGAAATAGACGTAAAGCTTTGTTTTTTGGCTTACCAATCGATCCAACATCGATTTTGTTGGCCTATTTATCAAATCTTTTTGACGGTCGTAGAAATTGTTGATAATATAGCCCGAAGCAATGGTCATGGCCGTGGCGAGCACGATGAGAAAAAGCCTGCCGTCGAGCAAAATGTTGATTGCGCCCTTGTCAGGTGCCAATATAAATATGGCCGAAAGGTATTGCGCTAGAATAATTACGGGAATGTTGTAGCCGCGAACAACCGAGAACAAACTGACGATTTTCATGGCCAGCAATCGGTCTTTTCTGCTTAGCATTACTTCGAATTTTTGTTATTCTGAAATACCGGCACTAGAACTGATAAACAACCTCCAATTTGTAGTCCGGCAAGGCTGCTTTTGCCTTTTCGAGGTTTTCGGTAAAACCAAGAATGTAGCCACCGCCGCCCGATCCACAAAGCTTGAGGTAATAATCGTTGGTGTCAATGCCTCGCTGCCAAATGCTATGAAGACTTTCTGGAATCATCGGCTTGAAATTGTTGAGCACAACCCTCGAAAGCTTCTTGGTATTGGAGAACAATGACTTCATATCGCCACCCAAGAAGTTCTCGACACAAGCATCGGTATATTTCACGAACTGGTTTTTGAGCATCGCTCTAAAGCCCTTGTCCTTAAGACTTTCCATAAAAATATTGACCATCGGCGCAGTTTCACCCACGATACCGGAATCCAAAAGGAAAACTGCGCCCTTGCCTCCAAATCCTTGTGTTGGGATTCCGGTCGCTTCGATATTGTCGTTGGAATTTATCAAAATTGGTAAGCTCAAATAACTGTTCAATGGATCAAGACCCGAACTTTTGCCATGGAAAAATGATTCCATCAAGCCAAAAATATCTTTGAGAACCAGAAGCTTCTCGCGCGTTAGATTTTCGAGAACGGTGATTTTACCGTTCGCATATTTGTCATAGATTGCCGCTACAAGTGCGCCGCTGCTGCCAACGCCATAACCTTGAGGAATGCTCGAATCGAAATACATTCCGTCTGCAACATCTTTGTGCATCGACTCGAGATCGAAAGAAACCATGCTCGGATTGTCCTTTTGCAACTGCTCGAGATAAAAAACAAAACGGCTCAAGCCCGCATTGGATTTGGACGCTTCGGCATTGTCATTGTCCATCATCTTTAGCGCGCCCTTGAAAAAATTGTACGGAATTGAAAGACCTTTGGAATCCTTGATGATGCCGTATTCTCCAAAAAGCAATATTTTAGAATAGAAAAGAGGTCCTTTCATTGGGGTCGGGTTTTGATGTTTGCTACAAATCGGCCAAAGTATCACAAATGTACTGACCATTTTGGCAATGACCAACTAATTGACTGGTTATAAAAGCCAGAACACGGTCTTTTTCGGCAAAAGGGTAGAGCAAATGAACATTTGCGCCGGCGTCGAGCGTAAAGCAAAGTTTTGAATTAGTGTCGTTTCTGAATTTCCAGATTTTCTCGATTATCGAAAGCGTTCCGGGTTTCATCAATATAAAATACGGATTGGATCCCATCATCATCGCGTGAAGCGTTAGTGCCTCGCTTTCAACCAACGCAATAAACTCGTCAAGATTGCCGCTGACGAGAATTTTCGAGATTTTTTCCAAATTCTCGTGCGCTTGCGCAAAACGCTTTTCCGCAAATGGATGATTGTGCATCAAATCATGACCCATTGAGCTTGAGACCGTTTTTTGGCCTTCATCAACGAGCAAAATCGTATCCTGATATTTGTGGAATTTATCGTGTAGCTGCTTATCAATTGATATCCCGTACAAATCTGAACTTGCAGAAAATGTTTTGTTCTCGCCCCAGATCACAACATTGCCGTGCGTGCTTCTGCAAGCGCTCCCCGAACCCAAACGCGCAAGGAACGAAGCTTTTTTTTGAAAATATTCATTGCTCATTTCTGGAATTAAATGTTTTTCAAATTGCATTAAATTCAGCGAAAGTGCCGCCATTCCGGAAGCCGAAGATGCTATGCCAGAGCTGTGCGGAAAGGTGTTTATAGTGTCGATTTTTATATGAAAATCGTTTATGAATGGTACATATCTCTGAATACTTTCGAGATATTTCTGAATCTTTTCATTAAATGAATATTTTAATTCGCCCTCGTAGAAAAGCTCAAAAGAAATTTCCTTGTTTTCTTTTTTGGAAAATATAACTGAAGTATTTGTTCGGCAGTTGCTCAATGTAAAACTAATGGATGGATTAGCCGGAATCTGATTTGGCTTTTTGCCCCAATATTTTACCAATGCAATATTGCTCGGCGCTGATGATTTGGCTTCAAATCGGTTGGGAAAGTCAGAATATTCATCTGGAAGAAAGTCTTGCTCTGTCACTTCTTTTTTTTCAAAGATAGCATTTGGTCGCGTAAATCTTGTCGGTCAAATGGGATTTGCCTAATTTTAAAACAAAAAACATGTTTGGAAAATATTCAAAGATTGCAATAATGGTCGCCACCTGCATCGTGGTCGGTTATTTTTCGGGAATGGCAACACAGTCGAGCGTTGATACTTGGTTCACGACATTGGAAAAACCAGTTTTCAATCCACCCAGCTATCTTTTTATGCCCGTATGGACAATGCTTTACATTTTTATGGGTGTTGCTGCCGGACTTGTTTGGGACAGATTTAGGATTGACGAAAAATCTGTAAAGACCGCTCTCATCTACTTTGGAATACAGTTACTGCTGAACGCGCTTTGGTCGATATTGTTCTTTGGACTCAAAAACCCTTTCTTGGCGTTTATCGAAATCATTTTGCTTCTGCTGATGATTTACGAAACATATTTCAAGTTCAAGAAAATCGATAAAATTGCTGGATATTTATTTATTCCTTACTTGTTATGGGTTTCTTTTGCGATGGTTTTAAATGGAAGTATCTGGTATTTGAATAGATAGTGTAAATCACAAAAAAAAAGGCGGATATTAAAAATTTCCGCCTTCTTTAAATATTCAAAATCAATATTATTTTACGACAATCTTTTTTGCAACCGTCAATCCATCAGTCGTTTCAACCTCGGCTACGTAAATGCCTTTGGTCAATCCAGAGATGTTTATTTCGGTATTGTCAGCATTGATATTGTTTTTCAGCAAAACACTTTTTCCCAGCATTTCATAAAATATTATTGACTTTATCAATTGCTTTTTGCCAATCTGAAAAAGCACCACATTTGCTTCCGGATATGAGATATATACATTGTTTTCTTTTCTAAAGTTGTCAACGCCCAAGCCGCCAATGGAAAATGACTTCAGAAAAAGTGCCGAATCATAGTTATTGTCGCCTGCATTGGCTACAACAATTTTAAGGTGATATGTTTCGTTGGGCACAAGTGTGGCCTTCGCAGAAAGCACCGTGGTAAAGCCATCATACTGGATCGTGCTATTGACCTGCGGATTTGTGCCCGTGCCATTGTTGACGTAGAATTGACAAAATTCGCAAGGACCATTATTGCCCAGCCCGTTGTTAACATTGTTAATGGCCACGGGGGTTTCCGACGGCAATAACAGCGCAATATTCTTTGAATTATTGGAAAATGGCCCCGAAAGTCCAGGCCCGTTTATGAAAAATCCGAGCACGTCGTTGAACGAACTATTTACAAACTCGGGATATTCTTCGGATGCAAAAACAAAGTCAAAGGCCAGATCAGTTCCCTGCGGTACAAAATCAAACTCCAAACTGGCTTTATTTTGAATGGTACTGGTTGACAATATTGCCAGATCGGGGTCGCCTTGTGTTGGGGTTGAAGGTAGTTGTGATGCACTTCCGCTATTGTTGGGGCCAATCGCCACGAGGGCTTTCCCTGTCGTCATGATCACACCGCTATCAAGACCGATATTGGTCATATTTCCGTTCGAAAAATTGCCTATTTGGTCGCTTATTACGTTCGCGTACGCAGTGCTTCCATTGAATTTGATGTTGGAAAGTTCCACACCCGGCGATTGAAAAACATTTATGGCCAGCTCGGTCGGAGTTTCAGTGCTTGTGCTGACCATAAGCTGCGCAAATGAGCCTTGGCATAACGCAAAGACTAGGATTAAGGGTAATTTTGTCTTCATAATTTAATTTTTAAGGATTTAACGCTGTGAAAGATACAAAACTTTTAAGATACCAATTCAAATACCTTCAGCGATTATAAATCCGCTTGTCCATGCATTCTGAAAGTTGAAACCGCCCGTGATTGCGTCGATGTTTGCTATTTCGCCGGCGAAAAAGAGATTGTCGTGCAATTTGCTCTGCATTGTTTTGAAATCGATTTCCTTTAGATCTATGCCGCCCGCAGTAACAAATTCTTCTTTGAAAGTGCTTTTTCCACTCACATTGAACTGCCCATTTAAAAGCTGTTCGACAAGTTCGTTGATTTGATTTTTGGAAAGATCAGCCCATTTTATTTCTAGAGGAATTTGAGCTGTCGTCAACAATCTTTCCCACAATCTGTTCGGCAAATCAATGGATTCTTTTTTTGCGATTGTTTTTTTTGCGTGATCTTTTTTTGCTCCCTTGAGCATTTGCAAAACCGCCTCACTATTTAAATAAGGCAGCCAGTTTATAGAAATCGTGAAATCATAATTCTTATCCGCCAAAATCCGCGCGCCCCACGCCGAAAGTTTCAAAATTGCCGGTCCGCTCATTCCCCAATGTGTTATCAACAGCGGACCTGAAGCGGAAAGTTTGGCACCGTTCACCTTTATTTCCGCCAAAGTGGAGACGCCTGCCAGTCCATCTATTCGATCATCCTTGATATTAAAAGTAAAAAGTGATGCTACCGGCGAAATGATTTTGTGTCCAAGGTCTGAAAGGAGGTTCCATATTTTTGGATTGCTGCCTGTTGCCAATACTAATTTGTGTGCGAAAAATTCAGATTTTTTTGTGATTATTTTCCATCCGTCGCTTTGTTTTTCAATTGAATAGACGCTCTGATTTAGTTCAACTTTAATATTGAGTCTCCTTGTTTCGTTGACAAAACAATCGATAACTGTTTGTGATGAATTCGAAATCGGGAACATTCTCCCGTCGGCTTCGGTCTTGAGTTCGATACCGCGTTTATTGAACCATTCTATTGTTTCGGTCGCGCCAAATTTGTGAAACGGTCCACGCAGTTCTTTCTCGCCTCGCGGATAATTTTTAGTAAGTTCATTCGCATCAAAGCAACCGTGAGTGACATTGCATCTGCCGCCGCCAGAAACCTTTACTTTTTTAAGGACTTCCGAACCGCGCTCAAGTATGGTGACGTGTGCTGAGGGAAGCTTTTCCGCAATGTTGATCGCCGTAAAGAAACCTGCCGCTCCGCCTCCTACAATTATGATATTCTGCATATGGCAAATTTATGGACAATATATGTGGTGGTAAATCAATGTATTAAACATAATCGCTTATGATAATCTCGACGCCTAAATTTTTCATTTTTTGCTTTTCCAAATCATCATTAACGGTGTAGCAACAAATTTTTATACCAGCTGAATGGGCTTGAGCAATATTTGTTTGATTCAGCAATTTATAATCTGGATTCAAATATTCCGCATTTGTTTTTTTTGCGAAAGCCAATGCGTTTTCAAAATCATTTTCAAACAAAACGCCAATTGGAATTTTTGGATTTTTTAATCTAACTTTTTCCAGAACATTCCAATCAAAACTAGAAACCATTATTTTCAAATCCTTCTTGTAATTAGTGATTGTTTCGACTGCTTTTTCTGTTGCAGCAATTGTTTTTATCTCAATATTGATTGTCTTATGGTTTGGAATTAAATCAAGGACTTCATTTAATGTCGGAACTTTATGAACGCCATTAATTAAAAGATTTTGAATATCAATCAAAAGACTTTTCCCGATGATTAAATCACGATCGCAGGTTCTGCCGGTAGTTTCATCGTGTATTACAACTATGTGATTGTCTTTCGTTAGATGAACATCAAGCTCTACACCGTCAGCGTTCAATCGCATTGCTTCCACGAACGCCGCCAAAGTATTTTCGGGCTGTGCAGCACTTGCTCCGCGATGTGCCAGTATTAACATTATTCTGCAGCTTCAAAAAGAACCGTCGAAAAATCTGTTTCGATTACGGCCTTTCCCATAGTTACAATACAGGTTTGGCCCGAATATGCATCACGTAATTTGACGCCATCACGAAAAACAGTTGTCACTTTGATTATTTTTCTGCCTTTTGGCATATCCAAACCAACAACAACTTTGTCAATTTTGTGGTCTTTACCAACGTAACCTCTGCTGAAAACATAAGGACTTGGAGATATCTGCCTGTGAATGCCCGCGCCAATTGCCGGATGATTTCTCCTGAAACTGCCAAGTTTCTGCCAATGATCGAGAATTTCCTTGGTCTTGATGTCATTCTGGATGTCGTCCCAGTTCATGAATGAACGCAATGTTGCATCGCCTTCTGTACCATCAACAATCAGTGATCTTGACGATTCGTCACCGTAGTAAATCTGCGCCATTCCCGGTGAAAGCAAAAGTTTATTGGCGCTTTCAAAAGGTTTTTCGCGCTTTGCATCGAATGGGCTTCCGTCATCGTGTGAAGATAAATAATTCAGCACGCTATAATTTTCAAGTTCGCTATTCAGTTTCTGGGAATATTTGGTAAAAATAAATTCATATTCTTTTTGCGCGTCCCATTTGAATTCAAAATTTATCATACTGTTGAATCCGTAATCAAAATAGTCCACTTTTTTATCGCCAAAATCAAATAATTTTCCACCGCTTATTCCATAATTATAAACTTCTGCAATGGTGAAGAAATGATTGTTGTCCAAAATCATATCCGGATGTTTTTTCTTCCAATCGGCAAACGCCTCTTCGCACTGTTTTTTAAATTCGGACCACACTATCTCGTCGGTATGTTTTACAGTATCAGCGCGATAGCCATCTATTCCAAAATCTCTAACGTAGTCCGTAAGCCATTTTATAATATAATATTTTGGCGCTCTAGGATATTTTGTTCGCGCAAAAAATTCATCAAGTTCTTTAATTTCCTTTTCATAACGTCCTTCGGTTTTCCATTTTTCAATCAAGAATGGCGGCAATTCCACATTCGCCAGGCTTTCGGTTTTTACGTCGGGCAAATTCGCGACCAATGTGCATTCTGTATTTCCCTTGAATGTTTTATAATCGCATTGCGGCCCTGTTCTTACCCAATCATCGGGCCACACGGAATCCTGCGGCGTTACTGGTCCAGTGTGGTTGATCACCGCATCCATCAAAATCCTGATCCCGTGGGCGTGCGCTGTTGCAACGAGATCGACCAAGTCATTCTCTGTGCCGAAATTCGGATCCAGTTTTGTCCAATCGCGCGTCCAATAACCGTGAAAACCATAGGTGATTCCCGTGCCTTCGTCAACACCGCCGTGGATTTGTTCGAGAATTGGAGTAAACCAGATCGCGTCGACGCCGAGCTTATCAAAATATCCCTCGTTTATTTTCTGCGTGATTCCCTTTAGATCGCCTCCCATAAAACCGCGAAGTTTCGCAGGCTTTTTATTGCGTTCAAAGTTGACATCATTTGTTTTGTCGCCGTTGTTGAACCGGTCCGTCATCAAGAAATACACCGTTGCGTTTTGCCATACAAAAGTTTGTGAAGCAGAATGTTGTGCAATTGATACGATTGGCTGTAAACCTATCAAAAACAATAATATTTTGGCATATCTATTCATTATAATCTGATTTCTATTTTATTTGTAAAATTCTTTTTTCCCCGAATTTCCATCCGTATGATTTCCGTAAACTTGTTGTAAATACAATCTATTCTTTTTCCGTTGATTTTGATTTTTCGCGGTTCGCCAATGTGCAAAAAATCTAGAATATAATCTTTGGGATTTCCATTGAAATTGTTGCCGGTCTCATTGGTGATTTGGATTTCAAGTTTCTTGCCATCGAATTCACTTTTGTAATTGTCGATCTGATAATTTCCTTTTGCAAAAGCACCGGGTGTTTTTCCATCGTCATCATAAAGTATGCCGTGACTTGAACCGCAATTTTCATCAAAGTAAAAATTCAGGTTTATTTTTTGTGAAGCATAATCTTCTGTGCTTTGGATGACGTCGATCATTGGCAGGAAAGCGCCGCCGCGAACAAATGTAGGAATATATTGGTCAGTTAATCGGATATTTATTTCTTGTCCCCCTTCATACTTTTTTCCGGAATAAAAATCGAACCAATATCCCAAATTAGGCAAATAGGTTTTCATTGTTTTTTGACCCGGTTCAAAAACGGGCGCAACATAAATATTGTCTCCCCAAAAGTAACTCGTTTTATCATTCAATGCCTTATCGTTCGCGGGCTCGGCAAAGAAAATCGGTCGCATCAATGGCATTCCGTTCTGGCTGTTCTCAAACGCCAAAGTATAATTGTACGGCAATAACCTGTAGCGCAATTCTATTGCTTTCTTCGCCAATTCCTTTGCGCGCTTTTCGCGAAATACCGGTTCTGACGCGACTTCTTCCTGCGCGTGCGGTCGAAATATTGGGTTGAAAACGCCGTATTGCAACCATCGATAATACAATTCGTCATCCCGATTGGCATTTGCGAAACCGCCAAGATCCGAATGCACATAGCCCATTCCCTGCATTCCCATTTGCAGCGCGATCTCCACTTGGCCCGAGAGTCCGCCCCAACTTCTGCTCACGTCGCCACTCCATGGAATCATTCCAAACCGCTGGGAACCAGAATATCCGGCACGCATCAATATAAAAGGACGCTGGTTTGGAAAATCTTTTTTGTAACCTTCGGCAACAAGTTTTGCCCAATTGTGACCATATATATTATGAAGTTCATCTGCTGTTCCCACTGCGTGTCGCAAAGCTGAAGGATGAACTTCTGGCTCGCCAAGATCGCCCCACCAACCGGCAACGCCCATTTGTGTGTATTTTTTATAAATGTCCCAAAACCATTCTCGGCCTTCTTTTTTGAAAATATCAATTAAACCCGTATTTCCAAAATAAAAATCATATACATAAGGTTTTCCCGATGCATCGGTTGCCAATATTTTTTTATCGACAGCTTCCTGCCATTTTGAGGAGGTTGTAAGCACAAATGGTTCGGTAATTAAAATAGTTTTGACATTTTCGGCAGAAAGTTGGTCGATCATTTTCTTGGGTTCCGGAAAACTGTCGCGGTCAAATTCAAAATTGCCGAGCGTTCCCTGAATCGTTTTCCCAAACCAATAAAGATCGAGTATTATCGCATCGAGCGGAATTTTTTCATCACGGAATCTTTTTGCGGTTGCCAAAACTTCTGCTTGGGAATGATAGCCAAATCGGCTCGAGAAATTGCCCAAAGCCCAGCGCGGTGGCAACGGTTGCCTTCCGGTCAGTTCCGAATATTTTGCCATCAGATTTTCCCAGTCATCTGCGGCAACAACTTGGTAAGTCTTTCTGCCCGAAATAGTTTCGTATGCCAGCGTATTGTTTTTTTTGCTGTCCAGATCAAGATAGCCAATTGGCGCGTTGTCAAAATGAACAGCATAAATCTTCGACGACATCACGAGCGGCATCGTAAAATTCATCAGTTCGGCTTTGGTTTCGTAGCCGTAAAGCGCGCGATTGTAAAGCTGAAGTTTGTTGCCTCGACGGTTCATTCCCAACACGCGAGCGCCGCCGCCAAATAGTTTTTCGTTTTGGTCAAGATTGAATTCGATGGCCTCGGTCGAATCTTTTTTGATATAACCGGCTTTTTCGGAAATTAGTTCGGTCGTATAATAATAAGTTATCTGAAAAGGATTTTTGGTGATTTCAACTGAGATTCCGGGCGATCGCAAAGATATTTTGTTGTCCTTTTCGATTGTTTTGATTTCCATAATCTTGGGAATTAAAACCACGGCGTGCGATTCTGGATTGTACGTTTCGCCACTTGGCAAAAAGGTGTTTTCTACAATATTTTCGTTATAGAACTTAAGTAAATATTCACCGTCGGAAACCTTTACCGAAATATTATCGCCATTGACGATTTTGTAGCCCAAATATTGCCGATTGTTGTTTTGCGCAAAACTTATATTGGCAAATGCAATAAAAAACAGCAATAGCTTATTCATATAATTCGATTTATTTCTGCTAGTCTAATTATTCATTAAACAAAATTATGCCGTGCACGACTATTTATGGACAGCTGAATCAAATCATTATTTATGAATTTAATTCACAGTAATCAGTTCCTCAGGTTTCACCACAACTTCTTTTCCATTCACAAAAACCGACAAATCATCGCCACTTTCAATCGAAAAAACGGTTTCATCTTTTGACACTTTTATTTTCAAAATCTGGTTGCGGAAATTGATTTTAAATGAATAGCCTTTCCATTCTTTTGGGATTTTTGGTTCGAAACGGAGTTTGCCTTCGCGAACGCGCATCCCTCCAAAACCTTCAACGATTGACATCCACGTTCCTGCCATCGAAGTGATGTGGCAACCTTCCTCAACTTCGCGGTTGTAGTCATCAAGGTCAAGTCTGGAGGTGCGCAAATAGAATTTGTATGCAAGTTCCATATCGTCGAGCGTTGCGGCCTGAATTGAGTGAACACAGGGCGAGAGCGAACTTTCGTGAACTGTCAATGGCTCATAAAAATCGAAATGTCTCTGCAATTGTTCTTTTGAAAAATCCTCATCGAAAAAGTAAAAACATTGAAGAACGTCAGCTTGTTTTATATATGGCGATCGCAAAATTCGATCCCACGACCATTTTTGGTTTATCGGCCGTTCCGATTTATCGAGTTCTGAAACCGGAATCAATTCTTTGTCCAAAAATCCATCCTGTTGCAAATAAACATCGTGTTTAGGAGAAAAAGGAAAGTACATATTATCAGCCACATTTTTCCACTTGGCGATTTCTTTTATATCAAGGTTTGTTTTGGAAAACAATTCATTTAATCGATTTTCATCCTTTGATTTTAATAGATCAATTTGTTCCGATGCATAATCAATGCACCATTTCGCTAAATAATTCGTATAGAAATTATTATTGATGTTGTTTTCATATTCATTTGGACCAGTTACGCCAAGAATCATAAACTGATCTCTGTCAGACGAAAACGTTGCGCGCTGGTGCCAAAACCTCGCAATCGCAATCAACACTTCCAAACCTTTTTCTGGAATATATGAGTGATCGCCAGTGAACCTCACATAATTATATATGGCAAATGCAATCGCGCCATTTCTGTGTATTTCCTCAAAGGTAATTTCCCATTCGTTGTGGCATTCCTCGCCGTTCATCGTAACCATGGGATATAGCGCTGCGCCATTTTTGAAACCGAGCTTCTCTGCGTTCTCGATTGCTTTGTCCAATTGGTTATATCTATAAACCAAAAGATTGCGAGCAACCTGTTGGTCTTTTGTTGCCATATAAAATGGAATGCAATATGCTTCGGTGTCCCAATATGTTGAGCCGCCATATTTTTCGCCGGTAAACCCTTTTGGACCAATATTCAATCTTGAATCCTTGCCAGAGTAGGTTTGGTTCAATTGAAATATATTAAAACGAATGCCTTGTTGCGCTTTTACGTCGCCGGCTATCGTGATGTCTGACATTTCCCATATTTTATGCCAGGCGTCTTTTTGATCGGACAGAAGTTGATCAAAACCTTTTGCGGAAGCCGTATCAATTACATTCTTTGCGGCATTTACAAGGTTGTTTTCTTTGTGATTCAAACTTACTGTATAACCACCGATTTTCTGTAGCGAAACCTTTTGGTCTTGACCCACATTTATTTTATAATCAAACTGGATTTTTCCCTCCGATTTTTCAATGTTTGAAGCATTTACATTTTGTTTTTTATGGTCGAGCCAAAGCGTGCTTTCCATAAATGTTGCCACCGTAAAATGCGTCTTGAAAGTTCGAGCGGTCACAAAAGCTTGCTCTCCGTCGACTTTTGAATCAAGGATTTCCCAGAAACTTTCTTCCCAGTTTGCATCTTCGTTATGGACTTTTGCATCAATACAAGGTTTGTAAACAACTGAAACGTCTTTGTTGACGGGCTTTATCTGGTAATCAATAAATCCGCATTCGTCCAGATCCATCGAAAGAAACCGCTTGATTTTTGCATCAATCGCAACACCGTTTTTTAATATGGCCGTAAAGATTCTTTCATAAAATCCCTCTTTCATATTAAGGACACGCTTGAAATTTTCGACCTTGCAATTTGCCAGATCTAGCATTTCTCCATCGATTTCTACATTTATCCCAATCCAATTTGGCGCGTTCAACACCTTTGCAAAGTATTCGGGATAACCGTTTTTCCACCAACCAACGCGTGTTTTGTCGGGATAATAAATGCCTGCGATATAACTGCCCTGAAAAGTCTCGCCAGAATATTGTTCTTCAAAATTGGCACGTTGCCCCATCGCGCCGTTGCCAATGCTGAAAAGGCTTTCGGACGATTTTATTCTATTTGCGTCAAAACCTTGTTCAATGATGCTCCATTCGTCAGGCTTGATATAATTTTGGTTCATTACAAAATACTTTTTTATAAGAAATTCTATTCTTTATTTAAATTCTATTTATTTATTTGCGAAAGCAGGAAATCATTGTTTATAAATGTGAAATCGGGGAAATTGAATTGCGCTTCCGCCAAAATAATTTCCTCGCCGATGCCAACGCTCGTCATGTTCCCAATATTGGCCGCCTGGATTCCCGCCACCGAATCCTCAAAAACGATCGAGTTTTCTGCGGAAGCTTCCAAAAGCCTCGCCGCCGTGAGAAAAACCTCAGGATCTGGCTTTGCATTTGCAACATCATTTCCATCAACTATTGCATCAAAAAACGATATGATGTTTGTTTTTTCGAGAATTGGTCGCGCATTTTTGCTGGCAGAACCCAACGCGATCCTTTGGTTGTTTTCCTTTAGGAACTGCAATGCGGGAAGCACGCCCGGAAGGATTTCCTTTTGATCCATATCAACGAGATAGGTGAGGTAATCGTCATTTTTCTGGACGAGCCATTTCATTTTGTCCTCGGCCGAAGCCTCAACGCCGCCGAGCTCGAGAATCAGGTCCAACGACCGAACGCGGCTCACGCCCTTTAACGACTCATTGTGTTCAGGTGTGAATTCTATTCCAATTTCCGCCGCGATTTTCTGCCACGCGAGGTAATGGTATTTTGCGGTATCGACGATCACGCCGTCCAGGTCGAATATAAATGCTTTGGTGCTCATTAAGCGATGTCTATTTTTTTATTGGTAGTAACAAAAAGCGTCAAAATTCCGGCTATGACCATACTGCAACCGCCGACGATAAGCGCGTAAACCGGTTCGCTGTTGAAGAATTCGGTGACCAAAAAGCCAAGAATTGTCCCTGCCACGATCTGCGGAATTACGATAAAGAAGTTGAAAACGCCCATAAAATATCCCATTTTGGCCGAAGGCAAAGAGCCTGAAAGCATTGCATAAGGAATCGACAGAATGCTTGCCCAGGCAATGCCGACGCCGATCATGGCGAGCAGCAATCCGGTCTTGTCCGAAAGGAAATATATGGAAATCAAACCGATTCCGCCGGCGAAAAGCGCGAGCATGTGTGTGATCTTGTTGCTCGTTCTTCTAGCAAGAACCGGTAAAAGGAACGCGACCGCGGCGGCGACACCATTGTAAACGGTGAACATGACCGAAACCCAGTCGGCGGCGTCGTTGTAGATTTTTGATGTTGTATCAACGGTGTTGAAAACGTGTCCAGTAACGGCTTTTGTAGTATAGATCCACATTGAGAACAGCGCGAACCATGAGAAAAATTGAACCCATGCAAGCTGCTTCATTGTTTTTGGCATGTTCAAAAGATCGCTTACGATGATCGTGAAACCATTTCGGGAATCCTGCTTTCTCAGTTGCGCAGCGATGGCAAAAAGCACGCCGACCACGAGAAGTCCGACCGATAATATATAGAGTTCCTTGTGCGGGTTTCCTTCGCCGCCAGAATTTAGATGATGAACATACAGTGAAGCAAGAATTCCTATGATTGTGAGAACCACTCCTATCGTAAACTGTCTTTTTATGGATACGCCGCCACTGATTATTTTTTCGACTACAACGCTCTTTGGGCTTGCGATTTTTGCTGCCTCAAAAGATTCGAGTTCTTCGGGCGAATATTCTTTTGATTTATAGACCGTCCAAAGCACTGCCAGTAGAAAAACAACGCCGCCCACATAAAAGGACCATTTTACGGATTCGGGAATTATGCCTTCTGGCGCTGTGTTGGGAATATTGAACCAATTCGTGAACACATACGGTAGCGCCGAACCAACGACAGCACCGATGCCGATGAAAAAACTCTGCATCGCGAAGCCCAATGTTCGCTGGCGTTCTGGAAGATTATCGCCAACAAAAGCCCGGAAAGGCTCCATAGAAATGTTGATCGACGAATCCATTATCCAAAGTGTTCCAATGGCAATCCATAGAGTAGGAGAGTTCGGCATTATGAACAACGCTATAGCCGAAAGTATCGCGCCCGCCAAAAAGTAGGGACGTCTTCGGCCTAGCCTTGTCCAGGTTCTGTCGGAAAAGTAGCCCACTATGGGCTGAACAATCAATCCTGTCAACGGCGCGGCAAGCCAATAGAGTCCGATTTTGTCCACATCGGCGCCGAGGGTGTCAAAAATTCTCGAAGTGTTCGCGTTCTGCAGTGCAAAACCGAACTGGATTCCAAGAAAACCGAAACTCATGTTCCAGATTTCCCAAAAACCTAATTTACGCTTTTCCATTATCGCAATAATATTTTATTGATACGATAAGCGCGTTGCTTACCAATACTGAACTGTTTTCGAAGTAAAGTAAATGCATTGGTAATAGGTCGTAAATATATATAAAATTTCAATTGATAGCGTTTACATTGAATTTTTAACAGCGGCTCTTTTCCCGGCCACTTCCCGCAATGCTACCGAATTTTATCTAATTTGCCGTGGATTCACGGTAAACAAGGTGCGTTTCGATGACCTCGGTCTTATAAA
>JBBSUW010000020.1:0-30592 GCA_038234025.1 Flavobacteriales bacterium
AACCAAAGCTCCTTTCATATTTACCAGCGCAATCGCTTCTGCGAAATGTGAAAAGTTTGGCCCGATTACAATTGGAATTCCAAAAGTTGCCGGTTCCAGAATATTGTGAACGCCCGGATTTCCAAAACCACCGCCAACATATGCGATATCGGCATAACTGTAAATTTTGGTCAGAATACCAATGGTGTCGACGATGAAAACTTTCGCGGAAGCGAGATTCCTGGTTTCCTTTTCCGAAAAAAGCACGGTTTCAACTTTTAGGCTCGACCTTAAATTCTGGATTTGTTCGTCCTTTATATTATGTGGCGCGATTATGAATTTCACATCGCAGGAATTATTAATGTAGTCTGCCAACAAAACTTCATCCTTTGGCCACGAACTTCCAACGACGATCGTTGATTTGCCATCAATAAATCTTTCGATAAAATCTAAATGATTGTCGCGTTCCAAAATTGATTGAACCCTGTCAAAACGTGTATCGCCTGAGACCGTTACATTGGTTTTTCCCAAACCAGCAAGCAATTGTTTCGAAGAATCATTTTGCACAAAAAAATGTTCAAAAGCGTCCAGCGACTTTCTGTAGAATTTTCCGTACGGTTTGAAGAAAACTTGATTGTGCCGAAAAATTCCAGAAATCAAGAACGTTCGGATATTTCTGATTTTTAGTTCGTTAAGATAATTTGGCCAAAACTCATATTTGATGAAAAACACCATTTCGGGCTTTACCAAATCGAGAAATCTTTGTGCATTTGCTCTTGTATCAAGTGGAAGATAAACCGTGACATCGGCAATTTGATTGTTTTTTCTGACCTCGAATCCGGATGGTGAAAAAAATGTGAGTACAATCTGAAGGTCTGGAAAATGTTTTTTGTAAAATTCCATCACCGGCAAACCTTGTTCGTATTCGCCCAGCGACGCTGCGTGAAACCAGAATGTTGTGCGATTTGGTTTTAAATTTCGCGAAAGCGTTTCAAAAACATCCTTTCTGCCATCGACAAAAAGTTTCATCTTGCCGCTGAACTTTCCGGTAATCGGCAAAATCATTTGCGCCGCGCGCGCCAATAAATCGTAGAGGAAAAACATAATGTGCGTTGTGTCGCGAAAATACGGCAGTTTGGCAGAATTTCCATTGCAGCGCGGCATTAAATTGTTAGTTTTGCGTAGCTTAAAAACACGCAGATGAACAAAATTCAGATGGTCGACCTCAAGGGCCAGTATGATTTTATCAAGGCAACCGTCAACAATTCCATCCAGGAAGTGCTGGATTCCAACGCTTATATCAACGGGCCGCAAGTCCAGACTTTCCAGAAAAATCTCGAGGAATATCTCGACGTCAAACACGTGATTCCGTGTGCAAATGGCACCGATGCATTACAAATCGCGATGATGGGATTGGATTTAGAACCTGGCGACGAAGTCATCACCGCAGATTTTACGTTTGCCGCCACCGTTGAGGTTATCGCGCTTTTGCAACTTGCGCCGGTGCTGGTGGATGTTGATATTGACGATATGAACATCAGCATTGACGCGATCAAGAAAGCGATTACGCCAAAAACCAAGGCCATCGTTCCTGTCCATCTTTTTGGCCGCGCTGCCAATATGGAAGCGATTATGAAAATTGCAGACGAGCACAATCTATACGTTATCGAAGATAATGCACAGGCAATTGGTGCAAATTTTACGTTTTCTGATGGTAAAAAGCAGAAAGCAGGAACCATTGGCCACGTTGGTGCGACTTCGTTTTTTCCATCCAAGAATCTTGGTGCTTACGGCGATGGCGGCGCGATTTTCACCAACGATGATGAGCTTGCGCACAAGCTTCGCGGCATCGTAAACCACGGAATGTACGTGAGATATCATCACGATGTTGTGGGCGTAAATTCGCGTTTGGACAGCATTCAAGCGGCGGTTCTCAACGTAAAATTACCGTTGCTCGACAAATATAATTCAGCTCGACAAGATGCGGCGCGCAAATATTCGGCGGCACTTGCGGGACACAAAAACATCATCGCACCACAAATTTGCGCCGATTGCGATTCCCACGTTTTTCATCAATATACACTCAGAATCATCGATGCCGACCGTGACAGATTGATGCAACATTTGCTCGATGCCGGCATTCCGTGCGCCATTTATTACCCGATTCCGCTGCATTCGCAAAAGGCATATTTGGACGAAAGATATAAGGAAGAAGATTTTCCGGTCACGAACCAATTGGTCAAGGAAGTTTTGTCGTTGCCGATGCACACATTGCTTGATGATGAGCAGATTAAGTATATTACAAACACGATTTTGAATTTTTTTTAGGAGCTGTTTCCGGCTATCCGCTATATCTTTTTTCTCGCCAAAAAAGGCGAAAAAAAAGGATACCGCTTCTATCCGGGCTAGTTTTAACGTTTAATATTCGAGGACATTTTACAATCAAACTTTTAAGATTGCTACCGACCATAAATTTGTAAAATTCATTTTCGTTTAAGCACCGACACAGCTATTTTTTATAAGCATTGTGTCTGTAGTCTTTTATATTCAGTAAATTTGTAATTTAGACACGTGGAAGAACAAGGATACATAGAATTAAGAGTGACAAATAAGGACAATACTTTAAGTCCTAAAGATGTTGATATAAATGAAGTCAAAAGTTTTATATCAGATGTTGAGTCATTTTTATATCCTGATCGTAAGGAAAAGCAAAATAGACCTCACATTTCTTATGATATAGAAGAAGGGTCAGTTAAACACAAATTCTTTTTACCGATTACGGCGGTTATTTTATTCAACGGGTTGACAAGCGAAATTAAAAACAGAAATAATCTTGATTTTTTAGATTACAAAAGACAGTCAATAATCGATAAATTTCAAAGGAAAGCAGTTAAAGAAGGTTACATTCTTGAGTTTAATAATTCAATTTCAAAAGAATCATCTCTTGTTATAGATTATACTACAAATTTTGAAATGACTGCATTAACTTTTTATGAAAGTGAATTTTATCTTTATGGAGAAATTTACCAAGAAGGAGGTAAAAACCCAAATTTACATATAAGTACAAAAAAACACGGAAACCTTACTATCGCTGCGACCAAAGACCAAATAATGGGTGGCGAAAAGAACACATATAAGCCTTACGGGATTAAAGTTCGCGGTAAAAAGAGTTTTGAAGACGATTCATTAACTGATTTAGAATTGGTTGAGTTCATTCAATATATTCCTGTATTTGATAAATTCCTTTTAGAAAAAGTGATTGAAAAGGCTTCTGCTAATTTAAGTAAAATCACAAATGTCGATGCTTGGTTGGACGACATAAGAGCAGAAGGAATATGAAAGGAGTAAAGAGTGTACTTTTAGATAGTTCTTTTTGTATTCGCTTATTAAAGTCAGACGCGGATTTTCACCAAGCCGCCGTCGATTATTTTCAATATTTTTTGGATAATGGAATCGAAATGTATCTTTCCACTATAGTTGTTAGTGAGTACGCTGTGGGCGATAATCCAGATAATTTACTTTCTTTAAATGTTTTTCGTTTATTAGAATTTGATTACACAGATGCAAAAATTGCTGGTAAGTTTTTTGCTGAACTCAAAGAAAATGAGGATTTAAGGGAATCTTAACAGCGAAAAGTAATAATTAACGATATTAAACTATTTGCTCAAATTCATAATAGAAGTATTGATGCTTATATCACAAAAGACAGAAAATCATTAGCCAAAATGATTAAGCCATTAGGAAAATCACACAATTTAAAATTTCAATTTATTGACTTATCCATTCCAATAAACGATATGTTAGTGAGATTGTTCTAAATTAAAACCCAACAACATAAAATAAACAAACAATGAAAATATTGGTAACAGGAGGCTTGGGCTTCATCGGTTCGCACACCGTGGTCGAACTACAGAACGAAGGTTTTGAGGTCGTCATCATCGACAATCTTTCAAACTCGTCAGAAAAAGTAATCGACGGCATCGTCGAAATCACGGGCAAAAAACCGTTTTTTGAAAACCTCGAACTGCGCGACAAAAATTCGGTTATCGATTTTTTCAAAAGGCATACTGATGTTGCTGGCGTGATTCATTTTGCAGCTTCAAAAGCCGTGAATGAAAGCGTCGAAAATCCTTTGCTTTATTACGAGAACAACATCAACACGTTGGTTTATATTTTGCAGCAACTTCAGGAAAAGGACAAGGCCAACTTTATATTTTCATCGTCGTGCACCGTTTATGGCGAGGCCGAAAAAATGCCCATTACCGAAAGTGCACCGCTTCAACCAGCCGCTTCGCCGTACGGAAACACCAAGCAAATAGGCGAGGAGATAATTTCCGAAACTTGCAAGGTGACAAACATCAACGCGATTCTGTTGCGATATTTTAATCCAATCGGCGCGCATCCAACCGCCGCAATTGGCGAACTTCCAATTGGTGTTCCACAGAATCTTGTGCCATATATTACCCAAACCGGAATTGGACTTCGCCAAAAACTTTCTGTTTACGGCGACGATTACCCAACGTCTGACGGCACTTGCATCCGCGATTATATCCACGTTGTCGATTTGGCAAAAGCCCACGTTGTCGCACTTCAGCGATTGATAAACGGCAAAAATCTTGACAAAGTAGAAATCTTCAATCTCGGCACAGGAATCGGAAGCTCGGTTTTGGAAGTCATCCAAACCTTTGAAAAAGTCAGCGGAAAACCGTTGCCATATCAAATCGTTGGACGAAGGGAAGGCGATATCATTTCTGCCTATGCCAACACCGACAAGGCAAACAACGTTTTGGGTTGGAAAGCGATGTCAACATTGGAAGATGGCCTGGCGAGCGCTTGGAAATGGGAAGTGAAGATTAGGAGTTAGAAAACTTTTAACATCAATCTCGCAATGAATTTGGACAAGAAAAGTTTAGAAAAAGCTTTTGCGCTTTTTGAAACCGGCGACATCGACAAGGTTGAGGTCGGCACAACCAAAGGCTTGCAACAAATTCACAAATATTTGTTTGATGGACTTTATGATTTTGCCGGAAAGATTAGAACACGAAATATTTCTAAGGGTGGTTTCAGGTTTGCGACAGCTTTATATTTAAATGAAGCGCTGTCAAAAGTCGAGCAAATGCCAGAAAACACTTTTGAAGAAATCATCGCAAAATATGTCGAGATGAATGTTGCGCATCCGTTTTTGGAAGGCAACGGAAGAACGATGAGAATTTGGTTGGATTTGATTTTAAAGAAAAACCTGCAACAGGTTGTCAATTGGCAGTTTGCGGACAAAACACTTTATTTGCAAGCGATGGAACGCAGCCCAATCAATGATTTGGAATTACGAACATTGCTTTCTGTTAACTTAACGGAAGAAATAAACAATCGAGAAATTATCTTTAAAGGAGTTGAGCAATCGTATTATTATGAAGGTTATGATAAAGATGCAGATGATTTAGATGCTTGAGATTTCTTTTAAATTGAAAATCTAATTTCGACAAATGGTTTATTAACTAATCGCAATAAAAAATGCCTCACAATTCAGTGAGGCATTTTTTATTTATAAATGTTTTAAATTAAATCAAACCCCGCTCACAATCATTTCCTTGTCAATCTTCTTTACCAATCCCTGTAGCACGCTTCCGGGACCGCATTCTACAAATTCTGTGGCGCCATCTTTTATCATTTGCTGCACGGATTGCGTCCATTTAACTGGCGCGGTCAACTGTATGATTAGGTTTTTTTTGATTTCTTCTGGATTGATTACTGCCGTTGCCGTTACATTTTGATAGATTGGGCAAATCGGTCTGGAGAAATTAGTGGCATCGATTGCAGCAGCGAGTTCTGCTCTTGCGGGTTCCATCATTGGCGAATGGAAAGCGCCGCCAACGGGCAACATCAACGCGCGTTTTGCGCCGGCTTCTTTCATCGCTTCGCAGGCTCTTTCCACCGCTGAGGTTTCGCCGGAAATCACGAGTTGGCCGGGACAATTGTAATTAGCTGCGACAACGATTCCGTCAATTTCTGCGCAAACTTTTTCGACAACTTCGTCTTCAAGTCCAAGAACTGCAGCCATTGTTGATGGTTTTACTTCACACGCTTTCTGCATCGCCATCGCGCGTTTGGAAACCAATTTCAATCCGTCTTCAAATGAAAGCGCGCCCGCTGAAACCAACGCAGAAAATTCGCCCAACGAATGTCCGGCGACCATATCTGGTTTGAAGTTATCTTTTAAAGTTTTTGCCAAAATAACGGAAAGCAGAAATACAGCAGGTTGCGTGACTTTGGTTTCTTTCAATTCTTCGTCCGAACCTTCGAACATTATATTCGTTATTTTAAAACCGAGAATTTCGTTCGCCTTGTCAAAAAGTTCTTTTGCAAGCTGGGAATTTTCGTAAAGTTCTTTTCCCATTCCCGTAAATTGCGCGCCCTGTCCGGGAAAAATATATGCCTTCATCTGAGATTGTTTTTGTGATTTTCAAAAATACGATTTTTTGTAAAGGCGCTTGGCATTTCCCGAAAGGCAGCGATCCAGTATTAAAACTTTCCAAACACTTATCTTTGAGAAAATCCCCCGCTGCTATGAATCGTATTTTTATGATTATCCTTTTGATCGTAGTTGCCTTTTTGATGGTTTATTCCGGGCTTCCCGTTATCAATTATGGCTTCGTCGGCATTGCCGTGATGCTGATTTTTCTGATCATCATAACGTATGTAATGCTTTCGGCGGGACGAACAATGCCTCAGCAAATGCAGTTTCTTCGTGGCAAAATCCCAAAAATTCTTGGAACAGTTCTGGTTTTATTGTTGATCTATTCCGTGATTTTACCTTTCATAACTTCATCGCCGATGCTTTACACCAAAGATTATCGCAACCTTATAGGGAAAGTCGAGAACATCAATAAGCTTTCAGACCACATCGCACCAATATCTCTCGACGAAATTCGTGTCGTGGATGAAGATCTTGCCGAACTTTTGGGCGAGAAAATAATTGGGTCGCAACCCGCTCTTGGAAGCCAGGTCGAACTAGGCGAATTTGTTATTCAAAAGGTCAACAACGAGCTTTATTGGGTCGCGCCGCTGCTTCACACGGGGTTTTTCAAATGGGTCAACAACATCGACGGAACGCCCGGTTACGTGATGGTTTCGGCCACGAACGAGCGCCATGTCAAGTTGGTGCAAAATGTCGGTGGAAAGGATGTCAAGATAAAATACCAACCAAATGCATTCTTTGGTTCGCGCATTGATCGCCACGTTTATTTTAGCGGTTATGCCACGCGAGGTCTAGCCGATTATAGTTTTGAGATCGACAATGATGGCAAACCTTTTTGGGTGGTGACATTGTACGATAAAAAAATCGGTTTTGCCGGAAATGATGCTGTTGGAACATTGACCGTTGATGCGCAATCTGGTGACATCGAGGAATATACTATTGCCAATACGCCACTTTGGGTCGATAGGATCCAGCCGATTTCATTTATTGAAGACCAGCTCGACGATTGGGGCGAATATGTGAACGGTTATTGGAATTTCTCCAATCAAGATAAATTGAAAATCACCGAAGGGCTGACGCTCGTATATGGCGAAAACCACAAGTCCTATTGGTACACGGGGCTTTCCTCTGTTGGTAAAGACGAGTCGACAGTCGGGTTTTTGTTGGTCGATACGCGCACAAAAGAAACAACTTTTTATAAACAAAGCGGCGCGACAGAATACGCTGCGCAGCGTTCGGCGCAGGGAAAAGTGCAGGAGAAAGGCTATGGCGCGTCGTTGCCGATTCCGTATTTGATCAACAATATTCCTACCTACGTGATGACGCTCAAGGACAATGGCGGGCTCGTAAAAATGTTCGCGATGGTGAGCATAAGCGATTACACTATTGTCGGCGTGGGCAACACGATGCGCGAAACATTAATGTCCTATAAAAATGTTTACAATATGGCCGACAACAGAATAAATGCAGAAAGCGTAACGCCAAAAAAAATGATTTCGTCGGTGGTAACAAGGATTTCAAGTGATGTAAAAAATGGCAACAGCTTTTATTATTTTACTGTAAAAGATTCGCCGAAGATATATGTTGGTTCATCGCAGCTGTCGAGCGAGCTTCCGGTAACGGCCACTGGCGACAGCATTTCTATAACTTTTGATGTTGACCTGGAGAATGTTGTGGATATTGCGGGCTTTGATAATCTGAGCGTTGGCAAGAAGTGATTAGAAAAATTATTGCGACAATTTATCATCGCAATCCTTGCCGATATATATTTTTTTGTGAATCTTGTACTTATTGATAAGTGTGGTTTTGTAGGTCAACTCACCTCTTGATGTCACGAAATATATCTGATATAGCAATCCATTCGGGATATTTTTATTGATTAAAAACTTTTCATAGGCGGTTGGATGATTTAATATTGGCACAAAGTCCTCAGTTTTATCAATGATGTAAAATTGGGTTCCGATTTTTTTTCTTTTGGCACGTTTCAGGTCTGTTGGCGTCAATTTATATCGACCATAAATCTTGCCCTCAATAATCGTGTCCTTCAGGTTTATGAATTCATAGTTCTTGATTTGATATTTATTGGAATTTGTGTAATTGCGGACGAATTCACATTGCAGATTCAATATTTCGCTTCCATCAAAATCTTTTCTGTTGTTCAGCACATTCGCAAGAAAACCGTTGTTGTCACGAAAACGGATAAGATAGTTGTGCTGTCCTGTTTTGAAATGGTCGCGAAATAATCGTTGTTCTTGGAATTGGCAAGATAATATTCTTTGTACTGGGGCAATCCTCTGTCCTCAACTTCCTCGACATTAACCACGTTGGTTTGATATTCGAGAAAATAATCAAATTGATATGTTCTTTGCGAAAAACTTAATGTTGTGAACAAAATTAGTATCAGTGATTTCATACTTAAATCCATAATTTTCAAAATTTAAATCAGTTGCTATTTTCCATTTATCTTAAAGATCAACTTCGGTTTTAGTTCACCGTCCTTTTCAAAGCAAATCTTGATCTATGAAAACCTTTCTGTCGACCTTCTCTTTTTTGACAAGCGTTTGCCGTCGCAATAATTTGCCTTCATAGTTTATAAAGTACATTTGGTAAAGAAGTCCTCTTGAAATATTGTTTGATTGTTTGAATCTTTCGTAAGCGCCAGAAAACACCAAAACGGGCATAGCATCGACCGTTTTGTCAACCAGAAAATATTCTGTGCCAAGTTTCTTTCTCTTTGCTCGTTTAAGATTGTTTGGCACAAGTTTGTATCTACCATATGACTGCCCGTCAAGGATCGTATCGGTCATATTTAGTAATGAATACCATTTCCGTTGTGAACTATTTTCGCTGCTGAAGGGTCGCACAAAATCGCATTGAAGATTCAAAATGTCGCTTCCGTCGAAGTCTTCCACCCGGTTCAAAACATTGGCCATCAGTTTGCTTTGATCCACAAATCTTATATAATAATTTACCGTGTCCTTTTTCATTATGATGGTAAAATAATGATTGTCGGCAGAATTTACCCAAAACCTTTCGATGTTGATATTCTTTGTGGTTTGAAACAAATTTCTGTTCGAAATAGGACGCTCCAGAAGAGAGTCCGTTTCGAAAGTCAATTCATAATCGAATTGATATGTTCTTTGCGAAAAACAGAAGGTTGTGCAAAAAATAAAAAACAAGCGAAACGCTTTCATACCAGATTATTTATCCGCAATTTAATATATTAAAGCATTTGCCGAAAGGCTATTTTTTGCGAACGGGCACTTTTAACACAAAATCAAAACTAAAGGTATGTTCATAATCAAATTTGCTTACGGGCTTAAATTCGTAGAAGCTCGGTCGATAGAGAACGCCAACAAAGAAAAATTTTGAGATCTGATAATATACATTTGTATTGATGCCGATGTTTTGGCTATTTTGGTGAATGGTATATAGATGGGTGTAAGACCAGTCATATTCTGGAGCGTCATAATCACGGACGTCATAAATGTAATGGGTTATAGAATAATTCAGGCCATATCCGAACGAATACCTTTTGTATTTAATATTGTCTGTCAATGACAAGGACCTGCATGTAAATAAATCTGCCGAACCATTATAAGGATAAAACGGCGCCACTTCTGTAAAGGCAGCAATATTCAGTGATAGGAATTTATCATTTTTATAGAAATATTCCAATCCTGTTGAAATACCGAGAAAACCTATGCCCGATTGTTTGCCATAGTCCTTGGTGTTGAAATAGAACGCATTGACAAATGGAACGGAAACCACGCAATTCAGCGCGCCCTTTCTTTTCGGATATTGTTTGTCAAAGTATTCCTTGGAAAACCATTTCTTTTTCTGCCCGATTATTCTTATAGAATCTTGGGAATTCAAGTAAATCTTATTGCCATAGGTAAATCTTTTTTGGTTGGTCAGATCGATCAAATAATTTGCCGGAGCAAAATCCATCCCGATCAAGTTCCACCACAAAAAGGTCTTGTTCAACCTGTGCTTTACTTTGTAATCAAGTACAGTTTCGTCGAATATCAAGGTTGCATCCAAATCTTCCTTGGATCTTTTTACCATAACCTTTGCCGGCAAATCATATATGCTGTCGTAGACTTTTACCTTTGCATTTGATTCATTGGTAGAGATCAATAATGGATATGTTTTCTTTTTAAGAATTGTCGCGCACGACGAAAATAGAAGGCAAATCGTGAATGTTAGTACGAGCTTTTTCATTCGGCGCGGATTTAGTTGTTGTCAAGAAAAAGCTGATTAGCGATGTGCTATATATAGATTATCAAAACCCAAAAAAGTTGCGTGACCATCGGTTGTTATTATTTATTTGGTCGTTACCAAGATGTATCTATTTTTATTATTTTATAATCGAGCATCAAACGGTGGTTTGTATTAGGGTTATTGCCACAGGAAAAACATCGTAAATCTATAATAAATCACTTTATCTTGATGTCAATTTCCCTTCAACAAATTCAGGATTGCCAATCATCCAAAAGAATGGCACTTTTGTCAATATTTGAAGTTTTGCAAACTCTATCAACCACGGTATTGGCGCAACCAGGCCGCTTCGCTTTAGGGAGATGAAGGGATTTACTTGGTTCATCTGCTGGATTGAAATGAATCGGCCCAGAAATCCTCGCTAAAATAATTTGCTTAAAGACTATAAAGGCGCGGTAAACTAGAATTTCGCCCCAGCCAGTGCTTCCTTTATTCTTGTAAAGGCCTTTGTAAGAAGTTCCTCGCTCGTGGCATAAGAAATTCGAAGACAATCGGGGTTGCCAAATGCTTCGCCGGTTACCGTTGCAACATTGGCTTCGGATAGAAGGTACATTGCAAGATCATTGGCATCTCTGATTTTTGTGCCCTTCAATATTTGGCCAAAGTAAGCGCTGACATTAGGGAAAACATAGAACGCACCATCGGGTATATTTGCCTTGAAACCGGGAATATCCTTCATCAGATCGATCACAAGATCACGTCGTCCGCGAAAAGCATGCACCATTTTGTCGAGCACTTTCGGATTCGCCAAAACGGCCGCCATCGTTGCCCGTTGTGCGATGCTGTTGGCGCCGCTGGTTACTTGTCCCTGCATTTTTGTGCAAGCCTTTGCTATATCTGCGTGCGCACCAAGATATCCGATGCGCCAACCCGTCATCGCGAATGCTTTGGAAACGCCATTGACTGTGATCGTACGCTCGAACATTCCGGGAATGCGTGCCATGCTCGCAAATTCGCCCGTAAAATTGATGTGTTCATATATTTCGTCGGAAACCACATATATGTTTTTATGTTTTTTCAAAACTTTGGCAAGTGCCTCAAGCTCCTTTTTGTCGAACATCGAACCGCTCGGATTGCATGGCGAACTGTACCAGACCATTTTCGTTTTTGGCGTGATGGCTTTTTCCAATTGCTGGGGCGTGATCTTGAAATTGCTTTCGACGGTTGTTGGTACTTCCACCGGAATTCCGCCCGCCATTTTTACGATCTCAACATAACTCACCCAATATGGCGCCGGCAAAATGACCTCATCGCCCTCATTGATCATTACTTGTGCAATGTTGTACAACGATTGTTTTGCCCCTGTGGAAACCACTATGTTCTCGGGTCTGTAATCTAGATTGTTGTCGCGCTTGAACTTAGTACAGATCGCCTGTCGAAGTTCGAGATAGCCGTCAACGGGCGTGTATTTGCTGTAATTCTGATCTATAGCGGTCTTGGCGGCTTCTTTCACAAAATTGGGCGTGTTGAAATCGGGCTCGCCCAAACTAAGGCTGATTATATCCTTGCCCTGTGATGTGAGTTCTCTTGCCAATGCTGCCATTGCGAGGGTTTGGGACGTGGAAAGTTCGTTGATTCTGTCGGAAAGAACTGGAGTCATGCTAAGATCTTGAAGATTTTTTTGAATAGAGTTTAGGCGGCAATAACAGGTTTCTCGCCAAGTTCGCGCAAATGCCTGAAATGCGCCGCAACGGCGCCTCGCATCGTCGTGAATTCATTGTACGGCAAGTTGCACTCAAGCGCCGTCTGCTTTACGATCTTGGCAATATTGCCATAATGAACGTGGCTGATGTGCGGAAAAATGTGGTGCTCGATCTGGTGGTTCAACCCACCGGTGAACCAATTGACTATTTTGTTCTTTGGCGCAAAATTAGCCGTGGTGTAAAGTTGATGGATCGCCCAAGTGTTGTCCAGTTCTCCAAGTTCATTCGGGATCGGATTGGTCGTTTCGTCAACAACATGCGCCAGTTGGAACACGATTGACAGGATAAGTCCGGCCGTGTAGTGCATAACAAAAAAACCGATGAGCACTTTCCACCAAGCAATGCCGATTACGATGGGCAGCACGATCCATATCGCGACATAGATGATTTTTGCAATTATAAGGTTTGTCCACAACACCTTAGGGCTTTTGAGTTCACCATACGAAAGTTTCCTTTTCAGATAGCGCCTCATCTGCTTGAAATCCGTGGTCAATGCCCAGTTGAAAGTGAGCAATCCATAAAGAAATACACTGTAATAATGCTGAAAGCGATGAAAGCTGTGCCATTTCGCCTCTTTAGTGAACCTAATGATTCGTCCGGCGTCAAGATCTTCGTCATGGCCATGAACATTGGTGTAAGTATGGTGAAGAACATTGTGCTGAACCTGCCAATTGTGGACGTTTCCGGCAAGGACATATATTGTTCCGCCCATTAATTTGTTAATCCAAGATTTGTTTGAGTACGAGCCGTGGTTGCCGTCGTGCATCACGTTCATCCCGATTCCAGCCATTCCAACGCCCATTACGATCGACAGGAGCAATTGAACCAAAAAAGGCATCGAGAGCGTTAATATCAGAAAGTACGGCGTGAGGAAAACCGTGAAAAGAATCACCGCTTTAAGGTGCAATTTCCAGTTGCCGGTTTTCTTGATATTGTTGTCCTTGAAGTATGAATTGACGCGTGAATTGAGCGTTCTGAAAAATTTCAGATCGTCCAATTTGGCAAAAGTAGGATTATTGTAAGTCATTTAAGAGGAGAAAAATATTCTCAAAGATAAATATTTTACGGGCGTGAAATGTAGACCTTGCGTTAAAAATTTGCTTTGAATGGCTACTTTTGTTTAAAAGCTGAAGCATGGACGAAATATTGAAATATTTTCCACACCTTTCGACATTACAGATTTCGCAGTTCAAAGCACTTGACGAATTGTACACCAATTGGAATTCCAAAATAAACGTGATCAGTCGCAAGGACATCGACGGACTCTACATCAAGCATGTCCTGCATTCGTTGGCGATCGCAAAAATCCAGCCTTTTGTTCCCGAAACAGAAATCCTTGATGTTGGCACTGGCGGAGGTTTCCCCGCGATTCCTCTGGCGATACTTTTTCCCGAAACACATTTTACCGCAATAGATACCGTAGGAAAAAAGATCAAGGTTGTTGAAGCTGTCGCTGAATCTTTACAGTTGAAAAACGTTGTCGCAAAACAACAGCGCGCCGATTCCGCTCCAGGACAATTTGATTTTGTCGTGAGCCGAGCCGTTACCAATATGGACGATTTTGCATCTTGGGTCAAGGGCAAGTTTTATGCAAAGTGCAACAACGAGCTTGCCAACGGAATTCTTTATTTAAAAGGTGGTGATCTTTCAGAAGAACTCCAGCATTTTTCCAAAGCAAGAACATTTGATATCTCGGATTTTTTTGAAGATGGATTCTTTGAAACCAAGAAGGTTGTTTATGTGCCGATGGTCAAAAAGAAACCCGATAATTAAAGCGGGTTGTCAAATCAGATAAAATTTCAATCGTTTATTGTTTCACGATTTTTTTCACGATTTCCATTTCCTGGTTTTTTATTCTCAAGAAATACGTTCCGATCGGGAAATCTGCATTTATCGAATAAAGCCCATTGATTTCCTGCAAAGTTTTTTGCAAAATTATCTTTCCGGTAATATCTGTTATTGAAATAGTTGCATCGCTGATTTTTGATGCAGAATAAATCTCAACTTTATTTCCAATAGGGTTTTTAACCGCAATTGAATTAGAGAAATCAACTTGTTTTACGGCAAGCGGCGGATTGAGTATTTCGTTGAGAACGAATGCAAGATTTGAAGCGTTCAACGTTACGTGATTCTCGTTCACCGGTGGATAATTTACCGCTGCAAATGGCGTGACTGAAGAAACTGTAACCGGAGAATACCAGTTTGGCGTGTTGATGCCAAGCGCGCTATTGGTCGGTACAAAAGTAAAATAATCGATCAATAGGTTGTCGAAGAATTCTGTCAAAAGCGCATTGCTCCCCGCCAATGCCGCCAATGAACTGATGTCAAATCTTCCGCCAGGCGCTGAATCAAGACCATCTGATGCTGCCGGTGCTTTTGAATTCGCGGCGCTTTCATATCCCGTGATCCAAAATCCAAAAACCGATTGCTGTCCGCGAAAACGGCTCACTTGCGTGGTTTGATTAGCCGCCGGCGTAAATTTCAAATTGATTATCGCGCGTTGAGTATCGGTGACATTAAAAGTGTGGTCCATCACCACTTGACCCGGCGTTCCGTTGGTGGCACTGCTTCCGCTGCCGTTCGTTATTGCAATGTTTCTCGTGTTTTGCGGCAAGCCCATCGCGTCAAGTTCTGTTTGGAAAGCGTCCCTGAACCCGGGTTTGCCAACTGGAAGAACTATGTTGGGGTTGAATTCTGTATCACTTCCTGCGGCCAAATGCCCCTCGAACTGGTCGAGCAACATTTCGCGTGAAGCGGGACTTTTAATCATCGCATCAACCAAAACCTGAACCGTGGCATCGCCCAAAGGTCCGTTCGCCATATAATTGAAAAGATGTTGGTAACCGATGGGAATGTTCGCGCCAAGATGTGGCGCGTCAAATGAAATATACAATCTAGTGTCGTGGTTCAGACTGTTCATTTCCATATATCTAAGCGCATATCTTGCGACCAAGCCGCCCATACTTGGCCCGATGACTACATTTTTTTCAGTACCAACTTTCTGCGCATTGATCTGGTCTAAGAGCTTCACGAGAATCATCGCGTTTCTCTGGATATAATCCACGCCGCCATTTATCAAAGTATTGTCGGGTCTATTGTACGTTGGAAAATTCAAGATCACAACATCATAACCTTGGTTGCGAAGGTCATCAGCTAGGTTCTGATTTGTACCATAGCTCAAAAGATCGTAAACGGCGGGAATGTTCCGCGTGTCGTTCGGGTCAAAACCATCGAGAAGAATGATTGGTTTGTCCAGAACGCCATTGGTATTGTCAAGAAAAATCTGATAATCGCCGCGACCAGCAAATGCTTCGGTTTCGTCGTAACCTTGGAATGGAATCGTTGACACAATGGGAGTTTGGCAATAGCCAAAAGCTGTCATTGCGAGCAGTAAAAGGGTAATTTTTGTTCTCATCGTAAGTCATTAAAATTTAGCCGAATATACAAAAATTTACAAACCGCTTGCTCAAAACAAAAAAGGTTCAATAAATTAATTACTGAACCTTTCCCGCATTTTAAACAAAATCTCATTCGCCCAAGAAAGGATATCGATAATCCGTTGGCGTTACAAATGTTTCTTTGATGGTTCGTGGCGAAACCCAACGCAAAAGATTTTGTGCCGAACCTGCTTTGTCGTTTGTTCCCGAAGCCCGCGCGCCGCCAAAAGGCTGCATTCCCACAACCGCGCCCGTTGGCTTATCGTTGATGTAGAAATTCCCGGCCGCGTTTTTCAAAACGTCGGTAGCTTCTGCCGCTGCATATCTATCTTGGCTGAAAACCGCGCCAGTCAATGCGTATGGCGAAGTTTCGTCCACAAGTTTCAAGGTTTCTTCCCACTTTTTGTCGTCGTAAATATAAATGGTCATCACAGGTCCGAAAAGTTCCGTTTCCATCGTGTCATATTTCGGATTGGTCGTAACGATCACGGTCGGTTCGATAAAATATCCCTTCAATTTGTCATAACCGCCGCCAATGATGATTTCAGCATCCTTATCCTTTTTGGCGGCATCGATATATTTTGCCAGTTTATCGAAAGAACCTTCGTGGATGACCGCGGTCATAAAGTTTGAAAAATCCTCGGGCGAACCCATTTTGATCGTCTTTATTTCTGAAATCAATTTCTCTTTCATCGCCGGCCAAAGGCTTTTTGGCAAATAACCTCTTGACGCCGCCGAACATTTTTGCCCCTGAAATTCAAACGCACCGCGAATGATCCCGGTCACTACCTGATCGACATTTGCGCTTGGGTGCGCGATGATGAAATCTTTCCCACCGGTTTCGCCCACGATTCTCGGATATGTTTTGTAAATTTTGATATTATCGCCGACTATTTTCCAAATGTCCTGAAAAACATGCGTTGATCCTGTGAAATGGATTCCAGCAAAATCCGCATGCCTGAAAACGATATCCGAAATCATCGCTGCATCGCCAAAAACAACGTTGATCACACCATCGGGAACGCCGGCTTCCTTGAATACATCCATGATTATCTTGGCAGAAAAAACTTGGCTGTCGCTTGGTTTCCAAAGCACAACGTTGCCCATCATCGCGGCACTTGCAGGAAGATTTGCAGCAATTGCAGTAAAATTGAAAGGTGTCACGGCATAAACAAATCCTTCAAGAGGACGATATTCCAGTCGGTTCCACATATCAGAATTCGACTTTGGTTGGTCAGCGTAAATCTCTGTCATAAACGCAACATTGAACCTCAAAAAGTCAATGAGCTCGCACGATGCATCGATTTCCGCTTGATAGATTGTCTTGGATTGCGCAATCATCGTAGCGGCATTAATTCTTGCACGATAAGGTCCGGCAATCAATTCCGCGGCTTTCAAAAATATCGCTGCACGCTGTTCCCACGCGAGATTTTCCCACTCTTTTTTCGCGGCAAGAGCATTTTCGATCGCATCTGAAACATTTTTGGCTGTGGCCAAATGATATTTCCCAACAACGTGTTTGTGGTCGTGCGGCGCGGTCATATTTCGGGTTTCGCCGGTTTTTATATCTTTTCCTCCGATGGAAAGCGGCACTTCGATTTGCTCGTTCCACATTTTTTTGTAAGCCGCGAGAGCAGCCTCTTTTTCGGGGCTTCCCGGCTTGTATGATTTTACGGGTTCATTCACGGGCAACGGAACATTGAAGAATCCTTTTAACATATTATCAGGGTTTTAAATATTAAAAAACAATAAATACATCGCCGTATTTATTATAAGTATGCAAAAATACAAACCATATATTGAAAATTTTGAAATGAAATAATAAATAACTTCGCCACAATCCAACGACTGTTAATCTTTTTCAAATTGCAGTAAGCATAAAATTGCACTTTGTAATTTTATGAAAATCCCCAACCCATGCCAAAACCGCTTCTTGTTTTTAATGACAAAGGAATCTATTGCGAGCAGGCAAATGTCTATCTCGATCCTTGGAAACCTGTTGATAATGCTATCATAACCCACGGTCACGCCGACCATTCGCGTTGGGGCCACAAAAATTATATCACGCACAAAACCAATGTGCCGATCATTCGCCATCGTCTTGGCGAAATAAATGTCACGGGCAAGGATTGGTACGAAACCTTTACCGTAAATTCCGTCAAATTCTCGCTTCATCCGGCCGGGCATATTTTTGGAAGCGCACAGGTTCGCGTAGAATACAAGGGCGAGGTTTGGGTCTTTACCGGCGATTACAAAACCGAGGATGACGGCATTTCAGTGCCGTATGAAGTTGTAAAATGCAACACCTTTATTACAGAAAATACTTTTGGACTTCCGGCTTTCAACTGGATTCCACAGGCCGAAACGATGACCAATATAAATAATTGGTGGGCCGAAAACCGCGCTGACAAAAGAACGAGCGTAATTTTTGCGTACAGCTTGGGAAAAGCGCAACGCATCCTGAAATACCTCGATACAGATATTGGAAAAATATATACCCACGGCGCGGTCGAAAATATGACGAACGTTTTGAGACCAATGATAGAATTTCCAGAAACAACTTTGGTGACGCGCGAAACCAAAAAAGAGGATTTGCTCGGCAGCATCGTCATTGCGCCACCAAGCGCGCACGGCAGCACTTTGATAAGAAAAATGACGCCGTTCGTTACGGGAAGTGCGAGCGGTTGGATGGCTTTTCGCGGGGCAAGAAGACGTCGCGCCGTGGATCGCGGTTTTGTGATGAGCGACCATTGTGATTGGAACGGATTGCTGGAAAGCATAAAGGCTACAGGCGCTGAAAAAATAATCTGCACGCACGGATATTCAACGATTTTCTCAAAATACCTGCGCGAGATAGGTTATGATGCCAGAACTGAGCACACGCAATATGGCAATGATGAGGGCGAAACAGCGGAGACTGCCGAAGATGAAAATGTTGCCGCGTGAGAAATTTTGCCAACCTCATAAAAACGCTCGACACGAGCAATAAAACGACTGTAAAAGTCGATGCGCTCGCCGAATATTTTCGGAATGCTTCGCCCGAGGATAAAGTTTGGACAATCGCGATTTTGTCGCACCGTCGTCCGCCACGACCTGTAAATACTACGTTGTTGCGGATTTGGGCAAACGAACTTGCAAATATTCCGCTTTGGCTTTTTGAGGAAAGCTATCATATCGTTGGTGATCTCGCAGAAACAATCGCTTTGATAATTCCGACCAATTCCGAACATTCGGACAAAAGTCTGACAGAATATCTTCAAGAAATCATCGCATTAAAAAAGAAATCTGAGGAAGAAAAACGCCAATATTTGCACAGCAATTGGCTGTCATTGAATTATTATGAAAGGTTTGTTTTCACAAAATTGATCACGGGAAGTTTTAGGATCGGCATCAGCCAAAAATTGATGACGCGCGCTTTGGCTAAAGCTGAAGGCGTTGACGAAGATCTGCTCGCGTCGAAATTGATGGGAAATTGGGATCCCAACACGATTTCATTTCAAGAATTGATTTTGGACGAAAAACGCAGCGATTACAATTCCAGCCCATATCCATTTTATTTGGCGTACCCAATCGATGGAAATCCTTCAGATCTTGGACCAGCAGAAGATTGGTCGGTGGAGCACAAATGGGACGGCATTCGGTCGCAGACAATTATCCGCGATGGCGACATTTATGTTTGGTCGCGCGGCGAGGAATTGGTCACCGACAAATATCCGGAGTTTCACACTTTCGTGAATTTTATTCCGGACGGCACAGTCATTGACGGTGAAATCCTTCCTTTTATAAATGGTGAAATTGGCAGTTTCAACGATTTGCAAACGCGCATCGGTCGAAAAACCGTCAGTGCGGCATTGCTTGCCAAAAATCCTGTCGTGATACGGGCTTACGACCTTTTAGAATGGAACGGCGAGGACATTCGCAACAAGCCTTATATCGAACGGCGCGAAATCCTGGAAAAATTGGTTTCAGAAATCTCTGACAAAATCCCCTTGCAATTATCCGAAAGATTGACTTTTAATAACTGGGAAGACATTGCCACCGAAAGAACTCGTGCGCGCGAAATGCGTTCGGAAGGATTGATGATCAAACGTAAAAATGCGGCCTATCAAGTTGGCAGAAAAAAGGGCGATTGGTGGAAATGGAAGATTGAACCGCTCACGATCGACGCTGTTTTGACTTACGCGATGCGAGGTTCTGGTCGCCGTGCCACGCTATTTACTGATTATACTTTTGCGCTTTGGCAGGACAAAGAAGATGGCGAAAAAGAGCTGGTTACTTTCGCGAAAGCATATTCCGGCCTGACCGACGCCGAATTTAGAAAAGTTGATGATTGGATCAAAAAACATACTTTGGAAAGATTTGGTCCCGTGCGAAGCGTGACGCCCGAACTCGTTTTTGAAATTGGCTTCGAAGGCATCGCTCTTTCCAAAAGGCATAAAAGTGGCGTTGCAACGCGCTTTCCGCGAATTCTCAGATGGCGGCACGACAAGAAAATCGCGGATGCAAATCATATTGACGACCTTAAAAGTCTAATTTCGTGATAAACAGAAATGAACTTTTGGAGATTGCAAATTTGTGGTTTCAGAAACAGGGCTGGAAATCTTTTCCATTCCAAAAAGAAACCTGGACGGCATTTCTGCAGGGTAAAAACGGTTTGCTCAACGCGCCAACGGGAAGTGGAAAAACCTATGCGCTCTGGATTCCTATCATTCTGGAATACATCAAGAAAACACCAAATCACAAATCTCTAAAACCGGGAATCAAAGCCATTTGGATCACACCGCTTCGCGCGCTTTCGGTGGAAATAAAGCAAGCCGCCGAACGCGTTCTCGCCGATCTCGAAGTTGAAATGACCGTCGGGATTCGAAGTGGCGATACTTCTACAAGCGAGCGCGCGAAGCAGAAAACAAAAATGCCAAACCTGCTGATCACAACGCCCGAAAGTCTTCAACTTCTATTGGCATCAAAAGATTATCATAAAACTTTCGGCGGCTGCAATGCTATCGTTGTTGACGAATGGCACGAACTTCTTGGCACTAAGCGCGGCGTACAAATGGAATTGGCGCTGTCTCGATTGAAAACCATTTCCCCAAAAATCAAAATCTGGGGGATTTCCGCCACGATCGGAAACTTGGACCAAGCCGCGCAGGTCTTGCTCGGACTGGATTCCGACGCGTATAAAAATTCGGTGATGGTGAAATCACATATCGACAAAAAGATAAAAGTGCTCTCGATAATCCCCGAAAAAATGGACGCCTATCCTTGGCGCGGCCATATGGGCTTGCACCTTGTTGACGAAGCTGCGGAAATTGTACGACGTAGCAAAACCACTTTGATTTTTACAAATGTTCGATCGGCTTGCGAGATTTGGTTTCAGCGATTGCTCGAAAGACATCCCGAATTCGCTGGGGAAATGGCAATGCACCACGGCAGCATCAGCAAGGAAACCAGGCTTTGGGTGGAACAAGCCATTCGCGACGAAGCGTTAAAAGTGGTGGTATGCACTTCGAGCTTGGATCTTGGTGTCGATTTCGCGCCCGTCGAATCAATCATTCAAGTAGGCGGACCAAAAGGCGTTGCACGATTTATGCAGCGCGCTGGACGCAGCGGCCATCAACCCGGAAAGGAAAGCGTAATCCATTTTTTGGCAACGCATGCGATGGAACTCGTGGAAGCCTCCGCGCTCAAAAAAGCTGTTGCCGAAAATGTTGTCGAGGATAGAACGCCATACTTGAACAGTTGGGATGTGCTGGTTCAATACGTTGTTACGCTTGCTGTTTCGGATGGATTTTACCCCGATCAGATCTATGATGAGGTTGTTGGCACATTCTGTTTCCAAACAATGACGAAAGAGCAATGGCAATGGATCTTGAATTTTGTGACGCGCGGCAGTCAAAGTCTCAACGCTTACGATGAATTCAAAAAAGTAGAAATCCTCGAGGACGGAATGTTGAAGGTCAATAGCAAACTGGTCGCGATGCACCACAGATTACAGATTGGGACAATAGTGGGCGATGCGATGATGCAGGTCAAATTTCTCAGCGGCGGATATTTGGGAAGTATTGAAGAATGGTTCATTTCTAAATTGAAGCCCGGCGATCATTTTATTTTTGGGGGCAAGCGTCTCGAACTTTATAGAGTGAAGAATATGCAGGTTTTGGTAAAGAAAGCCGAAACCAAAACTTCCGCTAAACTTACAAGTTGGATGGGCGGCCGTATGAGTTTTTCGGCTCAGATGAGCGAGTTGCTTCGGCAAGAACTTTACCGTGCAAATACTGATGACTTATCACCAGAATTGATTGCGCTCGAACCGGTTTTCACACGCCAACGAAAAGAATCGATCGTGCCAAATGCCAATGAGTTTTTGATCGAAACCTTTAAAACGCGCGAAGGTTACCACACTATTTTCTTTCCGTTCGAAGGCCGATTTGTGCACGAAGCTTTGGCAAGTATTATGGCTTATCGCATTTCATTGCTGTCGCCGATCACATTTTCATTGGCCTACAATGATTATGGTTTTGAATTGCTTTCGGATCAAATGCCGGACATTGAAAGTATTATCGACAACAATCTTTTTTCCACGGAGCACATTCACTACGATCTTCAAAAAAGCTTGAACTCGACCGAGATGGCGCGTAGGAAATTCAGGGATATAGCCGTAATTTCGGGGCTTGTTTTTACAGGAATGCCAGGAAAACTGGTCAAGACAAAGCACCTTCAAGGGTCATCGCAACTGCTCTTCGAGGTTTTTAGGGACTATGAGCCCGATAATCTTTTGTTCCAACAAGCATACCGCGAAACTTTTGAGCACCAGCTTGAGGAAGGCCGATTGATCCAGGCTTTAGAACGCATCAATTCGCAAACAATTGTCTGGAAAGATTGCAAAAAACCCACACCTTTCAGCTTTCCTATCATCACCGACAGGTTGCGCGAAAAGCTCAGCAGTGAAACCCTTGCCGAACGAATCAAGAAAATGACCGCATCGTACATGCGAAACGAGAAATGACAAAGACCGTTACAATCAACAACCAAAATTTCATACTGCACCCGAGCGGCGCGATGCTTTGGAAAGAAAAAAGCACACTCTTGATCTCAGATGTCCACTTGGGCAAGGTGAACCACTTTAGAAAACACGGCATCGCGGTTCCCGGAAACTCAATTTTTACGAATTTTGAGAAGCTTGATACGGCCGTGGAATATTTCTCGCCGAAAAACATAATCTTTTTGGGCGACCTTTTCCACAGCAAAAAGAATCGTGAATGGGAGATTTTTGAAAATTGGAAGGGAAACTGCAGATGCAATGTTGTGCTCGTGGCCGGAAACCATGACGTCATCGCTCAAAAACATTATGACAATTTAAAAATCGAAGTGGTTTCTGAAATCGAGATCGAAGGTTTGTTGATGACGCACCATCCGACGGAAAGGGATGATTTATTCAACATCGCCGGACATATACATCCGGGCATTCGCCTACGCGGAATTGGGCGGCAATATCTAAGCTTGCCCTGTTTTTTTATAAAGAAAAATCAAATGATAATGCCAGCCTTTGGCGAGTTCACGGGAAAATTCCATTTGGTGCCGACCAGCGAAGATTGCGTTTATGCAATTACCAAAGAGGAAGTCCTGAAAATATGCTGAATCAGTTCAATGCGAAAGGAGCGCTCAACCTGAACAGCGGAACGATTACCTTAAATACCTTGGTGGTAGTGAAATTGACCATGTTAAAATAACCGGCCATTGCGCCAAAAGGACTTTCGAGCAAGCACCCCGAGCTGTAAGTGTGGCTTTCGCCGGGCTTTAGAACCGGCTTCTGGCCGATGACACCTTCGCCGTCAACGGTTTGCATAGCGTTCAAGGCGTCGTGAATATCCCAGTGGCGGGAAGTCAACTGCACCGAATCCTTCGAGTGGTTGTCTATCGTGATTTTGTAGCTGAAGGCAAAATTCATCTTCTGGTTTCGAAAGTAGGTGCCTTCAAAAGATGTGTAAACAGAAATCTTTATGCCTCTTGTGATTTGGGAAACCATGGAGATTAAATACTTATGTGCGAATTTACAAAAAAAATCGGCATCTGGATTGCCAATGTGGCAAACTTTAGTTTATTATATTGACGCTAGAGGCGATTCCTCTCCCAATAATTCGATCATATCTTTGGTTGTTCTCACGGTAATAGACGAGCACCATATAATCATTCTCCGTCTGGTAAAAATTGCCTTCGATGGCATCATCATGGTTTATGTTGCCCGCTTTATCTGCCAGCACATATTGATAATTTGTATAGCCTTGTTTTATCATCAGTGCCTTCTCATAAATTCCCTTTTCGGCATTGTAGTCCATTTTGTTCTCGGGAGAAATTGCATAGTTGTTGAACATTCCATTGATGTATATGTCGGCCTTGCCAAAGTAAGCAGGCGCGGATAATTTAAAGAAAATCCAGACATAGTCTGCTTCAACATCAACGTTTTCGGCATTGACCTTGCGCAGGAAGAACTTGCCGTTATGATCGGGAAAGTAGGTGTAAGGCTGGCCACGTCGCGCATTTTGAGTGTATAGATAGGCATTGTAGATTCCGCCCTGCGAATCAATTCGCCCCACGCCGTTCGCGGCGGCGCGCACATCTCTGTTCTCAAAATAAAGAAATTCATTGCCGCCGTAGAACTGTGTTTCGGCATCATATTTATAGATAAGGTCGTTTCCGATCGTGTATTGCGGTTTTATTTTGGTGATGCCTTCATTAAGAAGACCGTTCTGCAAAAGCAGCACTTTCACGTTCTGCAGTGGGCTCTGAAAAAGGATATCGGCCGATTTTATTGCAAATTCAACATTCTGGCGCGAGTTGATGACATTCACGTCGCGCGCCCTTTTTATCTGCATCGGCACTTGGACAAGGTCTTCGTACAGAATAAATTTTCGGGTAAAGACAACTTCCTTATCGTCGTTTAAAATCTTCAGAATATAATTGCCGCTCACGCGAAAACCCTTAGTGAACTTGTTGGGAAAGGGAAGAATATAGTGAGAATAAATCTGTAGCGTGTTGAAGGAATTAAGGTAATTCTGGATGCGCTGGTCGTCAAAACCTTGGATGTATTCCGTCTTGGCGAGCTGCGACGGTTTCCAGTCATAATCGCAGTGCGTTAACGAATAATAATAATTTGCCTCGTTGCCAAATAAATCGTCGAACTGCAATTGAAATGGGTCGCCAAGCTTAAAAACGGGGATCGTGTTCAGTCCATTTTGAACAAATGATACGGTCTTGATATTGTACGGCGGAAGAACTTCTTTGTAAACCTGTGCGGAAGAAAACTGCAACGCGAAGGCGAAAAGCAGGGTTAAATAATGTTTGGACATCAGAGAAATATTATCGTTACTGTAAATATAGCAAATTCTTGTTTACAGAAACCGTACCGAAAACTTTCGTCAAAGTGCTGGCTTTCGGCAAACGGGGATGATTTCGCCCAAGGCTAGTCTGAATCTTGTAATTTGCTGAGGTTGCATATTTATTGTGAGATCAATTTCCTCGACGTCAAAACCGATTTTGCGAAGCTTTTCGAAATAATCGCGGCCATAAATCCTGACGTGATCATATTGACCAAAAATCTCTGCGCGCTGCTTCCTGTCGGTGATTGAGTTGTCCTCAAAAGTCACTTGGCGCGAAAGGTCTTGCGGAATCTGAAAAACCCCAAAACCACCGGGTTTCAAGATCCTGAAAAGTTCCTGCATCGCTTTTGTGTCGTTAGGAATATGTTCGAGAACGTGGTTGCAAAGAATGACATCGAATTCATTTTCGCCGAAAGGCAGATCGCAAATATCGGCTTTGATATCGGCCAATGGTGAGTTGAGATCGGTCGTGATATAGTCCAGATTTTTTTGGTTCCTGAATATTTTATAGAATGCTTGTTCGGGAGCGAAGTGCAAAACCTTCAGATTTTCTGTAAAGAAATTTGTTTTCTCCGTAAGGTAAATCCACAGCAAACGGTGGCGTTCCAACGAAAGTGTTCCCGGTGCCAGAACGTTGTCGCGCTGTTTTCCATAACCGTATGGCAAAAATTTGCTGTATGATTTTCCGTCGATCGGATCGGTGAAATTATTTCCCTTGAGGGCGAATGCCAAAATTGGTTTTGCGGCGAAACTCAACCTAATGAGCAACGGTCGCGGTACAATATACAGGATCCATTTGAAGATTTTCTTCATCTCAGATCACTAACGGAATCGCGCGAAAATCATTTTCCTCGTCGCTTTCGATGCCAAGCGCTTTGTAGATGTAGGCAAAAGTTGACAGCAGTTCTGGTTTTCCATTCACCAAAGCAACGTTGTGCTCAAAGTGCGCGCTAGGTTTTTTGTCAGCGGTCACGATTGTCCAACCGTCGGGCAAAGTTTTTGTATTTTTCACGCCAAGGTTGATCATCGGCTCGATCGCGATCGTCATTCCTTCGATGAATTTTTTGCCTCTTCCGCGCTTTCCAAAATTTGGGACTTCTGGATCTTCGTGCATTTTTCGGCCAAGACCGTGACCGACCAAGTCGCGAACTACGCCATAACCAAATGATTCAGTGTAGGTTTGAATGGCATAACCGATATCCTCAACGCGATTGCCGGCCTTGAATTCCCTTATACCTATATATAAGGAGTTTTTGGTAACGTCCAAAAGCTGCTTTGTTTCGGGCGCAACTTCCCCAATTTCAAAAGTATAGGCATGATCGCCGTAGAAATCATTCTTGAAAACGCCGCAATCCACCGAAACAATATCGCCGTCCTCGATAGGTCGATCGGTCGGAAGTCCGTGCACAACTTGTTCGTTAACGCTCGTGAGCAATGTTGAAGGGCAGCCATAAAGCCCAAGAAATCCCGGCTTTGCGTCGTGATCCCGAATGAATGCCTCGGCAAGTTTGTCGAGCGCTTTTGTGGTTACGCCGGCTTTGATCTCGTTTGCGATCATGCCCAAAGTTTTGGACACGAGCATTGCGCTTTCACGCATCAGCTCGATTTCGGCAGCCGTTTTTTGAATGATCATTGCAATAATTTACAGGTACAAACTTACACAATAAATGGTTTTGGGAAGTGATCAAATATTTTTGAAGTGCGACGCAACCTTTAAACCAACGAATGCCTGTCCATGATCTTTGGTTGTTCCACGCCCATAAGCTTGAGAATAGTGGGGGCGACATCGGCCAGTAGTCCGTTCTTCACCGTCTTGATTTCGGGATCTATTATAACTATCGGGACCGGATTGGTGGTATGCGCGGTGTTTGGCGATCCATCGGCGTTCACCATTGTTTCGCAATTGCCGTGATCTGCAATCATAATCGTCGTATAACCGTGGGCGAGCGCCGCTGTCACAACTCTTTCAACCGACCTGTCAACAGCTTCGCAGGCTTTTACGGCGGCGGCGAAATTTCCGGTGTGCCCGACCATATCGCCGTTGGCAAAATTTAGGCAAACAAAATCCACCGATTCAGATTCGAGCACGGGAACCAAAGCGTCGGTGGTCAGATAGGCGCTCATCTCGGGCTGCAGATCGTAGGTGGCCACTTTTGGCGAATCTTTTAAAATGCGCGTTTCGCCCGCGAATGGAATTTCCTGCCCGCCCGAAAAAAAGAACGTGACGTGTGGATATTTTTCTGTTTCGGCTATGCGAAGTTGTTTTTTGTGGTTTTTTGAAAGGACTTCGCCCAAAGTTTCGTTCAAGTTATCTTTTTCGTAAATAACCATTATGTTCTTGAAACTATGATCATAATCGGTCATTGTCACAAAAAAAAGATCCAATTTGTGCATGTTCTGTTCATGATGATCTGTTTGCGTAAGCGCATCTGTCAACTGGCGACCGCGATCGGTCCTAAAGTTGAAGAATATCACGACATCGCCAGATTTTATTGTAGCGACAGCTTCATCTTTATCATCCACAACGACAATGGGTTCCACGAACTCATCTGTCACGCCATTTGCATAGCTCATTTTGAGAGCGGCAATTGGATTGTTGGTTCTTGCACCTTCTCCACGAACTAGAAGATCGTATGCTTTTTTGACGCGCTCCCAGCGGTGGTCGCGGTCCATTGCGAAATACCGTCCGATTATCGTGGCAATTTTTGCGGATTTGTTTTTGATATATTCCTGAATTTCTTCCACAAAATGAACGCCAGAATGCGGATCGACATCTCGGCCGTCGGTAAAAGCGTGGACAAAAACATTTGGAAGATTATAGCTTTCTGCAACATCTATCAAACCTTTAAGATGATCGATATGAGAATGAACACCCCCGTCTGAAAGCAATCCCATTAAATGAACAGGCTTGTTGTTCTGCTTCGCAAATTCCATTGCTGCGATCAAAACAGGTTCTTTGCCGAGGGTCTTGTTTTCCACTGCAAGATTTATTTTCACAAGATCTTGATAGATAATTCTACCGGCTCCAAGATTCATGTGGCCAACTTCGCTGTTGCCCATTTGCCCTTCAGGAAGACCAACATTGAGTCCGTCGGTGCGAAGTTCGGCGCTGGGATATTTTGCCGAAAGGCTATCTATATAAGGCGTGTGAGCTTGATCAACGGCAGATATTTTCGGGTCTGGACTTTTGCCCCAACCATCGAGAATCATCAAAATTACTTTTTTGTTCATCGGTAAAAGTTTTTCCCAAAATTAGCGTAATGCATATTGAATCGTAAGTGGTTTAACATTTTGGTCGCTGTGATTGGGCTTTTACATTAATTAAACCGAGCGGTGAAACCAAAATATAAACTTCTGCCAATTGACGGTATAATACCTGGCCCGGGATATTCATCAGCTCTTCTGGTAAAGTATTGCTTGTCGGTCAAATTGTTGGCGCCAAGTTTTAATACGAAGTTCCTGATATTGTAACTTGCACTCAAATCCAAAACCGTATAGGCAGGAATATAACCTGCAACGGCACCATCACTTTGTCTTGTATTTGTGGCGTCTCCAAAAGCGTCTCCGACGGAATTTGCCTGAAACGTTGTTGAAAAGCTTTTGCTATTGAATATAAGCCCAACACGATTGATGGTTTCCGCAGCAGTTTCCACCCGGTTTCCCTCAAACTCCCCACTGGTGTACTTAGCATCTATATAGGCGAAGGAATTAAAAATACTTAAACCGTATTTTGATTCTTGGTTTATGAACTTCAACAGATTGAACTCTACATAGCTCTCAATTCCCTTGTGGACGCTATTGGCTACATTGGTTCTTAAAGTAAATTCTTCGTTTGTAACTGGGTCATTTTTGAGTACTGTTCCAATTCTGTCGTTGTAGGCCAAATAAAACGCACCTATATCAAAATTCAAATAATTCTTGATGGTTCCCCTATATCCTAAATCGGCATTATAGCCAGATGCATCTTTTAGATTTTGGTCAATTCTTGAAGTGACGCCAAAGGGTTCCAATTCTCCGTAATCTATAGAGCGGTACGCCTGACTGATATTTCCGTAGATGTTGGTGTTTCTGGAAGTTTGGTATTCCAAGCCCAGACCTGCCAATGGAACGTACCTTTTGCGGCTCTCGTTTGAAGCGATTTTTACATCGTCCTTGGTTTTGTAACCTTTGGCTGTACTGTTTAAATATTCAAATCTAAAACCGGGTGTAACGCTGAATTTATTTCCAATCCTAAAAATATTTTCAATAAAAGGGGCAATGTTGGTTGTTGTAAAATCCAAATCGTATCCCCAATCGCCGGCTATGGATAAATCAAAATCGCTTCCCGTTGTCCCTTCGCCTCCACCTAAGCGTTTGAACCAACCGTAACTAAAACGAACTCCTCCTGCTATTGTAGATTTGTTGTTTCCAAGGTTATATTGTTTTGATAATCTTAGCTCTGTCGTTGAACTGTTAAAATCTTGTTTGCCCACTTCGCGTGGTACATACTGATTTGTAACTGGATCAATAGCATCAACGGCATCTGCGCCGCCATCCTCATTTCTCCAAACTATGGAACGGTTCCCAAAAAGATAAGTTGATTTTAGATTAATCGTTGTGGTTTCGGAGGGATTATAATCAGCGTAGGCAGTGATAATATTCCAAGGGGTTTTTAGCCAGTTTCTTGCCCTGGTCGATTGTTTGGGATTCTCATTGAATTGTTCGTCGGTCAATCCACCCGGCATCTTGATTTTATTGCGAAGCAATGAATATTCAACGCCGAAATTTAATTTCGCCGAATGATTGTATTGTACTTTGCCGTAACCCGAAAGTTGCGTTTGTTCGCTGTTTGGCCGATATCCATCCATATATCTGTACTGTAAAAAACCGTAATAACTTATTTTTTTGTAGTTACCACCAACAGAATTGAAGGAATTGTACAAACCAAAACTCCCCAAGGTTTGGGAAGTCACAAATTCAAAGGGCTTGTTTTTAGGGGCTTCATTGATCACATAATTGACCAATCCCCCAAATTGGGAGCCAAATTGCAAGGAAGCTGCGCCTCTTACCAATTCTATTCTGTTGACGGCTTCCATTGGCGGAAGATAATAAGCTTCATTGTATCCATAAACATCCGCGCTGATGTTGTAACCATTTTGCCGAGTGTTCATTTCGATGCTCTGCACCGGGTTTAATCCACGGGTTGCAATTCCGTTGGCGGTAAAACCACCGGTTTCAGTCTCTACAATATTTAACCCTGGTACTCTTCCTAAAATTTGTCTTGTGTTGTTGATTGCTTTATTGGCATCCAAACTATCGACTAGGATAACTTCATTTTTTTTACCGGCGTATATTATGCCA
>JBBSUW010000021.1:0-30361 GCA_038234025.1 Flavobacteriales bacterium
TAACTTGTCTCGCCAAGAAAATTCCGTGCAAACTATCGGGACTTCAAACCTTGAAAATCAAGGAAACCGACAGAATCGCTGCATTGGCGAACGAACTTTCGAAATTCAACGCTGAAATTATAGCAACGGACTCAACAATTTCTATAAATCCCAAAAATGCAGTTTTTAATAAATTAATTTCTATTAATACGTATAACGATCATCGTATGGCGTTGGCTTTCGCGACACTTTCCACAATTTGTCCAATAATTATTGAAGATTCAAATGTTGTCGTAAAATCATTTCCCGATTATTTTGAGCAATTGCGGAAATTGGGGTTTGTAGTAAATAAAATCTAAACAATTACCAATTAAATCGATGCGTGGCAAATGATTCGGAAAATAAACCCCAATTCACTTGACAACGCCTTGCGCACGGTCGTATATTTGCACCTCTAAAAAATTCGTATGAAATTATCGCACTTCGGTTTCAATTTGCCCAAAGAACTTCTCGCAGAATATCCGGCCGAAAACCGTGACGAATCGCGACTTATGGTCGTCAATCGTGAAAAACAAACCATCGAGCACAAACTTTTCAAGGACATTATCGGTTATTTCGAGGAAGACGATGTGCTAATTCTTAACAATACGAAGGTTTTTCCGGCAAGGCTTTATGGCAACAAAGAAAAAACCGGCGCAAGAATAGAAGTTTTTTTGCTTCGCGAACTCAATTCAGAGCAACGTCTTTGGGACGTTCTGGTCGATCCGGCCAGAAAAATACGCATCGGCAACAAACTATATTTTGGCGACGACGACTCGCTCGTGGCCGAAGTTATTGACAACACCACTTCCCGCGGTAGAACACTTCGGTTTTTGTACGACGGATCATACGAGGAATTCCGACGAAAGCTCACAGAACTTGGAGAAACACCAATTCCAAAATACATAAACCGCGAGGTTAACGAGGATGATAAGGACCGTTACCAAACAATTTATGCCAAGGAAGAAGGCGCCGTGGCAGCGCCAACAGCGGGCTTGCACTTCTCCAAAAACCTTATGAAACGTCTTGAGATTAAAGGCGTAAAAAATGCCGAAGTAACATTGCACGTCGGTCTTGGAACTTTCAATCCTGTTGAAGTAGAAGACCTTAGCAAGCACAAAATGGATTCTGAAGAGTTGCATATCAACCAGTTGGCGTGCGATATCGTCAATGAGGCGAAACGCAAGAAAAAGCGAATCTGCGCCGTCGGGACAACGTCGATGCGCGCCATCGAAAGCGCCGTATCGTCATCGCGCGAGCTAAATACTTTTGACGGTTGGACAAATAAATTTGTTTTTCCGCCGCACGAATTCAGCATCGCGAACTGTATGATCACGAATTTCCACACGCCAAAATCAACATTATTGATGATGGTTGCTGCGTTCGGAGGTCACGATTTAATTAAAAAAGCATACGACGAAGCCATCAAGGAAGGCTATAAATTCTACTCTTACGGCGACGCAATGTTTATTATTTAATAAAATCCGCAATTATATTTAACCCTGCCAAATCGGTGGGGTTTTTGTTTTTTGGGCGTCCCGGAATACTGCGCTGCTGGCGCGCGCACTGCTCCGGCGGGCTTTCCGCTGTATCTTTTCTTTCTCGCCAAAAAAGGCAAGACAGAAAAGGATGCCGCTGCAATCCCTTACGCATAGCCAGCGATGGGGCAAATTCCAAACTTCGGTACCTTAACTTTTCGTAAATTTACGTTCTCAAAATAAAAGAATGGAATTTATAAACACAAGGGAATTCGCTAGATCATTGAATCACTCTGACGAGCTTCAGAAATATAGAAAAGAATTTTCCTTTCCACAGCACAACGGTAAAGATGTCATTTATTTTACAGGAAACTCGCTCGGGCTTCAACCAAAAGCGGCCCGAAAATATGTTCAGGATGTTATGGACGATTGGGCAAACCTTGCCGTCGAAGGACATTTCTACGCCGAAAAACCGTGGTGGGATTATCATGAAAGATTTCGCGAGCCTTTGTCAAAAATCGTTGGCGCAAAGCCTTCCGAAATCACGGTAATGAACACGCTCACGGTCAATCTTCACCTTTTGATGGTTTCATTTTACCAACCAAAAGGCAAGCGCTACAAAATTCTCTGCGAATCAAAAGCATTTCCGTCAGATCAATATATGATCCAATCACAGGTTAAATTCCACGGTCATGATTCAAAAGATGCAATCATTGAAATCGCACCAAGACACGGAGAACACATTATAAGAACAGAAGATGTTCTTGCAAAGATTAATGAACATGCAGACGAGATCGCCTTGGTTTTGATCGGCGGCGTCAATTATTATACAGGGCAGGTTTTTGACATCAAGACAATTACAAAAGCAGGCCACGATGCGGGCGCGATCGTCGGCTGGGATCTTGCGCACGCTGCCGGGAACATTAAATTGAATTTGCACGACCACAATGTGGATTTCGCCGCGTGGTGCAGTTATAAATACATGAATTCCGGACCCGGAAATGCATCAGGATGTTTTATCCACGAAAAACACCACGACAATAAAGAATTAAATAGATTCGCCGGTTGGTGGGGACAAAAAAAATCCGAGCGATTTAAAATGGCGGCTGAATTCAATCCTGAAAGCGGCGCTGACGGTTGGCAGATCAGCAATCTTCCTGTCCTTTCTCTTGCGCCTTATTTGGCTTCAGCCGAAATGATCGCCGAAATCGGAATGGATAAATTAATTAAAAAACGAAATTCAATTACATCCTATCTCGAATTTATATTGCACGAAATCGACAAGGAAGTTGAAAGCAGATTTGAGATAATCACGCCTTCAAATCCAAGCGAGCGCGCGTCGCAATTATCGGTCTTTCTGCACGGCGAAGGACGCGAGCTGTTTGATTATTTAATGAAAAACGGGGTCATCACAGATTGGCGCGAACCAAATGTTATCCGCCTTGCACCAGTTCCACTGTACTGCTCATTTGAGGATATGTATCAATTCGGACAAATATTAAAATCAGGAATTTTGGCGAAAGCCGCAAAATAAGAATTATGACCAAACAACAAATAATTGATTCATTCGATCCGTCGCAACCTGGCATTGCAGATAGCCGACTTTTTAGTTTGCCTTTTAACGCCGCTGATAGCGAAATCATAATAATTCCCGTTCCGTGGGAAGTCACCGTTAGTTATGGCGGCGGCACTTCGGACGGACCCGAAGCGATTATCGACGCATCGGCGCAAGTGGATCTTTACCATCAGGAATTTCCAGAATTATGGAAACTCGGTATTTATTTAGATAAAAATGGAAACACGGAAAACTGGAAAATACAAAGCGCGGGATTAAAAGAAAAAGCGCAAAAAATAATTGAAGCGTTCGAAAACGGCGACGATGTTGACAATGATGAAAGTCTTTCAAAAATGCGCTCTGAAATAAATAATGAATGTCGGAAACTTCACGATGGCGTTAGGGAGCAAACCTTGCATTGGTTGCAAAAAGACAAGCTCGTCGCGCTGATTGGTGGCGATCATTCCACGCCGCTCGGTTATTATGAAGCGTTGGCGACCAAGTACAAAGACTTCGGAATTTTGCACCTCGATGCGCACATGGATTTGCGAAATGCTTATGAAGGTTTTGAATATTCGCACGCATCGATAATGCACAATGCATTAAAAATAAAAAATATCAGCAAGATTGTTCAGGTTGGTATTCGTGATTTTTGTGCCGAAGAAGCCGACGCTGCCAAAGATGAAAGGGTAATTGTGCATACAGATCGAGATATTAAAATCGATGGTTTCAATGGCGTCAATTGGCACGAGAAATGCCTGCGAATCATTAAAGCATTGCCCGAAAATGTTGCGATCAGTGTTGACATAGATTCACTCTTGGCTTGGTATTGTCCGGGAACCGGAACGCCCGTTCCCGGCGGACTTTCATTTGAAGAAGCAACCTATTTATTGTCAAAATTGGCAAACAGCGGAAAGAAAATAATAGGCTTTGACCTTGTCGAGGTTTCCCCGCGCGACGATGATTGGGACGGCAATGTTGGCGCCAGAATGTTGTTTCATTTGTGTGGCGTTTTCGCAAAAGGAAATGGAAAGGAAGTTGGAAGTGTTGTGGGTTTTAATAAGTAGATTTATAAGAATTCATATTCAAAAAAATCTTTTAAAAGCAAGAAAATTAAGTTCAGATGAATCTAAATCTCATTCATAGCGAATTGTTCTTAAGATATTCTACTGTAATAAAAGATTTAAAGTCAGAATTCACCAATCTAAAAGAAGCAGAACTATCCAACAACAACTTCAGTTTCTACACATCCGTCGCGTCAGTTTTCAGCAGCAAAATCGAGGGTGGGGAAATTGATTTGGATAGTTATATCAAACATAAAAAATTCGGGATTTCTTATCAGCCGGACTACACCAGAAAAATTGATGATCTTTATAGTGCTTACAATTTTGCGAAAGAAAACAAAATATCAAAAATAACTATTGAGAATGCCCACAAGCTATTAAGTGCAAACTTTTTGCCAGTCGATAAACAAGGGAAATTTCGAACAACCAATATGTTCGTAACGACGCAAGATGGCAAGATAGAGTATGTTGCTGCTTCGCCTTATGGTCTACAAAAAGAAATGACACTTTGGTACGAAGATCTCCAAATTTTAATAAATGCAGAATTAAATGCAGATGAAGTATTTTATTATGCATCATTTTTACATCTCACTTTCGTAAAAATCCATCCGTGGAATGACGGTAACGGAAGATGCGCTCGACTTATTGAAAAATGGTTTATAGCACAGAAATTAGGCGAGAGAGCGTGGTTTCTTCAGAGCGAGAAATATTATTATCTCAACCACGAAAAATATTATTTCAACATTCGAAAACTAGGTTTGGAATATCCAGAATTGGATTATTCAAAGGCGTTGGAATTTTTGATGATGCTGCCAAAATCGCTTATGCTGTAATTCATATCTTTGGAATTGGACCAAAATTGAATTCCGAATGCTCAAAAAACTATGCCTTTCAATAATAATTCTAATTGCCCTGTTCGCAGCGGCGATTATCGGCTATTGCTATTACCAAAAACCAACTTACGACGGCAACATTAAATTATCGGGAATCTCTGAAACCACAAATGTTTATTTCGATAATTATGGCGTGCCGCACATTGAGGCGAAAAATGAACGCGACGCAATGGTCGCGCTCGGCTATGTTCACGCGCAGGACAGGCTTTGGCAAATGGAGCTTCTGCGTCGAATCGCACCTGGAAAGCTTTCTGAAATTCTTGGCAACCAAACTTTTAAGGTAGACAAGTTTTTTGCGGGAAGCGGAATTGAGGAATCGTCTGTGGAAGCTGTTGCCAAATTGGATAAGAACAGCGAAAATTATATATTGGCGCAAGCCTATCTTTCGGGAATAAATCAATTTTTGCACAATGGAAAAACACCCGTCGAATTTTTTTTATTGAATGTTCCAAAAAAAGATTTCACGCTTATGGATGTTTACAACGTCTTTGGATACATGTCTTTCAGTTTTGCAATGGCGCACAAAACAGATCCACTGCTCACAAAAATCAGGGATCAATATGGCGCGGAATATTTAAAAGATTTGGGAATCGATACAATTCCAAGCGGTACAATGATAAAAGATTTTAAATCTAACGAATCGTATTCAAATATCTCAAAAGCGGTGTCCGAAATTATGGAATCCTCGCCGTCGCCAAATTTTATTGGCAGCAATTCGTGGATTCTATCGCGAGAAAAAACGCAGAACGGCAAAGTGATTTTTGAGAACGATCCGCACATCGGCAATTCGCAGCCTGGCGTTTGGTACGAAGCGCACATCAAAACGGCAAACCACGAAATCTACGGAAGTTATATTGCCGGAACGCCGTTTCCATTGCTCGGTCATAATCGAAAATACGCTTATGGTTTAACGATGTTCCAGATCGATGATCTCGATTTTTATAACGAAGTGATTCAGGAACACGATTCGACAAAGTATTTTGCAGACCGTCAATGGCGTACATTTTCCACCATTTCAAAAACAATTAAAGTCAAGGACAGTGCTGATGTAAAAATCAATTATAGAAGTACGATCCACGGACCTTTAATGAATGGACTTATCGATGGAATCAATAAAAAAAACGCCGTCTCGATGTCGTGGATTTATACTCAGCAACCCTTGCATTTGCTCGACGCCGTACATGGTTTATCGCACGCAAAAAATATGGAAGATTTTCGGCAAAGCGTTTCATTGATCACCGCGCCGGGACTGAATGTGATGTATGGCGACGCCGCCGGAAATGTTGGGTGGTTTGCCGCCGGAAAATTGTACAGAAAACCCAAAGGTGTCAACCCGACATTTATTTTAAATGGCACCAATAATACAGACCACAAACAGGATTTTATCCCTTTTGACAAAAATCCATCCGCTGTCAATCCGCCCTGGCATTACGTTTATTCCGCCAACAACGAGCCCGAACCGATTGATGGCAAGCGTTATCCTGGATATTACCTTCCACCTTATCGCGCGGATCGTATAGTGAAACGTCTTGAATCCAAAAAAGTCTGGAACAAAGCTGACGTTGCACAAATGGCGCTTGATAATACCTCAGACAATGCAATTAAATTACTTTCTAATTGGTTAAATTATATGGATCATAACAATTTAAACAATAAAGAAAAAGAATCAATCAATATTCTAAAAAACTGGGACGGTTCAAATGATATAAACGACATTGCGCCTACAATCTATAATAAATGGGTTTCAGAATATTTTTATGCCACTTTCAAAGATGAATTGGGCAAAGATGATTTTGATGTTTTCTTGAACACGCATGCCATGAAGACCGCGATCGAACTGCAATCCATGAATGACAATTCAAAATGGTGGGACGATATTTCCACAAAAAACATCGCGGAAACAAAAAAACAAATCCTCACAAAAGCATTTAAAAATTCAATTGCGGCTTTGCAAAAACAACTTGGAGACGACATAAATAATTGGCGCTGGGGCAAGGTTCATACCGTCGAATTTGGCCATCCGCTTGGCATCGTCGGGATTTTGAAACCGTTTTTTAATGTTGGTCCGTTTGAAACTTCTGGCGCCAACGAAGTAATCAACAATAATTTCTACACCTACAATCTCGACGGCGTTTATCCCGTCAAGGGCGGTCCGTCATCACGGCGAATTATTGATTTTTCGGACATCGACAACAGTCTTTCGGTGTTGCCAACCGGTCAATCGGGCAATTTTATGAGCGCGCACTACAGCGACCAGGCCGAACTTTTCCAGCGCGGGAAATACAAGGTGATGTTGTTGGATTTTGACAGGATAAAAAAAGAATCAACAATATTAAAATTCGAAAAGAGATAATTCAGAAATTGATTGCTCACGCGAAGGAATTCGCGAGGCAGCGGGCGAAGTCTGTCAACTTTTCCACCATCCTTACAGACAATCTTGTCATTCCGAGGTACGAGGAATCTGAGCAGGATTCATTCGTAGAACCCACGCCATCGCGTTAGCAAGTCCGCGCTTTCGGGATTACTTTATTTCAATTTAATTTCAACAGAATTATCAGCCATACTAAACTTCTCCATTACATTCCCAATTCTGTTAATACAAGCTGAAGCCGATATGTTTATGTGAATAAAAAGCAGATCATCATCAAGTTCTTTCACTTTGCCCCATACTTTTCCGTCAAATGTTTTATATCGCGTTGATAAATCTACATTGGAATCAATTATATCCTTCAATTCACTCCACTTTATGATTGTCCCTTCTCGTCTAAATAATTCTACTTGATTGTCGAGAATGAAATCAAAATCATAATTTTTGCTGTCTTTTAGATAATTTAAAAACTTTATAAATACATCTTGCCAAGATTTTACCTTGATGACATCCTCTATTATATGCAGTTCAATGGGTTTGTTTCCTTCAGCCATCTCTGCTGCATCTGTATCTAATGGAGAAAATAATGTATTTTCAATTGTCTGAGTGTTCCAATTCGGTTTTTCCGCAAATTGCTCAGGTAGCGGGAATGTGTGCAAAAACCAATTTATCATATTTTTTTGGTGCTCTTGTATGCTTTGCAAATTCCACGTGTTTCTTTTTACAATATCCAATCTATAATTTAGAGACGAGGTTTCTAATTTTAATTTCTTTTGTTCGAATGGTTTGTTGCCTATTTCGCTATTAAATTCTGTTAGAATTATATTCCCGATATTATGAAGATATTCTTTATGAATTTCATTAAAGCTATCACCTAATTCTGCTTTCCAACTTTCTTCTAAAGTTTGGGGCATTATATGTTCAATAGTTATTTTCGCATTGCGAAAATTGACCGACACTTTTGTATTGTGCTCTTCAATTTTGCCCAATATAAGTTTTGAATACTGTTTTAAACCCTCATAAAAGTTCATAGATGAAAGAATATTTTTCATCTCATTATCATTCGGAAGCCTGAGCCTGTAGAACATATTAGTCAGCATATCTAACATTGATGCACTACCTTTTGCGATACCTTCGATTTTTTTGCTCAAAGTCACAATGTTTTTATTTTCGCCTTGTGTCAGGCCAAGAATTCTGCGTCGGATAAGATACGTTCTTATCGTTTGCAATGTGGCAATAAAAATTTCATCGGATAATCGTACACTGTCAACAGAATACTGGTGATATTCGAACAGACCCAAGACAAATGGTTTAAAAGCTTCAGCTTTTATATCATGAAATATATTTCTTAGCAGTTCTTTGATTTCCGCATCATTCGAAGGCTTTTGGGCAATGGTGCCACTAACCACCTCGGTAATGATTCATTTGTAGCATTTAACAAATCGAATGATGTCATTTATAAAGTCGTTGTGATTGCCAAAGTTATTTTCTACAAAATCTTTAAATTGCTGGTATAATTCCTTTGTGTTGTTATCGCTAACCACTTTGAGCGAACATGCTGTCTTATACTGGAGATAGTCTCTAAAAAATTTTGATGTATTTTCAAGTAATACCTCCTCAATCTTTGGATGCCAGCTCCTCTCGTAAATGTCCGATTGCTTCTCGCTTTCCATACTGAGCAGCACAAAATTCCTGACAAGGTCAGATAAAGTTAACGGCTTGCCCAGTGAATTTAGTGTTTCAAATATAATCTGAGGATCTTCACCTTTAAAAGGTCTTTCGTCTAAAAATATTACAGCAACATTCATTCTTTGAATTGCAAGAATATAGTGACCAAAGTCCACATTTGAATTTAATCTCCTTTTTTCATTAATGAGTTTTTTTAAGAGTTCGTAAGCATTTCTTATTACACCTGGCTCAGGATTTAATTTATTGACCAAAGCCCTGTAAGAATCCCAATCTTTAGTGACTTGTTTAAGTTTGATTTTATCTTGAAAAGAAGATGAATTATTTGTAAGATAATTTTGAGTTATGAAATCTTCCTTGTTCAAATCGCTTTCAGAATCTCTTAGTGCTATAAGAAAGATTAAGGTTGTAGTTAGCCTTTGTTGCCCATCCACAACGACAGACTTATTAGCGAAACCTGCTTTCTCTTCTTTGATTACAACAGTACCAAAGAAATGTTCTAGCTTATCGTGCTGCTTCGAATCTAATTCTGATTCTATAAGTGGAGAAACATCACTAAAATATCTTTCTATTTCTGGACGTCCCCAAGCGTACGCTCGTTGGAATGGTGGTATAAAAAAGGATGTTGCATTTTTCGCTAAAACATCATTTATAGAGTGGCTCTCTGTTTTCATAAAATATTTACTATTTAGAAAATGTTACTAAAAAGACTATTAACATTAAAAATTAATTTAATAATACTTTCAACTATTGCTTTTGTTACACCTGCTTTCACATTCTCATTCGGGCTGTTTCAAATATATACAATAAAATCTCTACAGTATTCTTGTCCATTACAATTATTTTATCAAAATCTAAAACATTCCAATAACTAACCACCCGCGCGCAAAGGATGGAAGCGGCATCCAATTTTTTCGCCAATTCCAATCTTTAATTCTTGCAACAGTATTCTGGCGGAAAATTGATACAGCGGACAGCCTGGGCCGAGCCTCTTTCGTTATTGTTTTTAGACAAATTATTGTGGCGAAGACTGCGCCCAAACAATTAATCAAACCCAACCTTTCTACATTATTATCCCTAATTTTGCAGCCAATTTATTTTTGAATGCAAACAAAGCGCAGTATTGGTATCGTCGGTTCAGGCCTGGTCGGCAGTCTCTTGGGAATATACCTGCGCGAGGCAGGCCACCAAGTTCATATCTACGATCGTAGCCCGGACATCCGCAATATCAATTTCTCCGGACGTTCCATCAATCTTGCAATGTCGCACCGCGGCTGGAAAGCCCTCGACAATGTCGGCATTGGCGATGCCGTTCGGCAAATTGCAATCCCGATGGACAAGCGCGCGATCCACCTTCGCGACAAGCTCAGCTTTCAGCCTTACGGCAAAGAAGGAGAGAGCATTTATTCTATATCGCGCGGCGTGCTCAACCGCAAAATGATCGATCTGGCCGAAGATGCCGGTGTGACTTTTCACTTCGAACAAAAGATCTGGGACATCGATCTGCCCACGGCCACGCTGCAGATAGGCGAGACCGAGCGTGGCGAATGGACCGAGATCAAGCATGATATAGTTTTTGGTGCAGACGGAGCATTTTCAAGAATCCGACACCGTATGCAGCGCCAGAGCATGTTCAACTATTCGCAGGAATTTTTGGACACCGGCTACAAGGAACTGAACATTCCCGCCAACGCTGATGGCAGCCACAAACTTGACAAGAATTCCTTCCACATCTGGCCTCGCGGCGATTATATGTTGATCGCGCTGCCCAATCTCGACGGCAGTTTTACGTGCACCTTGTTCATGCCCTTTGAGGGTGAAAACAGTTTTGCATCATTGACGGATATAGATCAGGTTCAAAGATTTTTTGAGGAAAATTTCCCCGATTCGGTAGATGTGATCCCTGAGTTGTTGCGCGATTTTTTCAAGAACCCAACCAGCACATTGGTCACCATGAAATGTTTTCCATGGACCTATTCAGACAAGGTTGCATTGATCGGCGATGCCTGCCACGCGATCGTTCCCTTTTACGGTCAGGGCATGAACGCCGGTTTTGAGGATATTTCGGTGCTTGGCGAAATGATGGAAAAGTTTGGTGACGATTGGACAAAGATTTTTGAAGCCTATGAAACCGAGCGAAAACCCAACGCCGACGCGATCGCAGAATTGAGCTATCGGAATTTTATGGAAATGAGTTCCAAAACCGCAGATGATAAATTCCTGCTTCGCAAAAAAATCGAAAAAAGATTTTCGGAAAAATACCCTGACAAATGGCTGCCGCTTTACAGCCGCGTGACCTTCAGCCACAGACCTTACACCGAAGCTTTGGCCATTGGCGACGACCAGCGAAAGATTATGGACGAGGTGATGTTGTTGCCAAAAATCGACGAAATCTGGAATGGAGACGCCGTGGAGCATTTTATCCTTTCAAAACTCTCGGCGCACGATCACTGATCCTTTTCGTCAGATACCACATAATTTATCGGATCGATCGCCTGAAGATTTACCGTCGGAATGTTGTCCACTTTCTTTCCGGCGCTTTTCAGCAAAACCCTCAAGGTCGAATCGTTGTTGAAATAGCTGTACATCCAAGTGATGAAAATCGCGAGCTTGTTGCGAACGCTCAAGATCAGCATCAAATGGACGAACATCCAGGTGAGCCAAGCCAAACGGCCCTGAAAACTGAACCACGGTAGATCGACAACGGCTTTTCTTTTGCCGATCGTCGCCATCGAGCCTTTGTCGTGGTATTCAAATTCTTTGAGATTTTCTCCCTTTTGCATTGCGATAAAATCCTTTGCCAAAGATTCGGCGTGATCATTAGCGACAGACGCAACCTGCGGATGGCCTTTGGGATATTTCTCGGTTTCCATATAAGAAATGTCGCCGATCGCATAGATATTATTGGTGTTGGCGACTTTATGAAACCTGTCCACGGTCATCCTGTCGCCTCGCACGATTGAGTCTTGGGGCAATCCATCGATCGTAGCGCCTGTAATTCCCGCGGCCCAGATCAAGTTCAGCGCTTCGATGCTTTCTCCGTTTTTTGTTGTAACCGTTCTGCCGTCATAAGCGGTGACAATTGTGCTGGTTTTTACGACAACGCCAAGATCCTCAAGATATTGCTGTGACTTATTTTGTGATTCTTCGCTCATCGAAAGCAAGGTGTGCGGCGAACCTTCGAGCAGATAGATCGTAAGGCTCGAAAAATCCATATCGGGATAATCTCGTGGTAGGATGTTCTTTTTCATTTCGGCCAATGCGCCCGCAAGCTCCACGCCCGTTGGTCCGCCGCCCACGATCACAAAGTTCATCAACGCTTGCAGATCTTCTGCTTTTGCCAAAAGCGCGGATTCAAATGTCTGCAAAATCCTATTGCGAAGCTGCAATGCCTCGGGCACGGATTTCATTGGGAACGAAAGTTTCTCGATCTGTTCGTTGCCAAAATAATTGGTGGTGCAACCCGTCGCGATAACCAAATGATCATACGGAAACCTTGCAATAGAAGTGTGAAGCAGATTTTTTTCCGGCTCGACCGAAAGCACATCGGCAATTCGAATGCGGATATTTCCGGAATGCTGGAAAACCTTTCGCAGCGGAAACGAAATGCTCGCGGGCTCGAGCCGCGCGGTCGCCACTTGGTACATCAGCGGCTGGAATTGGTGGTAATTGTTCTTGTCGATCAAAAGGACTTCGTAATTCTTGCCCTCAAGTTTTTGCGCCAGCGTAAGTCCTGCAAAACCAGCGCCCACGATAATGATTCGCTTCTTCGTATTCATGTTTGGATTCATTGGTCATCAAATTTAAGGATTTGACAATGGCAGATCTGGACCGTTAACGTTTTATTTCTTCAGCAACTTGCTGAGCACGCCGAACGCGCCTCTAATAAATGTAGCGCTAGTCAGAACTTTTATCACCGATTTGGTGGTTTGGCTCATCGCATCGCTCGATGTGGATTTTGTGGTGGCTTTTGGTTTCCTGACTTCGTCTTTTTCTTGTTCAGCTTCTTCTCGCTCGAGTTTTTTATTGAGCATTTCGTATGCAGATTCTCGATCAATCAGTTCACTGTATTTTTTGACCAATTTAGATTTGGCATTGATCGCGTCGATCTCGTTTTGCGTAAGCACATCCATTCGGCTCATCGGCGCGCGCATCATTGTCGCGGCCAAGGGCGTTGGGATTCCCTTTTCGTTGAGCACTGTGATGAATGCTTCGCCAATGCCCATGGATGTCAGGACTTCGTCGGTTTTGTAGAATTTGGAGAGCGGATAATTCTCTGCCGTCATCTTGATCGCTTTTCTGTCGATTGCCGTGAAAGCCCTGAGCGAATGCTGGATTTTCAGTCCGAGTTGTGCGAGAACGGAACTCGGAACATCCATCGGGTTTTGGGTAACGAAATATATTCCGATGCCCTTGGATCGTATCAATTTCACAATGCTTTCTATTTGCGAAACCAGTGCCTTGCTGGCTTCATTGAATATAAGGTGTGCCTCGTCGATAAAGATCATCAGTTCGGGCTGGCCGCTGTCGCCTTGCTCTGGCATTTGCTGGTAGATTTCGGCGAGCAGTGAAAGCATAAATGTGGAGAACAATTTTGGCCGGTCCTGAATATCGTTCAACCTTAATATATTGATGAAGCCTCTGCCGTTTTCGTCGATGCGCATCAGGTCTTGTATCTCGAACGATTTTTCGCCAAAGAAAAGATCCGCGCCCTGTTGCTCCAGCTCGATTATTTTTCTGAGGATTGTTCCGGTGGTTGATGTTGAGATCTTGCCATAGCTTTCGCTGATTTCGTCCTTGCCCTCGTTTGTGATGTAATTGATGACTTTTTTGATGTCCTTCAAGTCCAAAAGCGGCATTTGCTTGTCATCGCAATATTTGAAGATAATCGCGACAACGCCCGTCTGAACATCGTTCAAGTCCAGTATTCTTGAAAAAAGCACTGGCCCAAATTCCGAAACCGTTGCGCGAAGCCGCACGCCATTTTGATGGGAAAGCGTGAGCAGTTCCACCGGAAATCCCGAAGTTGTGTACGGAATATTTATTTTCTGATGCCTTTCTGTGATGAACGGAAGTTCGGTTCCGGGTTGAGCAATGCCGCTAAAATCGCCCTTGATGTCCATCATCAGCACCGGAATGCCTTTTAGCGAAAGCTGTTCGGAGAAAACCTGAATGGTCTTTGTTTTTCCGGTTCCAGTCGCACCGGCTATGAGACCGTGGCGGTTCAGGGTTTTTAAAGGAACGGAAACGTGCGCTTCGCCAATGGTTTCGCCATCAATCATTGCCGCGCCAAAAGTGATGCTGTCGCCCTTGAAAGAATATCCATTGTTGATTGTTTCGATGAAAGATGCCGTGTTGCCCATATATGATTTAAAAAAATGAATTCGCAAGTTATCGAAATTTGAAAAGTTAACCATCACTGCCAACAATTTGTGCTGATCAATTCGCGTTTGCAAAATAGTTACAGGATATATCGATAAAAATTATCCCAATTCGACCTTGTTCATCTATGGTATTGGTCATTTTTTATGTTTTGATCGAGGATTTCTCAAAAACCTTGTCGATTCCCTTGTTAGGATATGAGTAATGTTGATGGTTGCCCGAAATAAAATTTTTTTATTTGAAGTAAAAATCTAAATTTGCTGCTATCACATTTTTAAACAAAGACTCAAAACTTTAATTCACTAAAATTTTTAAACTTCAAAAAAATGGCAAACGTTAAGAAAGAAAGCGCATCGAATGGCGGAAACTGGTTCTCCGGAATTGTAATCGTTGTTTGTATTTTAATTGCTTACCTGATCTGGAAATTCGTAATGGGCAGTGGCTCAAATTTCGAGGGCGGGGTCAATACAGGACATCCGCTTCCGGGCAACTATCTAGCGATGGTTTACAAAGGTGGAATCGTGGTTCCTTTTCTTATGGGATTGCTTTTGATGGTGGTCGTGTTCTCGATCGAGCGTTTCTTCGTGCTCAGCAAAGCTGGCGGAAAAGCAAACCTTGACTCTTTTATGAAGACCGTTCTTGGCCACATCAACAGTGGCGATATCGATGGTGCGATCGCAGCTTGTGATAAACAAGAAGGCTCTGTTGCCAATGCAATTCGCGCGGCATTGATGAAATATCAGGAAGTTAAACGTGAAGGACTCAACAGCGAAGAAGCTGCGGAAACCATTCACAAGGAAATCGAAGAAGCTACATCTTTGGAAATGCCGATGTTGGAGAAAAACCTTACGGTACTTTCTACTTTGGTCTCGCTTGGAACGCTGGCTGGACTTTTGGGAACGGTTACTGGTATGATCAAGGCATTTGGTGCATTGGCTACTGCTGGAACTCCAGATCAGGCTTTGCTTGCAAACGGTATTTCAGAAGCACTTATCAATACGGCGACAGGAATCTCGACCTCGGCGCTTGCGATCGTTACCTACAACTTCTTTACCTCTAAAATCGACACGCTTACCTACTCCATTGATGAGGCCGCATCAACGATCGTGAACACTTACCGTCGTTTCAGAGGTACTGCAAAATAACAAAAGTTCGTATTATCTTGGCTAGGGCCAAATCATTTTTAAGACAAAATATAAATGGCAAAAGTAAAATTTAGCAAGAAGATGGCGTCGATCGACATGACTGCCATGTGCGATGTTGCCTTTCTATTGCTTACGTTCTTTATCCTTACGGCAACGGCCAAACAGCCCGAACCGCTCGAGGTGCAGACGCCGTCATCTACCGTTCAGACCAAATTGCCCGAGTTGGATCTTGCAACGATCACCGTGGGAAACAACAAGGTTTTCTTTGGTGTGATTGGGCCAAATGTTCGAGAGCGCACACTTGAGCTCATGGGCGAAAAGTACGGTGTCAATTTCAGCGCGGAAGAAAAACACCGCTTCTCACTGATCGATGGATTTGGCGTGCCGATCGAAAACCTAAAGCAGGTGATCGCTGCAGACAATACCGAAAGACAGAAAATGGGACAGCCCGGAATCCCGAAGGACTCGTTGAACAATCAACTTGCCGATTGGATCCAGAACGCAAGAAAGGCAAACATTGAGATTTTTGACAAGGAGCTCAACTTCGCTATAAAAGGTGATGCAAAAGAAGAATATCCGCAGATCAAGAAGATTATGGACATCCTTCAAAACCAGAAAATCAACACTTTCAATCTTGTAACAGGATTGCGCGGCAAGGATTTTTAATATAAAGAAAACAAAAAAATGGCTGAATTAAATACCGGCGGCGGAGACAGTAAAAAGGGCGGCAAGGTTAGGAGCAAGAAGATGAACTCAAAGGTGGATCTTACCGCTATGGTTGATCTTGCTTTCTTGCTAATCACGTTCTTTATGCTAACAACATCGCTTTCCAAGCCGCAATCCATGGACTTGGCATTGCCCGATAAAGAGGACGATCCAACCAAGAACAAAGATGTAAAGGTGGATGAAAATCGTACCATGACCGTTTTGCTTGGCGATAACAATAAGATGATGTATTATATGGGAATCATGAACACTCCCATGGCGCCTAAAAAGATAGAGTACGGCAAAGATGGAATCCGAAAAGAGCTTTTGAAAGAAAAGCAGGAAGTGCTCAAATACACTGGCAATAAAGACAAAGGACTAATCGTTATTATTAAACCGGGAAAAAAATCGACCTATCGAAACTTGGTGGACGCGCTCGATGAGATGGCGATCGTGGATGTGCCAACTTATGCAATCGTGGACATCACGCCGCAGGAAGCAGACCTTCTGGATGGAAAGGCAACGCCTGCAACAACCAGCGGAGATGCTGCTGCAACTCCATAAGCGTATTATCTACGTACTGACAACTTGATGATTGAATCTTGTTTGCCTAACCTAAACGACATCATAAAATGAAACTTGACATTTTTAAACGACAGTGGCTCGATATCGTCTTTGAGGGACGTAATAAAGAATATGGCGCATACGAATTGCGAAAAGACAATCCAAAAACAACATTGATTGCCCTTATCATAGGTGGGATTATTTTCAGCCTAATGCTGAGCGCGCCGTTGCTTGCCAGCTTTTTGCCGTCAAGCACGGATGAGGATTTGAGTTTGGACAAAAAGATCGTAACGATAAAACTACCGCCAAAGAAAGAAATTCCGAAAGATCTTCCGCCACCTCCACCGCCACCGCCCAAAGTGGATCAGGTAAAATTTGTAAAGCCTGTTGTGGCGAAAGCTGAAGAGGTTGTCGAAGAGCCGCCAAAGATCAAGGAAATCAAGGACAAGAACGTGGGCAAGGAAAATATTAAAGGCGATCCAGATGCCGAACTGACTGTGGCTCCCGTTGGAAATGGACCCAAGGATGTGGTTGAGGACGACAACACTATATACAACCCAGCAGGTATTCAGGTCAAGGCCGATTTCCCAGGTGGCGTGGATGCTTTTAGATCATATATTGCCAAGAACTTTGAAGCACCCACAGATTACGGTTTCAAGGGCGGAAAAGTTTATGTTTCATTTGTGGTTGAAAAAGACGGAAGCATAAGCGATATCAAAGTTTTGCGAGATGCTGGTTATGGCACCGGAAAGGAAGCTGAGCGCGTTATTCGTTCCAACAAAGTAAAATGGATTCCTGGAGAACAGAACGGTCGAAAAGTTAGAATGCTTTTCACGTTGCCCATAAACGTACAGGCACCAAGAGATTGAGGTTTTTTGTAGAATATTAAATTTCCATTAACATATTGTTCGATATAATAGATCAGAATCATTTACGTTAAGTATTGTTGCAGTGCAAACGTCTTCAAGTTTTTAGGGAGATTCTGCAATCAATGCACGGTTTAAGGTCAAAAGCTGCAGCGACTGTTAACGTAGCAATACATGAGCGACAACTTTCAAAGAAAGTTGTCCAACTTGATTGAAACAACAATATGAAACTTGACATTCTTAAAAAACAGTGGCTCGATATCGTCTTTGAAGGACGAAACAAAACTTATGGCGCGTACGAACTTCGACGTGAAAATCCAAAAACGACAGTAACAGCGCTTTTGATTGGTGGCATTGCATTTAGTTTGCTTATGAGCGCACCTTTGCTCGCCAATCTTTTACCTAATGGATCGATTGTAGCCAAACCTGAATTGCCGCCAATTGTTCTGGTGAATCTCAACCCAAAGATTGAGTTGCCAAAAGAAGTGCCGGCAGTAGAAAGATCTGCTCCCAGAGTTGAGGTCAAGAAATTTGTCAAATTGGTTGTTGCAACAACAATTGAGGTTGTTGAGAACCCGCCAAAAATCTCAAATCTCAAAAATGCCAAGTTCGGAAGTTCCGAGGTTGATGGCGATCCGAATGCAGCACTAACGATTGCTCCAGTTGGTAACGGACCTACAGATGTTGTAGAAGGTGGCGATGACCCGACCAAAATTTTCAATGAAGCTGGAATTCAGATCAAAGCAGATTTTCCTGGAGGCGTGAATGCATTTCGCGCTTTTATAGCAAAGAATTTTGTCGTGCCAACAGATTATGGTTTCAAGACAGGAACGGTTTATGTTTCATTCGTGGTTGAGACCGATGGTTCCATAAGCAACATCACAATCGTTAGAGATCCAGGTTATGGAACTGGCAAGGAAGCCGAACGGGTAATAAAATCCAACAATGTTAAATGGATTCCGGGCATCCAAAATGGTAGAAAAGTAAGAATGTTGTTTAATTTGCCAATAAAGGTTCAAGCTTTGAATGATTGATGGACAAAAACAAAATATTTAATTTCAAGGAGAAATCGCTGCATCAGCGGTTTCTTTTTATTATAGGAATTTTGTTCTTTTTGATTTATTTAACACTGGGCGGTTTCATTATTTTTTGGGAGAGTTTTCCGATAAATCTTCGACCGGGATTTAGAATCGCCTTTGGTGTCTTGCTCATAATTTATTCCTTTATAAGATTCGTAAGACTCTTGAACACAACCGCACAAACTGAATGAAAAATTTTATAAAATTACTTTTTGTCATCCCATTTATTGTCTTGACGTCGTGCAAGCAGTCAGCCGATGCACCAACAGACAGTATATTAACGGGAAGCATGGACATTGTTGTTGACGAAACCATACTTCCAATCATTGATGACCAAGTTCAGGTTTTTCAGGGAACATATGATGCAAAAATCTATGTTATCGCCAAGTCTGAAACCGAAGTTCTGAAAGCACTTATCGATAAAAAAGCCAATGTCGCTGTGCTCACCAGAAAACTCGCCGCGGACGAAACCAAGGTTTTCGCATCACGAAAGATTTTCCCCAAAACCACGATTTTTGCCGCTGACGCTGTCGCCTTGATAGCCAATAACAAGATGGATACTATAGTTGCAATGCAGGATATATTGGATTTTATCAACGGAAATAAAAGTGGAAAAATCAAAGGTCTTGTTTTTGACAATCCCAACAGCAGCACTGTAAGATTGCTTTCAGAAAAAGCAGGTGTTGACAAATTGCCCGAAAGCGGCATCTTTTCTGTCAGTTCCAATGCCGATGTCATAAAATATGTGGCAGACAACAGCGGAATCATTGGAGTGGTCGGATTGAATTGGCTTTCGCAACCCGATTCTCAAACAGCTTCTTATCGTAAGGCGTTCAATATATTAAGCATAAAAACAACAGGAAGCAACGATGCATTTTATCCCTCGCAAATAAACGTTTCGAGCGGTAATTATCCTTTGGCACGGCAATTGTTTATCGTCAACTGTCAAGGTTACACCGGTCTTGGCATGGGCTTTGCCTCATTTGTGGCGGGCGATGTGGGACAAAGAATAATTTTGGCATCGGGATTGGTTCCCGTTAGAATGCCCGCTCGAGAAATAGTGATCAGAAAGAAAATAAACAACGACAAAAATCAATAAACAATGAGAATCAAATTTGGAATATTCGCCTTTACGGTCTTTGCCGCCGCTGCCACAGCAAGCGCACAGGACATCGAGCAGGCAAAGAAAGCCATCGACGCAGAGCAGTTCGAAAAGGCAAAAGCAATGTTGAAATCAATCGTCAAGAACAAACCTTCGGATGGAATGGCGACATTTCTTCTGGGGAACGTTTATTTGAACCAAAATCTTGAGGATTCTGCCAAAGTTTTTTATCAAAAAGGCCTCGCTGCTTCCGACAATGCGAATTACAACTATATAGGACTTGGTCATATTGATGTTATCAATGGCAATCTTTCCAATGCATCGACCAACTTTGGGCTTGCCACTAAAGACATGCGCCGCAAGGATTATATGGAATACATCTACATCAGCAAAGCCTATATGGACGGCAACAATCCAAGTGCAAAAAATGCGCTCATACCGCTTGGTCGCGCGAAAATGATCGCACCGGCCGATCCAAATTTATTGCTCGCCTTTGGAGATGCATATTTGGGCGACAAAAACCCCAACGAATCCTACAAATCATACCGTGAAGCTTACCAAGCCGACAATACCATGCTTCGCGCAAAAATGCAGCTTGGTGTTTTGTTGAAAAGTGCTAAGGCATTTGGTGAAGCCATAAAATCTTTCAACGAAGTTATTGCCATCAACGCAACTTACGGACCTGTCTACCGCGAACTAGCGGAAACCTACTATTTCTGGGCATTGAGCGAAAGACGCAAATATGATGAATATATACAATTGGCGCTCACAAACTATGAAAAATATATGAGCCTTACAGATTACAGCCTTTCATCAAGAATGCGCCACGCCGACTTTTTGATCTTGGCCGGAGATTATAAAGCGCTGGAAGTAGAGGCTGAGCAAATGAAGAAAATCGACAAGGTTAACCCACGAATTCTTAGATATTTGGGTTATTCAGCCTATGAGAATGGAAATCCAGATGTTGCCATCAAATCGATCAACGACTTTGTAACCAATACCCGCAACAAGCCGATAGCAAGGGACTATATGTATCTTGGCTTTGCAAAGCTGAAAAAAGCAAGCACAATGGATACTACCAAAGTTGATGTGCCAACCTTCAACTCAGGAATCACCGACATCAAAAAATCCATCGAGATGGAACCAACCATGGCGGGAGATTTGAGCGAAATGGGCAAGAAGCTTTATGCGCAGAAATTCTTCAACGAAGCGGCGGCCGTTTATGAACTTGCCGTCACCAACAAAGAATCCAACAGTTATCTATTGGACAATTTCTACCTCGGGAACGCCATATATTTTGGTAGCGCGAGAGGCAGCAGCGATAAGCCAAACATGGTGCAATTGGCAAAAGCCGACAAAGCTTATGGTGAGGTAATCATTGGTTCGCCAGACACGCAGGACGCATATCTTTATCGTGCCAGGACCAACAGGTTGATGGGCAATGAGGAAATGATCATCAAATATTACCAGCAATATCTGGCCGTGATCAACGAAAAAGGCGCGCCGGAAATCCAAAAGAACAAGGCAAAAGTAATTGAAGCTTACAATAACATCGCCTCAAGCTACGCCAACTCCGACAAGATGAAAGCGAAAGAGTTCTTTAACAAAACCCTAGCGCTCGATCCCGAAAACCAGTTCGCGACAGATGCACTCAAGCAACTTAAATGAAAATTCAAAGCCGGTCAGTTATGTGACCGGCTTTTTTTTTGCACATAGAAGCCAAATTGCAAGGACAAAATTTTAGCTACCTTTGCACTCCAAAAAAAATATTTTTTGAAGACCGAAATTTCCATTGCTGTAGAACAAGGATTGATGCTTCCGCTGATGGAGGCATTCTACACGATTCAGGGCGAGGGTTTTCATACCGGCACCGCTGCCTATTTTATTCGGATCGGTGGTTGCGATGTGGGTTGCCATTGGTGCGATGTAAAGGAAAGTTGGGACGCCAAACTTCATCCGCCAACTTCTATAGATGCGATTGTTGTAAATGCCAAAAAACATTCGACCACCGTTGTGATCACGGGCGGCGAACCCTTGATGTGGAACATGGACCCGATCACAAATGCGCTGAAGGACAACGGAATAAAAGTACATATCGAAACTTCTGGCGCCTATGATCTTTCCGGAAAATGGGATTGGATCTGCCTTTCGCCAAAAAAAAACAAGTTGCCCGCGCAAGCCGTTTATGAAAATGCGAATGAACTCAAAGTGATCGTTCACAACAAGCATGATTTTGTTTTTGCCGAAGAACAGGCGGCAAGCGTCAACCATAATGCGGTACTTTTTCTACAGCCCGAATGGAGCAAACGAGAAATGATCACTCCGCAAATCGTGGATTATGTAATGGACAACCCAAAGTGGCGAATATCTTTGCAAACGCATAAGTTCCTCAACATTCCATAGTCAAGTTAATAATGCGCGTTTCCGCGAAATAAATTTGCCGATTATATTAAAATATTTACTTTTATAAACTAATAAAAAAAAAACCATGAAAAAACTATTGCTCGCTATTGCTTTCGTCTTCGTATGCCAATTCACTTTTGCACAAGCTGACACTGATTTCAAAAAAGATGTTATGAAAGTATTGATGGTCAACGGATCTGGCGCTCAAATGCAATCTGCCAAGTCCCAGATCATAAAGATGATACCCCCGGCCAAACAGGCGGGATTTATTTTGGAGTTTGATGCCATGATGCCAAAATTCTACGACAAAATGGCCGATGCCTATATGGAAACTTATACGCATGACGATATCAAGGAAATGCTGAAGTTTTACGATACGCCAATAGGAAGGAAAATTAACGCAAAATCTGGTGAGCTAATGGACAAGTCTTCTGATTCTATGAGTGGAATGCAGCAGGACCTTCAGGCGATGGTTATGAAATATATGCAATAATATTTGCTCGAACTTAAAAACAGATCCCATCATCGTATGGGATTTTTTTTATTATGAAAAACCAATTCCTACTCGATTCAACAATTACATATCTGAACCACGGCTCGTTCGGTGCTTGTGCGAAGCCAATATTCGAGGCTTATCAACAGTTTCAGTTGGAGCTTGAGCGCGAACCTGTTCAGTTTATCGTTAACAATGCAAAAAGCCATTTGGCGCAAGCCAAAATCGCTCTTGGAAAGCTTGTAAATGTCGCGCCCGAAGATTTTTTCTTTTTAGCAAATCCAACAACGGCGGTCAACAACATTATAGCATCATTAGACCTGAAAAGCGGTGACGAAGTTTTAATGACCGATCTTGAATACGGCGCAATGGATCGAAGCTGGGATTTTTATGCAAAGAAAAGTGGTTTTAAAGTCGTTAGACAGCATATCGAGCTGCCGGTAATATCGCAATTGTCATTGCTTGAAAATTTCACAGGGGGAATTACCCCACGAACGAAAGCTATTTTTATAAACCAGATTTCGAGCGCGACGGCATTGCGTTTTCCCGTTTCGGAAATCTGCGAAATCGCGCGTTCAAGGGGATTGATTACAATTATTGACGGCGCCCACGTTCCCGGACATATTGATTTGGATATACAAAAGATGGATCCCGATTTTTATACAGGAACCTGTCACAAATGGCTTTTGGCACCAAAGGGAAGTTCGTTTTTATACGTTGGAAAAGACTTTCAGCAAATGCTTCAGCCGTCAGTGATCAGTTGGTCTTACGAGCCTAACGCTCGAAATCTGAGTTTTCCCGAGGTTCACGAAGTTCAGGGCACGCGCGATATAACCGCTTTTTTGGCCGTAAAGTTGGCGGTTGACTTTTTGGAGAAAAACAATTGGAAACAAAATGCCGATCGATGCACGAACCTGATTCTTGAATACTACCCACGATTCTGCGACCTTGTTGGATCATCGCCCATTTGCCCCATCGATATTGAGAATCTTTCGCAAATGTGCAGCGTTCCCATCCGAACAAAAGAACATGAAACAGTAAAAAATTTGCTTTACAAAAAATATCAAATCGAGATTCCGATAATGGAAAGCAACGGAAACCATTATATGAGAATTTCCATGAACTGGTACAACGATCGATCAGATTTGGAAATTTTGTACAAAGCTTTGGAGCAAATACTGAGTGAAACCGATTTGCTGCAAAGCTAAAATCAATATGAATTATTTTCCGCCGTTCGCGCGAAGATCCTCAATGCAATTGGCATCGAGCTGTGGCGAGCTTCCTCCGGTTATCATCTGAAAAATATCTCCAGATTCGGCCTGCCAGAACATGAGGCAGTCGCTGTTGTCGCAATGCTTGTCGTGCGCGGTGTCCAGATGCTGGTTCTGCATTGGGGAACCAAGATTCACAAGTCCCAGAAGATGCGCCATTTCATGGTTGAGCACTGTGGTCTCGACCGTGGCGAGCGACGGTTGGCCAATTCCACCGCTGATGCTTTTTGCAGTGCTTTCGTATATCACGATCGATGTGTTTCGGTATGCAGAGCCCAAAGTGTAACTCTCGTTGGTGTCGCCGGCCGCACTTCCATCGAGAAAAAACGCGAACATCGTAAGTGTTCCCGCGGAATTGTAGTTGTTCCGGAGCGCCGATTCGAGCTGTGCGACCTGGTTGAGGTCGTAAGGAGAATTTCCAATTGCGTTCACTTCTCGTTCGATTATCGAAATACCGCCCGATTTGTTGAGTCGCGCATCAAGAAAATTCTTGAAATTCGATATGGCTTGGGTCGTTGGCCTAAAATTCTTTACATAAACCAATTCAATAATCAATTTGTGGTAGGTTTGGTTGGAAAGAAAATCGTGCGCGCTTGATCCGGTCGTCTGCAGGTTTGCAGTTCTGTCAACACCGTTGATGACATTTGAATTATTGTCGTCTTTTGAGCATGAAAGCAAAATCAAAATTGCTGATGCAAAGAGAAATTTGAGGTTTTTCATATTGAAGGTAAATCTGATTTGGTTTCGCAAAGTTAAACGCACGGTTATACCAATTATTTTTATTTAAAATGAAAACTTACATATTTTTGAGTACAATTCGAGCCAAGAATTCATCGTCGTTGCCCTCAAAGACTTTTGTGCAGATCAAATCAAATTTCGCCGAATGAATCTTCAATGTTTCAAAGTCTACGTACAACCAGTTGAAATCAGGTGATTGCCTGCCTTTGTACGACATTGAAAATCGCAGTTCTCCATAATATTTTCCGCCTTTGTGCAAGAGATTCAGGTCTTTTTTTTTGTACATATATTGAAGGTCGCTCGACTCGACCAAAATTTGGCCACTTTCGGTCATCAAGGTTGTAAGTTTTAATAAAAAATCGTCAAGTTTGTCCAAATTCCCACATATTCCGGTACCGTTCATAAGGAGGAGAATTGTATCAAATTTCTTGTTGGGAGAAAATTCAAATATATCGGCAACCACAGCATTCCTCAGTCCGCGCAACTTGCAAATCTCTACGGCTTTTTCCGAAACATCTACAGCGGTTGTTTCAAGCCTTCGGTTATCCTGAAGAAAAAGAGCATGGCTTCCCGCGCCGCAGCCGACGTCGAGAACATTTCCACTACAGAAACCAAGGGCTGTTTTTTCCAGTTCCGGCATTGACCCATAATCCCGAAATAGATATGACACAGGCATATTTTCAGGTTCGCTGATGTTCGTGGCCGTGATCAAATTCTCATTTGAACGTTCAAAATAGTGGTCATAAATTGCATTGCCCCATAAATCGATCATAATATCTTTGTTGGTTTTGCTTAAAGCAATCATCATTTTTTAGCTTTGCCCAAAATATTCTTAGATGACCGAAAAGCTCAAGGCAGTTCTGGCACTGGCCAAAGATAAGGACTTAGAGAACAGGAAGTTTTTTGCGAAGCTCAAGAAAAAGCAGCCCAAGAATCTCGATTATTTGATGGTAGAACTTCACGATGCCGAGTTCGAAAGAACAGATTGTCTGGATTGTGCCAACTGTTGCAAAACCACGGGTCCGCTTTTTACTTCAGGAGATATTGAGCGCATCTCGAAATATTTCCGTCAGAAACCCCAGCAGTTCGCCGAAATTTTTCTGCAAGTTGATGAGGATGGCGATAAAGTTTTAAAACAATTGCCCTGTCATTTTTTGGACCACGACAACAAGTGCAGCATTTATGATGTTCGTCCCAAAGCCTGCCGCGAATTCCCGCACACCGACCGCAAGAAATTCCACCAGATTTCGCACCTCACGCTCCAGAATGTTGCCATCTGTCCGGCAGCTTTCAACATTGTGGAAGAATTGAAAAGAAGAATTTCGAAATGATTCCTGTTTAATTGGGCATCAAAAAACTGTCGGGATATATAAGGTATTGCCTTCGTTTTTCCCTGAATATTTCCAGACCTGGCTTCCACGAATCTCTTATCTGTTTTTCGCTCCAGCCGTTTTCGATCTGATTCTGAAGATTTTTTGTTCCGGCGAGCTTCGTAAAATACGAGGTAAAGAATGATGACTTTTCGGCAGTTTTGGAATAGGCATCCAAGAGCCACTTCAGTTCAAGTTTCTTGACGTGGGGAATCTTGGTCAGATCAACGCCGCAACAGATTTTGCCGTTGTAGATTGGGTCTTTTGCGCCTTTGTTTGGCCTTGGAACGAACGAAAAATGATAATCTGTGAGATTTGGCGATCCATAAATCTGGAACTGCGATTCCGTTCCACGGCCCACGCTCACGTTCGTTCCCTCAAAAAAGCACAAACTTGGATATAGGTTGATCGACTGTGCGTTCGGAAGATTTGGCGAAGGTCTTACCGGAAGATCATAAGCCATTTCGCGACGATAATTCTCGCACGGCACAACCTTGAGCTCGCAGTGCAAACTGCCTTTCAGCCAGTTCTCACCGTTGATCATCAGCGCGTACTCTCCGATTGTCATGCCGTGCAGCACCGGGATTTCGTGCATCCCGACAAAGCTCTCGTATTCCTTTTCCAAAATCGGACCATCGACAATATTGCCATTTGGATTTGGCCTATCGAGAATTATAACCATAATATCGTTTTCCGCGCAAGCCTCCATAAGATAATGCAGCGAAGATATATAGGTGTAGAACCGCGCGCCAACATCCTGAAGATCAAAAACCATGATGTCAATGCCCTCAAGTTGCTCAACGGTTGGCTTTTTGTTGCTGCCGTACAATGAAATTATTGGAAGCCCGGTGTTCCTGTCCTTTCCGTCCGAAATGGTTTCTCCTGCATCTGCCTCGCCACGGAATCCATGCTCGGGCGCAAAAATCTTGACAAGATTTATCTTCGGGTTGGAATAGAGGTAATCGACTATGTGTTCGCTTACGGTTCGGGTGCTTTTCTGCATCTCCATTTTTACCGAATCGTACTCGGTATAGGGAACTTCGTACTGAACCATTCCTGTTTGATTGGTCAATATCGCTATTTTTTTGTTCCTGATAAGGTTCAGATGACTGGCTAAATTGTCCGCTCCAGTAAGGAATTTCGTCGATGTGGTTCTTGTTTTCGATTTCAGGGCAACTTGTTCCGGCACAGAATAGAGCGGCTTTTCCAAGGTCGCGCAAGATGTGGCAAAAATAAAGATCGCCCCACTTATTAAAAGGCTGGTAAAGAATGTTTTTTTATCAAAGTTTTTGACGGTTGAGCGGTTGATTTTGGAATGCATATGTCGATCTGTGATTATGAAAGCAATTGTTTTAAAAAATGTAAATTTGAAACCCGAAATCATCTGTGGCAAAATTTAAAACCGCGATCCCAAAGTTGAACCTTCCATATTTTATAGCCCGAAAAATAATTTCCGACAGATCGGGCAAAAGTAGCATTTCACGCCCGATAATTAAAATCGCCGTAGCGGCAATAGCCATCGGCATGGTCATGATGATTATTTCGGTCGCGACCGGCGTTGGCTTGCAGAAGAAAATACGCCAGAAGGTTTCGGCTTTTAATGGACATATCGTCATTTCAAATTTTGATGACAACCGATCACAGGTAAGTCTTATGCCCATTTCCACCAATCAGAAATTTTATCCAAAATTCAAGGATGTCGAGAGTATTTCCCATGTTCAGGCCGTTGCCAGCAAGGCTGGAATCATCCGCACCGAAAATGCCTTTGAGGGAATCATACTCAAGGGTGTCGGGAAGGATTATCTATGGGACAACCTCAGGGAATATCTCGTCGAGGGCAACTTGCCCGACTTTAGTGGAAAGCTCAACGACCACGTGCTCATTTCTCGATATCTCGCCAATCGGCTGAATCTAAAAATTGGCTCGCGTTTCAACACCTTTTTTATGAAGGAGCGCGGCAACCAACTTCCCAACCTGCGCGTTTTTACCGTTGCTGGAATATATAGTTCAGGATTTCAGGAGTTCGATGGTGCTTACATTATAGGAGACATTCGCCATGTTCAGCGGATCAATAAATGGAAAAGCGATGAAGTCGGGAGTTTCGAGGTATTTGTTGAGAATTTTGACGAAATCGGGGAAAAAGGAAAGGAAATCTACACGCAAACAAGTTCGACACTTGACACACAGACGATTGTCGACAAATATTTCTATATTTTCGAATGGCTTCAGTTGTTCGATTTCAATATAATAGTCATCTTGATAATTATGATTCTTGTCGCCACCATTAATATGGCCGTAGCCTTGCTCGTCCTCGTTCTCGAGCGCACCCAGATGATCGGAATTTTAAAATCTCTCGGAGCCACCAATTGGATTGTGCGCAAAATATTCTTGCACAGTGCTCTTTTTCTCATATTGCGCGGGCTCTTTTGGGGCAATTTTATCGGGATTTCCCTTTTGTTGCTTCAGAAACTCTTTGGCATCATCAAGCTCAACCCCGAGAATTACTACGTCAACGAAGCACCCGTCGACATAAATCTGTGGTACATATTACTTCTCAATATCGGCACCGTTGTCGTTTGTCTTATCGTGCTTGTGGTCCCGTCCTACATTATCACAAAGATTTCGCCCATTAAAGCAATTCGATTTCAGTAGTTTTTCTGGAGCAATTTCCCGCTGTCCGCTTGTAGTCCTCGCCAAAAACCCGTCCTCGCATCGGCGTCCCTCGGGCTTCCGTTGGTCGCCCATGTCCACCGTGCTCCGATCGGGCCCTTGGCTGTGGGCTACCGCTGCCATCGGGGCTATTGCGGCCATCGGTGCCTAGGTGTTCGGGGCGTTTCGATGGGCCTTTCGCCGCACCTTGAAAAAAAACAGAAAAAACACCATCAAACCCTTGCACGATTTAGGCGATCCGTTGTATCTTTGCCGTCCGGTTTTGGGGCATCGGGGCCGTTGTCCGGCCGCCGGAAAAAAGTTCGGGATTTTTTTCCACAATCCCTTGCGCGTTCAGAAAAAGTGATTACTTTTGCACCCGCTTTGGGACATAGGCGCACAATCGTAAAGACAAGTTCATAGACATATTGGATGACAGCGCCCCGGGCAGCTATGCCCGGGGCACATAGGGGACAAGGGGCGCGCATGGCGCGCGCCGAGAGAATATTTTTAAGATTGTACGATGAAGAGTTTGATCCTGGCTCAGGATGAACGCTAGCGGCAGGCCTAACACATGCAAGTCGAACGGTAACATTGGTGCTTGCACCAGATGACGAGTGGCGCACGGGTGAGTAACGCGTATAGTACCTACCTTATAGTAGGGGATAGCCCAGGGAAACTTGGATTAATACCCTATGGCACCCCATTGGCACATGCCGGCGGGGTTAAAGATTTATCGCTATAAGATGGCTATGCGTCCCATTAGCTTGTTGGTAGGGTAACGGCCTACCAAGGCATCGATGGGTAGGGGTCCTGAGAGGGAGACCCCCCACACTGGTACTGAGACACGGACCAGACTCCTACGGGAGGCAGCAGTGAGGAATATTGGACAATGGGCGCAGGCCTGATCCAGCCATGCCGCGTGCAGGAAGACGGCCCTACGGGTTGTAAACTGCTTTTGTACGGGAAGAATAAGGGCCACGTGTGGCCCGATGACGGTACCGTAAGAATAAGCACCGGCTAACTCCGTGCCAGCAGCCGCGGTAATACGGAGGGTGCAAGCGTTATCCGGAATCATTGGGTTTAAAGGGTCCGTAGGTGGACCTTTAAGTCAGTGGTGAAATTCTGCGGCTCAACCGCAGGACTGCCATTGATACTGAAGGTCTTGAATTGTTATGAAGTAGCTAGAATATGTGGTGTAGCGGTGAAATGCATAGAGATCACATAGAATACCGATTGCGAAGGCAGGCTACTAATAATTGATTGACACTGAGGGACGAAAGCGTGGGGAGCGAACAGGATTAGATACCCTGGTAGTCCACGCCGTAAACGATGGTCACTAGCTGTCCGGCCCGATTGAGGGCTGGGTGGCCAAGCGAAAGTGATAAGTGACCCACCTGGGGAGTACGTTCGCAAGAATGAAACTCAAAGGAATTGACGGGGGCCCGCACAAGCGGTGGAGCATGTGGTTTAATTCGATGATACGCGAGGAACCTTACCAGGGCTTAAATGTAGTTTGACCGATTTGGAAA
>JBBSUW010000022.1:0-30074 GCA_038234025.1 Flavobacteriales bacterium
GGAGTTCATGCGATTCATATCCATGAGAAAGCTGATTGTACAGCCGCAGACGGAAGCTCGGCGGGAGGTCACTGGAACCCTACTTTCAAAAAACATGGGAAATGGGGCGAGGGCGAATACCATAAAGGTGATATCGGCAATTTTGCGACCGATGAATATGGGAACGGAACTTCAATGCTCACCACAGATGAATGGTGCATCGGTTGCGGCGACAAAAACAAGGATATTCTTGGCAAAGGCTTGATCGTGCACCAAGATGCCGACGATTACACCTCGCAACCTTCGGGAAATGCGGGTTCGCGAGTGGCTTGTTCTGCGATAATTAAATAAATCAGGCTCTTTTAAAATCATTAGAAGGTTCGCTCAATTATTATAGCTTTGCAGCAAATTGGCGCGATGATTAATCCTTCGACAAACGGCTGGATCGACAAGTTTTTTTTGGAACAGAAATTTCCAAAAAAAACGGTTCTGACGCAGCCGATTGATTTTTACATAGGCGCGCGCGATAGCGGATTTATTTATGGTCACATCGTTTCCTTGCCCACCAACAAACCGATAAATACAAAAGGCTGGCTGGTTGACGAGATTTCAAAAGTCGCGCTTCTGAACTTTCTTTGGCAGGTTTTTTGCAATCATGGCAAAGATGGCAAGGATTTTCTGGTAAGCGCGACAGAGTTCTATACCACGATATCGCCAAAGGGCAGGTCGGTATTTGAAAAAGTGCTGCCGGAACAATCAAAATCCAAAATTCTTGAGTCCTATATAGATGAACGCGTTCAGATAAACGGGAATGCGCTCAGCAAATCGTTTTCGCACATTGTCACCAATGCGTTGATTTTTATTGATGTGCTTGCTTTTGACCGGTTTTTGTCCAATGGTAAGATCTCTCAAAAGTATGTTCGGAAGATTGAGGAGATAATTGCACTTGTGGTCACGACAGCCTTGAAAAGCAAACTGCGCAAATCGGAGCACGACAATCAGCTCATTCGACTGTTTGAATCATCGCTGAGGTTTGGGAAATTTCCACAAGATTCAAATGGAGCACTTGCAGAAATAGACTTTTCGTTCATTACCAACAATCTAGAAAAATTCTACATCGTTGATATTGCCGCACTTGCACTGTATAGCGATGGCGTCATCGAAAAGCACGAGCGTTATTTTTTGGAAAAATTGGCGCAGTTCCTATCTACCTCAGCATTGTTTGTTGAGGACAGCATTGCCGAACTGAACATTTTTATAGAAAATCATCGTGAAGTCATTCCTTACCTCAATTATTCCAATCCGGTAAAGCATTTTTATGACAACACCACGCAACTTGTGGTCACGCTGATCAAACGGAACAAAAAAAGATTGCTCCGCGAAATCACCGACAGCCGAGAGCTGATGTGGCTACTCGCCGCTTCCACATCTCGGGACCTCACAAAACAAGAAAAAAAGAAAGTCCGCCGACAGCTGCTGGATATTTGCAAGACGATTCCGTCACTGACAATATTCCTCATTCCCGGCGGAAGCATTCTTCTTCCATTGTTGATAAAGTTCATTCCGCAGATGTTGCCATCGGCATTCAATGAAAACCTTCAGCACGACTGATGGATTTCCCTATAATTTCAATTGATAGACCTTGTCCAAATCTTTGTTGGTGCTCAAGTTCACATCAAGGTCTTTCACAAGTCCCGAATTGAGTCCGTAAGCCCACCCGTGCAAAGTAAGATCTTGTCCCGAACGCCATGCGGCCTGAACTATAGATGTTTTTGCAAGGTCGAATACCTGCTCTTTGACGTTCAATTCAACGAACATATTAAAGCGTTCATCATCATTTTTTATGGAGTCCAAATAGATGTTATGAAGTCTATAGACATCCTTTATGTGCCTTATCCAATTGTCGATAATTCCTATAGAATCATTGCCCATTGCGGCTTTCACTCCGCCACAGCCATAATGACCGCAAACGATCACGTGCTTTACTTTTAAAACGTTCACGGCATAATCAAGAACGCTGAGCATGTTCATATCGGAATGAACCACCATATTGGCGATATTTCGGTGCACGAAAACCTCTCCAGCCTTCGCACCAATAATTTCATTGGCCGGCACTCGACTGTCCGAACAACCAATCCAGAGCAATGGCGGCGTTTGACCTTTTGCCAAATCCTTGAAAACATTTGGGTCTTTTTCCAACGATTCGGATACCCATTTCCTATTGTTGTCTATAATCTGCTTATAAAAATCTTTCATTTACTCTTTGATATTTAATTGGTTTTATTCAACGAATTCTACTTTTTCAACCTCAACTATTTTTCTTTTCATCGCGTCATAAATGTGCTCGACGGTTACGTGATTGTCGGTGTTGTCCAAGCTTTCAATTGAGTACGCATCTTTGAAACCGATGAGATTTACCTTGATGTTTTCTGCCGGTGCGAGGCTAATGGTGAATTCCTGAATCAAATCTAGCACGTCATGCGCAATGTAAACACTTTGCGAAGCATCAATAATCACTTTTGAATCTTCCGGAATCTTTGACAAAGTAGTCTTGATGGCAGCTTTGTTCAAAAATGAAACTTCTTCAGCTAGATCAATATGTATCACATCGCCAGCCACATAATCTTCACCGCGAAAACGATATGCTCTTTTCATATTGCCGCGCAGCACAAATATAATACTGATCACGATTCCAATCGCGACACCTTTTAACAAATCGGTGAAAACCACAAAAAGCAACGTTGCCAAAAATGGCACGAACTGGTACTTTCCCTTGCTCCAGAAATGTGCGAAAACCGCCGGACGCGCAAGTTTGTAACCAACCATCAAAAGCACCGCGGCAAGTGTTGCCAACGGAATCAAATTTAGTATGAATGGAATAGATAGAACGCTTACCAGCAAAAATATTCCGTGGATGATCGCCGACATTTTTGATTTGGCGCCCGCCGAATTGTTTGCCGAAGTCCGCACGATAACAGAAGTCATTGGAAGTCCGCCTAAAACCGCGCTGATCATATTGCCGATTCCCTGCGCGCGAAGCTCAACATTTGTGTTTGTATAACGCTTGAGCTTGTCCATTCTATCGGCGGCTTCAATGCAAAGCAAAGTCTCGATGGAAGCCACAATCGCGATCGTTGCGCCGGTGATCCAAACCTTCATATTAAAGACTCCCGAAAAATCCGGAAAAATCACGATATTCTGAAAATCGTTCCAAGTTTGTGGCACCGGCAGTGATACCAAATGGGATTCCGCTATGGCCAAATCGCTAGAGATTGCAATGAAAAGTTGATTCAAGAGAACGCTAATAACAACGGCAACGAGCGCGCCCGGAAGAAGCTTTACTCTTTTGAGAAAAGCAATTTTGTCCCATGTGATCAAGATCGCGAGAGAGACCGCGCAAACAATCACCGCTCCAATGTTGATGTAATCCAGCATTCCCGAAAGCGCCGAAAAGGTATTCGACCCATCGGTCTGCAAAAAAGATTGGTCGCCCTCAAAATCGGTGTCAAACCCTACCGCGTGCGGCAATTGTTTCAATATGATGATTATACCGATTCCGGCGAGCATTCCTTCGATCACATTGGAAGGAAAATAATTGGAAATGCTGCCCGCTTTTATCAGTCCGAGGAGAAGCTGGAAAATCCCGGCAATAAAGACGGCGGTCAAGAATATGTTGAACGCACCAAAATCTGTTATTGCGGTAAGGACAATGGCCGTTAAGCCAGCGGCGGGACCTGATACGCTCAAATGCGAATTGCTCATAAAACCGACAACAATCCCACCCACGATTCCTGCGATGATCCCCGATAATGGCGGTGCGCCACTGGCAAGCGCGATACCCAAACATAGTGGCAAAGCTACCAAAAACACAACCAGGCCCGAAGCGGCATCACTTTTAAGATGCCCCAAAATATTTACTTTTTTAGTCATTGAAATAGATTTAATACAACGTGAAAGATGTTCCGAAGATCTGGAACGTTAAAGAACAGAAGTATTAAATTAAGTTGGGAGGTGGAATGAAAATATTCCGCGAAAGCGAATCATGAAGGAGATTCTCAAAAGGAAAAGAATGCTGTTGGCGCTCCAAAATATAAGGGGTCGGCGTTGGCAACATTTCCGATGGAAAAGTAATCTGTTTGTGAACTTGCTCCTCTTCACTGAAACTGTAGCAAAGTGAAACGTCGGCGTTTTTGTTTACCAATGTCACGACAGTTGGAGCGGCCAAAAACACCATAAAGAGAAACAGAACAATACTGGTGAAAAATCTCATTGGTGCGAAATTACTTCATTTGCGCGCGCTATGCAAAGCTGCTCGCAAAGGTTAATAGTAAATTAACAATGAAAGCGCACTCGCACGTTCAAGGAAAAAGCGTGTAAGTTTGCAAAAAGGATAGCAATGACAATAACGCAACTTCAATATATTTTGGCCTTGGCGGAGCACCGCAGTTTTACGGTCGCAGCCGAAAAGTCTTTTGTATCACAGCCAACTTTGAGCATGCAGATCCAAAAACTCGAGGACGAACTTGATGTGCTGATTTTCGACCGAAGCAAAAAGCCTTTGCAGCTCACAGGTGTCGGCGAGCAGATCGTGGCGCAAGCTCAGAATATCGTCAATGAATCAGGAAGAATCAAGGATATAGTAGAGCAACAGAAAGGTTTTATTGGTGGCGAGTTCAAGCTGGGCATAATCCCAACCGTGATGCCGACGCTGCTGCCAATGTTTCTCAAAAATTTCACCAACAAATATACCAAGGTAAAACTCATTATCGAAGAACTGAACACCGATGAAATTATTCTACGACTGAAATCGGGTAATCTTGACGCGGCGATCGTGGCAACTCCGCTCGAAGAGAACAAGCTAAGGGAAATGGTGTTATACTATGAGCCTTTCGTTGCGTATATTCCCGAATCGATGGGCAATAATTCCCAAGCCGAAATCTATGTCCAAGATCTGGTTCCCGAACAAATTTTGTTGTTGCAGGACGGCCATTGTTTTAGAGACGGGGTTCTGAATATATGCAAAAACGCTGGCCAGCACGACGACAACCATCATTTCAGGATTGAGAGTGGAAGTTTTGAAACGCTCATAAAGCTTTCTGACGAAGGACTTGGTATGACGCTCCTGCCCTATTTGCACACTTTGGATCTTGAGGACAAAAAGCAACGAAACCTTCGCCATTTTGTTTCGCCAAAACCCGCGCGCGAAATCAGTTTGGTCTATGCAAAAACCGGACTTAAAATTCACATCATAAATGCGCTAAAAAACACAATTTCCGGGATTGTGAAAGGCGCGATTGCATTCCATGATGTGCAGATCATAAGTCCGGTCGCAAAAAAACTCTAGACTGCCGCATCATTGCTCGACGATGGATATATATTGACGAAGCTCGGGTTTTTCGGAGGTGTAATTAAAAAGCCATCTTTTCAATTGTTCCATTTCGTATGGCAGCAGGTTTTTAAGTGCCTTCTTCAATTCCCGGCAAAAGAGAATTGGATCAAAACTCACGCGCTCAAGCACGGCCTTGGTGTAATCGTAAATCATTCTTGGCATAATTTCTAAGATTTGGGGTTATCTTTAATTGAATTTACGTAAAGAAACCTATAAATGATATAAAAAACATAATTTTTAAATCAATAAATCGATGAAGTACTCATATAAACGATGAAATGCATATTTTTTATTAATGTAGGTTATTTTTCTTACATTTTTTTGACGTGTGTACAAATAAAAAGGGACCATTTAAGTCCCTTTAATTTTTATGGTTTAACATAGATCAAACATTGTTGAAGATCGGGTTTTCCCTTTGTGAAGCTCAAAAGCCATTCTGTCAATTTCTCGATCTCGTAAGGTAAAAGTACCTTCAAAGCTTTCTCAAGTTCTTTGCAGAAAAGTAAAGGATCAAAACTCACTCTTTCGAGTATTGTCTTCGTGTAAGCAAACATGGTTCTCTTCATTGGCCGATGGGTTTACTGTTATAAATCCAAATTTAATCAAAATTATCATCTGTGTGACGAATGAATTGTTAATTGGCAAAACAATTGATTTAATTAACTGTTTTTCAGCACGGTAAGCGCTATTTCAATGCACGGAACATTTCCCTCTTTCCAAGTGCGCCCGGCAGTTTTTCGACCCTAAATCCTGCTGCTTGCATGTTCCTTTTAATCACAGATCTGGCTGCATATGTTACCAGGATTCCATTCGGTGAAAGCGCTGAATACATCTTCTCGAAAATCTCCGCGGACCAAAGCTCGGGCTGCATGCCAAATCCAAAAGCATCGAAGTATATAAGGTCATAACTTTCGCTGAGCTCTAGTTCTTCAAATCTCAAAATTAATTTTGTGAATGAAAACGATTCGGACAGGCTAATTTCTGTTCCGTGCGACGGCAAATGCATCTTATCAAAAATATCCGCACTTTCCCTTGCTTCCAACCTCTCGACAAAGTTCAGTTTGCCCGCCTCTTCAACTGATAAAGGAAAAGCTTCAACTCCTGTGTAATCTATTTTGAGTTTACGTTTTTGGGATTCAATAAAAGTGATGAAAGCGTTCAATCCTGTTCCAAAACCCATCTCCAGAATCGAGATTTCCTTCTTTTCAAAAAAATCGAGACCGTGCTTTATGAAAACATGATAGGTTTCTTGTATCGCGCCATTCTTGGAATGATAACATTCGTCCCGCTCTGGCAAGTATATCGTAGTTGAGCCATCGGCTGTGACGATGATTTGCCGATCTTTCAATTAATAATCAATTTCTTGATACGCGGGATGGGACCAAGACATTTTACTTTATGGCATTCAATGCAGATATTGATCGAATTGTTGTAAGACTGTTTAAGGTTTTCCGGACTGCTGTAGATTAACTTTTGCGAAGCGACAAAACCTCTTGCCGTAGCCTTAAAAAAATCATCATTCTCTGCGGGATCGGTCATTTTTGCCGAAAAAAGCTTATCATAATAGGTCGGCATTTCTGGGATCGTCTCTCCATCAACTATCCGGTTTTTCAATCTTCTGTTATCGCGGTACAACTTTTCCATAAGCACGGACATTTGGGACATATTATACATTTCGAGCTTTTTCGTGGGAACTTTTGCTTCAGATATGGCCTCCGAAACCACAGCTTTTTCTGAGTTGGTCTCACCACAGGCAAAAAAACCGAACAGCATTACAAAAAAAATCGAGGCGCGGATCATGGCTTTATCAAAACGCCGTCTGCAGTGAACGCGTATGTAATTTTTGGCTGTGTGATCATCGCGATTTCGGCATCGCTCTTTCCGCCATCTTTGGCATAATGCCTTTGATCATCAACCGAAACCACGTCCAAAAACGCCTTACCTTTGATGATGGCATCTGATTTTGCGGCGTTAAGCGGTACAAAGAATCCGTAATCCTTGAACCTGACAAAACTTTCCTTCCCATTTGGCAATTGCATCGACATCCAACAACCTTTCTTTTTGCAAACTTCCTTGATGGTGGAAGCAAATCGGACATCTAAGGTATCTCCTTTCTTTAATGTAGCATATTTAGCCATCATCTGTTCTGACGTCATCACTTGTTTTGGCTGAAATTTGTCGCCAAAACTTGCATACTCAATATTCGCGTCGGTGGTATTGGCTTTTATTGGTGCAGGTTTTGACACCGTGCCTGTTTCCTTTTTGTCCTCAGACGGAGCAACGATTTGCGCTGGTTCATCCTGATTGACTATGGCCGAATCGACTTCGGTATCAACAGTAACAGTTTCAACGACTGGTTCTGCTTGTTCCGCTTCGGATTTCTTGCAAGCTATAAACGAAAGACAAATCATCGATATCAAGAGATATTTTTTCATGGTAAGTGTATTTTAGACCTTTTAGCAAAAATAAGCACTTTTGTTCAATTACAACCATTTGATTTGCAGCAAGATTTCGACACTATGTTTTTCAAGATCAATTTTACATTGCCAAATATTGATGCCGGACTTTCGTTTGGCGTTGTCTTACGAAATTTTTATTAATTTAGCCGAAATGGGCTTTTTAAGGATTTACGGAATTATTGCTCTGCAAGGAATTGATCATAAATGTATTGCCCGAATTCAAACCAACTAACATCGCATCCAAAATGAGAAGAACCTCAATGACCGCAATCGATATAGTCAAACGAAAGGACTCAAAAATAGCTTCTATCGACTTCGACAACCTTAGTTTTGGAAGCGTTTTCACCGACCATATGTTCGTCTGCGATTTCAAGAACGGCGCTTGGGAAAAACCTCAGATCAAGCCTTACGAACCATTTTTGCTCGATCCATCGGCCAAGGTTTTCCATTATGGCCAAGCAATTTTTGAGGGAATGAAAGCCTATCGCGATGAAAACGACGATATCTACCTTTTTCGTCCCGACGAGAATATCGCGCGCTTGAATAAATCGGCGGTGAGAATGGCAATGCCCGAAGTGGATCCGCAAATGTTTATGGACGTGCTTTGCCAATTGATTGAACTAGAGCAGGACTGGGTCAAGAAAGGTTTTGGCAACTCGCTCTATATCCGACCATTTATGATTGCGATCGGAAGCGGGGTTATAGCCGCTCCATCGACACAATATCGGTTTATGATCATTCTTTCGCCCGCCAAATCATATTATTCTGGTGAAGTGAAAGTCTTGATTGCCGAGCATTACAGCCGTGCGGCGAATGGCGGGATAGGCGCGGCAAAAGCTGCGGGCAATTATTCTGCGCAGTTCTACCCAACCAAATTGGCGAATGAACAAGGTTTTCAGCAAATCATCTGGACCGATGACGCCACGCACACAAAGCTTGAAGAAGCCGGGACAATGAATGTATTTTTCAGAATCAACGACACATTGCTCACAGCGCCGGTGAGCGAGCGCATTCTCGATGGCGTCACGCGCAAAAGCCTTATTGCCATTGCCGAGCGTGATGGCATTAATATCGAGGTGCGATCGGTATTGGTTTCGGAACTTGTTGCCGCGGCCAAAGATGGTTCGCTCAAGGAAATATTTGGTGCCGGAACAGCGGCAGTTGTGAATCCGATAAAAGGTTTTTCGTACAAGGATGAATATCACGAGCTTCCAAAAATTGAAAACCCATTCGCGATCCAGCTCAAGGAGAAGTTAACCAACATTCAATACAAAACCGCCGAAGATACTTTTGGCTGGACCGTAAAAATTTAATCCTCGCCAAGAATATTTGAGATATTTTGTCAAAAATAGTTTTGCTCTTTTAGCACTTTTCCATCTTCGCGATAAATCGGCTTCCCATCCGCGCCGAGCTTGCTCATATTGCTGCGCTTGATTTACTCGAATATTTCCTCGATTTTGTCCTTAAGGCCGTGTTCGATGATGGTTCCTCACAAAATGCACAATATATCGCCCAGCGCATCGGCCACTTCCACAATATTTCCGTTTCTGGCGGCTTCAAGTAATTCTTCATTCTCTCGCATCAGTTCATATCTCAAGTCAATTCTTGGTCGGTCAATATCGGCGGTTGGATTGTGGCCTTTGTTCTACGAAAATGCCTCGTGAAAGTCTCCGACGTGCAATAGCCGCTTTTTCATAAGCTTTCTTTTGGAATTAAAATTTAAAGAATATAGGTAATGAGTACTTTTGCAAAAAAAAAAATGTTCACTGAAGGCCAATGGATTTTTGCGGCAATATTTCTCGTGGTATTTGTTGTGGCGAGCGTGTTCGTTTACCGCAAGGACGCCGCGCTGCACAAGGTTGTTTATAAGGGAAGCTACAAGGTTTTGATAGGGTTCATTATTTTTGTGCTGCTGCTTTTTGTGATTAAATTCACGATGAAGCGATAGATTTTCAGGATGGAAAATCCCCACTGATAGGTATTTTCTATAAGGGTTGCGCAGATTAATTTTGAAACATCAATCAAAATTCATGCAAAATGGCAACCATACTACAATTTCCAAAAATGAGCTATTCGATTGCTTTCACGATCGATGCTCTTCGGCTCAACTACAAGAACTCCAAAGTTCAATCTGATTTTCAGTCGCGAAAGCTTTGCGATTATTATGTTCTCGACCCGAACCAACAGATTGGAAGTCTATGTTTTTATCAAAAAATACATGGCTTCGCGCAAATGCACGATGCGAACAACATTCAGAAAACTGGAGAGAATGATCGTAGAAGAAGCGCCACAGGAAAAGATGGCCTATTGCAAACTGAAGCAGTGGTTGAACAACAACCTGTTAATTTAAAGCCTTCAAGTAAATTTCGCTAAGTCCAAAATCATTAAGGTCGAACATGATCGCAAAGAACAGGAACATATTGTAGGCGAAAACCAGAACAAGGATGCCAATCAGCGCGTAGTACAATGCGTGAAATTTTTTGTCCATTTTATTGGTTATCTCTAGTTCCATACTCGGATTTACGAACGGCCGCACTTTACGGTTTTGTCACTTTCGACAAAAATTTAAAGTTTCGGGTTTTGAGTACTTTATGCTCACAAATATTTAACTTTGTGAACAATCACTACTTTAAATGAAAGTTCTCAAATACCTGCTTCTTCTCATTCTTCTTCTAATTTTTGGACTAACGGTTTTTATCGCCACCCAAAAAGGAACATACTCGATCACAAGAACAAAACTTATTTCAGCGTCGCCGACCACGGTTTTCAATTATGTGAACGATCTCCATAACTGGGAAAATTTCTATGCGCTCAAAATGGAGAACAAATCGCTGAGGATGAGTTTCCCCGGCCCAACGATCGGCAGGGGCGGAGCTATGTTCTGGCGCGATCAAGATGACACCGGATACATTAAAACAACAGCGAGCAATCCGACCAAATCGATTGTGCAAACATGCGAGTACGAGGGCAATGACGCCAAGCTTCACTGGACATTTATAGATTCGGTCGGACAAACAAAAGCAACGCTCAGAATTGACGGCGAAATGAATTTTAAGTTCAAGGTCTACGCAACATTTACCGGAGGCGCTGAAAAAATCCTCGCCGGATTGGCCGAACGGAGCCTCGATAATCTAGAAAGCAGCCTTGACAAAGAAATGAATGTTTTTAAGGCAGAAATAACGGGCATCGTAACCGGACCTTCAGGATTTTATCTTGGGCAGAGAATACGCAGCAAAAGCTCGAATGTTGCGCTCAACCTTAGAATTATGGTGCCAAAACTGGTGCGGTTTTTTACGAAGAACAATATTCCAATCACGGGAAAACCTTTTGTAATATACCATTCGACCGATGTCGTTGACCAAATCGTTGATATGACTGTATGTATGCCTATGGTAAACGAGATATTCATAAAGTCTCCAAGCGATGTAGTCTCTGGCAAGCTGGAACCGTTCACTGCGGTAAAAACAATGGTCACCGGCGATTATTCGCACTTGGAGAACGGATGGCAAAACTCTAGGGAATACCTGAAGAAAAACAATATCGCACCAAGTGCGGCGCTTCCAAAAATTGAACGATATGTTCGCGGCGCAGATGAAACTAGACGACCGAGCGAATGGATCACGGAGCTTTTTATGCCCGTTCAAATTGCAGTTCCCGATACAGAGGCAGTTTCGGCTCCGGTTATAAAAACCACTTCCGTTGTTCCTAAACGCGCGACTACGCCGATAAGCGTTCCTATAAACGAGCCGTGATTAAACCTTTGCAAAAAGTTTTGTTCAAACCATAAAACAACAATTTGACGGAGGCCGAATTCATTGCCGAACTGCTCGACCCAAAATCCCAGAACGCTGCCTTCAAAAAATTGATGGGTCAATACCAGCGTCCGCTCTACAGCCATATCCGTACGATCGTTCACAACCATGACGATACAGACGATGTGCTGCAGAACACTTTCGTGAAAATCTATCGCTACCTGAAGGATTTCAAGGGCGACAGCAAGCTTTTCTCTTGGATGTTCCGTATCGCGACAAACGAAGCGTTGACATTCTTGAAACAAAAATCGCGGGCAATGAGCATGTCAACTGCTGAACTGCAACAGAAAGCCATCGAAAACCTTACTTCTGATGTTTATTTTGACGGTGACGAAATCCAATTAAAACTGCACGCCGCGGTGGCCAGATTGCCGCAGAAACAGCAATTGGTCTTCATCATGAAATATTTTCAGGATCTCAAGTATGAGGAAATCAGTGAGATTGTCGGGACAAGCGTTGGCGCGCTGAAAGCTTCCTATCATCATGCAGTGAAAAAAATCGAAGCATATGTTCTTGCTGATTAAACCATTTCTGAAAAACAACATCAAACAGTCATGAACGAATTTTTACACAATAATGGAAAAATTGATTCGGGCTACAAAGTTCCCGACGGATACTTTGAAGATTTGCAAGAAAATGTTTTTGCAAGAATCAATATCTTAGAAACCGAACCAAAAGTCCGAAGCATCTTCTCCAAAACCACTTTGATGTGGCTTGTTGCCGCTTCGATTGTGCTTTGTTTTAGCATATTCCGATCACTTGATTCGACACCAACATTGAATGAAATGGATTCGGAGACGCTTTTTTCGTACATCGAAACACGTCCTTTAATTGATGAAGATTTGCTCACCGGGCTTTTGGCCGAAGAAAACATCGACCCGGCGAAGGTAGCTTTTGATGTAAATGATAATCAAATCGAAAGCGAACTTGCAAATAATCCAAATTTTGAACAATATATAATCACGCAATGAAAAACCAGTTGTACATAGTTGCATTATTTTTTAGTTGTGCCATTTCCGCACAAAACTCCCGTTTTCAGGATAAAAAAGTTGAAATCCGAACAATAAAGGTCGCGTTCATCACCAATGAAATTGGGCTTACGGCGCAAGAGGCGGAAAAGTTTTGGCCAGTTTACAATGCATTTGATGATAAACAGTCAGCGCTGCGCCGCGGTGGCAGGACATCCAAAGACAAATCGGTCGATCTCGAAAATATTTCCGAAAGCGAAGCAGCATCACGTGTAGCGGAAATTCAAAACAATGAAGACGCGCTCTACGATCTTCGTAAAAAGTACAGTGCAAATCTGAAAGGAATCCTTTCGAACGTGAAGATTTTGAAACTAAAACGCGCAGAGGAAAATTTCAATCGGAAATTGCTTCGGGATTATCGAGAAAAAGCGCGTCGGAAGTAATTATTCAAAATCCATTCGCGCCATAATGTTCTTGCCCGCGAGGATTGCTGATTTTTTATCGATAAATCTTATGGTATAAAAGTCTGTGGAACCATCTATCATTTGCCAGCTTTCACCCTTGTCTTCAGACATAAAGATTCCACTTGATCCGACACAAAGCAATTTCTTCCCTCGAGATCTGGGAAAATATTGCACGCAAGAAGCATAGCCAAAAGCTGAATTTCCAGCAATAACCTTCCAGGTTTTTCCTCCATCCACGGTAATAATTTTGTTGCGCTGGTTATCGTTAGGGTTCTCATAATTTCCTCCGACGGCAAAACCGTTATTATCATCGTAAAAATCCCCGCCGAAAATTCCCGACATCGAAGTTCCTTGTTCGATCGGTGTTTTGGAAACGGACCAAGAATTTCCCATATCGGATGAATGATAAACACGCGAGGAAATCCCACCAGAAAATATCCATGCATCATTCTTGAATATAACCAAACTACCGTTGCTTGCCGCAAAAGCCGCTTCACCCTCAACCGCAGCTGGAACAGAGCAGCAATCGATAATTTTCCAGCTTTCACCGCCATTCTTGGTTTTCCAAATTGTGAGGCATCCATTTATTGGGTCCCCAACCGCCAGGCCGTGCTGATCATCGAAAAATTTCATTGCGTCGCAGAATGATTTTTCATTGTCGTTGGTATATACAAGTCTTGGAATTTTTGAATCTTTGGCGATTTTGTATAAAAGCGTGGGTTTTCCGGCACTCGCCACGAAAACAGAAGTATTTGTGACTGCAATGCTGCGATACTCTGGCTGAATTGAATCCGACGCAATCCTTGATTTATAATGATCGTTTGTTTGCAGGTCGAAACTTCCGAACTTGCCATTGTCGGCACTGTACCAAACTTTATCACCGTCGATCGCCATTGCCCGAATGCTAATGTCTCCGGAGAAGAGCGGTGTGATTTTAATTGAATTTTTATTGGCGTTCTGGCAAAAGACGACTTGGGAAATCAGAAAAAACACAAAGAATAGAAATCGACACATTGTGGCTTTATTTTAGTTGTTTAGCCAAGATAATAAAATTGTTTTCAAGAGGCTTGAATCAATTCAAAAACGTATTGGCACAATAATTGGTTTTAGCTGATTACTAAACACAGAAATCATGAAAACCAAAACATTAACCACATTAGCAATCCTGCTTTTTTCAGCATCGATCTTCGCGCAGTCCAACACTCGAGTTCGAGCGGTCAGTACAGAAATCAGCGACAATCTCGACCTTAGAGCAGTTGCATCTGCATTTGGCGACTCTCGAGATCTTGCAGATTTTGAGCAACGACTCAATGACCCCAGAAATCAAATCTGCAACCTCGATCTTGACAGCGACAACCGCGTTGATTATTTGCGCGTTATTGAAAAGGTTGAAAATTACACGCACCTTATCATTGTCCAGGCCGTTGTTGGTAGAGACTTGTTTCAAGATGTTGCCACGCTCGAGATCGATCGAAACAGAAACCGAATCGTTCAAGTTCAGATAGTTGGCAATCCGTATTTTTATGGCAGCAATTATATCTACGAACCCCTTTACGTGAACTATCCAGTGATCTACAACCACTTTTATTTAAGCAGTTATCGTCCTTACCATTCGGTCTATTACTATAATAATTATCCTACTTATTACACGTATTGGCAACCTTATCCGGTTTATCGCTACCAACGAAACATTTACCATTGTATAAATGTTCAGAATACGTATACTTATGTGAATGTTCGTCGAAACCAACGTGCCGTCGCGCTCTACCAACCGATGCGAGCCAACAGCTATGCGACAATGCACCCAAATAGATCATTTAATAAAAGGCATGCGACGGCAACCAATGCTCATGAAATTCAACCAGTGCGCACTGCTTATGCAACAGGTGGAATTAGAAGCAATCCTTCGCCCACATCTATCTCAGCTCCATTATACAGCGGAAGTTCTACAATCGCGCAACCAATGGCCGACAACTTTGGTCAAAGTGCGAGCAATGGCGGAATCAGAACAAATTCTGCTACTGGGGCGCAAAATGCGGTAGGTTCAACACCATCGCATAACGGTGGAATTCGAACTCAATCATATATTGATGCCTCGCCGCGCAATCCGGTTCGCACTATAAATTCCGCAAGCGGCGGCGTGAAAAATACCCAAAGCACTTCAAATGCAACGGGAGGAATCAGAAGCACGAATCAATATCAGAACGCGACACCGAGACCTACTTCTATCAAATCAGAAAATTCTGGGGCTCGCGCGCAATCGCCAGGCAACATTCCATCGACAAGGTCAACCCTCGCGGCTAGGTCAACAGCGCGAACATTGGGCTCAGCAAGGCGATGATCTCATAAATAAATTGAAAAGGCACGGAAAATCATTTTTCCGTGCTTTTTTATTTTGAGCATTTTAATTAGTGGTAAATTTGCATGCATTTTTTTAAATCTTGTAAATGAGCGCACACCATCGGAATCTCCACAGCAAACTCAGTTTTGGAGGATTACTGATCACCCTAGGCATCATTTATGGCGACATTGGAACTTCTCCATTGTATGTTGTCAAAGCGATTTTAGGCAGTCAAAGCATTTCCGCAGATGTGGTTCTTGGCGGAATTTCATGCATTTTTTGGACACTTACTTTGCAAACAACCGTAAAGTATGTGCTTATCACCTTGAGCGCGGACAACCACGGCGAAGGCGGAATTTTTGCGCTTTATGCACTTGTTAAACGGACCAAGGTCAAATGGCTCATTATTCCGGCAATCATCGGCGGAAGCGCGTTGCTCGCCGACGGAATAATCACTCCGCCGATTTCTGTGTCCTCGGCCGTTGAAGGTATTCGTACTTATTTTCCGGATATCAACACCGTTCCAATCGTGATCGCGATTTTGGTGATGCTGTTCACAATCCAGCAATTTGGCACCAAGATCGTTGGTAAGTTTTTCGCCCCAATGATGCTTTTATGGTTTGGAATGCTCGGAATTCTTGGCGGTTGGCAGGTTTTTCATCATCCCGAGGTCGTTCGTGCCATCAATCCTTATTACGGTTATCGCCTTCTTCAGGTTCATCCCGAAGGATTTTATGTGCTTGGTTTTGTGTTTCTGTGCACGACTGGCGCCGAAGCGCTGTATTCTGATATGGGACATTGCGGCAGGAAAAACATTCGAATAAGTTGGATTTTTGTGAAAACAACGCTTGTGCTGAATTATTTTGGACAAGCAGCCTACCTATTGCAGCACCAAGGTTCAACGCTCCAAAAACTTGGTGGCGAGGTCGGGAATCCATTCTATTTGATTATGCCCGATTGGTTCAAGCCTTTTGGCATCGTCATCGCAACCATTGCAGCGGTAATAGCTTCGCAGGCGCTAATTAGTGGATCGTTCACGCTGATCAACGAAGCGATGCGACTCAATTTTTGGCCAAAAGTGAAAATAAAATATCCAACGGAGGTCAAAGGACAAGTTTATATTCCGTCGATAAGCTGGCTATTGCTGCTTGGCTGTATTTTGGTTGTGCTCTACTTTAGGGAATCGAGCAATATGGAAGCTGCGTATGGGTTGGCGATTGTTCTTTGTATGATCATGACCACGATTTTGTTGAACTATTACCTGATATTGAAACGTGTTTCATGGTATTGGATAACGGCGATAATACTCGTCTATATGACCATCGAAATAAGTTTCTTGATCGCCAATCTCAAGAAATTCGCACACGGAGGATTCTTCACATTGATGATCGCTACTGGTTTGATTGGAATAATGGCAACTTGGTTTCGCGCCAAAAGCATCAGTCGTTCTTATACAAAACTCGTAAAAATAGACGATTACAAAAAGGTTCTTTCCGAATTGAGCGTTGATCAAACTATCCCTAAATATGCAACGCATCTCGTTTATATGACCAATGCGGGGAAAATTGACGAGATAGAAGAAAAAGTGATGTACTCAATCCTGCAAAAACGTCCCAAACGTGCCGATATATATTGGTTTGTTCACGTGAACAGTTTGAACGAACCGTACAAAACCGAGTATAAAGTAACGCACATCATCAAGGACGACGTGATACGCATTGACTTCAATCTTGGCTTTCGCGAACCGACAAAAATAAATCTTATGTTTCGCGAGGTTGTAAGAGATATGGTCTTGAAGGGCGAAGTTGATGTTACAAGCCGTTACGAATCATTGCACAAGAACAATATTTTGGGCGATTTCAAGTTTGTGCTTTCCGAAAAATTCCTGTCAAATGACAGCGCGCTTCTTTGGCACGAAAAAGTTATCATGAACACTTATTTTCTTATCAAAAGATTTAGTCTTTCCGAAGAAAAAGGTTTTGGGCTGGACAGCAGTTCGGTCAAAATCGAAAAATTCCCAATGGTGCTTCACGCTCCGGAAAGAATTGGGCTCACGCGGATCGAGTGATCAATTTTTCAGCAATTTTTCTCTTCCGATAATCTTTCCGTTTTCACTTATCGTGCAAAAATAAACACCACTTGCAAGATTCTCGGTGGAAACCGTTCCATTCCCATTCACTTCGAGTTCCAATATTTTTCTACCGAAAGCATCGTAGAGTTTAACATTTCCAGACCTGTTTCCCAATTCAAAAGTGATTCCATTTGAAAATGGATTTGGAACCGCAAAAATATTCTTTGAAGAAAATCCTACAGTAGAAAGTTCCTCGCATTGCAGACAGTTCTTCTGAAAGGTCACACCATTGTCCGCTGCAATCGTCGAATCAAATGAAATTCCAGAGGGACAATCGGCCTTGAGATTGTTCTTTAGCCATTTCCCAATGTACCGGTTGATGACAATATGCTGTTGATCACGATCGATTGTTGGTGCTGGCGAGCAGGTTCCTTCGCCGACGCCACAGAAAAAGTTTGAATCGGCCATTTGGCAATGGCTTGCTCCTATTATATTAACGAGTGTCTTGCAACTAGATTGAAGTGCCTCATACATTGGCAACGTATTTGTGGCAGGCGCTGTGACGCAATCATTTGCCCCTGATAAAATCAAAGCTGGAATCGTTAGATTTCCCGCCGCGGCTATTGCTGACGGATTTGTTTCGGCTGGTGCCAAAGTTAGAATCGCCGAGATATCTGGATTTTGTGCTGCCGCCAAAAAAGCCGCACCGCCGCCCATCGAATGGCCCATTACAGCTTTTAAAGGAGCGACACGATCAAAGAAAAATGAACTTGTCAGCAAATTTTCCGACCCCATTTTGTTTACCATGAAGGCAAGGTCCTTTCCAAACTGCTCATGAGATGGCGCAATGTTTCCCTCGGTGCGCGGAAAAACCAAAATGAAACCTTGCGGTACAAGATTTTCCCAAATATTCTGATAAGCGCTCCAAGCCATCACGAAACCGTGACCGAAAACAATTACCGGAAATTTTCCTTCGGACGTTGGCACAAACGGTTGGTTGTCGCCGGCGGCTGTTGCAGGATAATATATTTCGCAATCAATCTGTCTATTGGCTCTGGCGGGATCCAGATAGGCGGTTGATTTGTGACCAACGGCATAATTTTGCGCAAAAATGACATTTGGGCAAACGAACAAAATCCCAAAAACCAGAATGTATAGATTATTCATAGGATCAAATTTTTAATTGTAAATCTATACAATAACTTGATCCATCAAAGCGAACAATAGTTAAATTTCCAATTTGCTTAATGCCTGAGGGCAAAAATATAACTACATTTGCACCTCAATTCAAAAAATGAGATTACACCGCAATTTGGTCTATACCACAATCGATTCCCTGCACGCAATCTTCAATGAAGGCGAGTATGCGGACAAAATTGTTGCGCGTGCACTCAAAAAGGACAAACGTTGGGGAAGCGCCGATCGAAAGTTCGTGGCCGAGACCATTTATGAAATTGTAAGATGGAAAAGACTTTATGTAGAAATCGCAAATGTGAAAGAGCCATTCAACCGCGACTCGCTATGGCGAATGTTCGGTGTTTGGGCAATCTTGCGCGGCTATAAAATCCCAGATTGGCAGCAACTGGCGGGAACGCCGGAAAGAAAGATCAAGGGACGCTTTGACGAACTCTCAAAAATTAGGGTCATGCGAGAATCCATTCCAGACTGGATGGATGAGCTTGTCGTCAAAGAAATTGGGGAGTCAACGTGGACCAAAGAGCTCAAGGCACAAAACGAAACAGCAAAGGTTGTTCTGCGCACAAACACTCTGAAAACCGATATCAAAAAGCTTCGGGCGATTTTGATGGATCTTGATATAGAAACCGATTTTGTAGATAACAAGCCTGACGCATTGGTGCTTCGCGAACGTGCAAATGTTTTTATGACCGATGCTTTCAAGGAAGGTTTTTTTGAGGTTCAGGACGCAAACTCGCAGCTTGTCGCCAAATATCTTGATGTCGAGCCGGGAATGCGCGTGGTTGATGCTTGCGCCGGAGCTGGTGGAAAAACACTGCACATTGCATCCCTGATGGAGAACAAGGGCCAACTGATCGCAATGGATCTTTATGAAAGCAAAATGAAGCAGTTGAAGATTCGTGCAAAACGAAATGCCGCCTTCAATATTGAATACAGAATAATCGATTCGACGAAGGTGATCAAAAAACTTTATGACAAGGCCGACCGCGTATTGATCGACGCTCCATGCAGCGGACTTGGAGTCCTAAAACGAAACCCCGATGCGAAGTGGAAACTCCACCCGGAGTTTATTGAAAACATCAAAAAAGTGCAAGAGGAAGTGCTTCAGAATTACAGCAAGATGGTAAGGCCTGGCGGAAAGTTGGTTTATGCCACCTGCTCGATTCTACCTTCTGAAAATCAGGAACAGGTCAAAAAGTTTCTTTCTACCGAATTCGGAAAAAACTTTACCTTTATCAAAGATTCCAAACTACTTGCGCACGAGTCTGGATTCGACGGTTTTTATATGGCGCAATTGCAAAGAAACCCTTAATCAGTTTTATGAAAAAATTCTACACTTTGTTGCTTGCCCTTGTGGCGATTTTCGCGACAGCGCAACAATCATCTACATCTTCATCGCAACAAATGCCCATTCCTGCTGGATATTATAACAGCGCTACCGGAACCGGCTATACTTTGAAGACTCAGCTCTACAATATTGTCAAGGGTCATATCGACCGCACTTATCCAGGACTTTATGTAACCTATATCACATCGGACAAGGATTTTTATTACGAAAACAACGGCACCGTGCTCGATATGTATTCAGAAAAACCGAACGGTCCGGATTCGTACGAGTATATTTATGGCGTGAACCAAGATAATGGAACCGGTGGAAATGCAGAGGGCGAATTCTACAATCGCGAGCACTTGATTCCACAATCAGTGTTCTCCTCGGCAACGCCAATGTATTCCGATGCGCATTTTGTGGTTCCGGTCGACAAATATGTGAATGCAACGCGCGGAGATCTGCCTTTCAGCAAAGTGAGCACAGCAAACTTTACCTCTACCAACGGAAGCAAAAGAGGAAGCAATCTAAACAGCGGTTACAGCGCAGGATATTCGGGCACGGTCTTCGAACCGATTGATGAGTTCAAGGGCGACATAGCGCGATGTCTTTTGTACTTTGCAACGCGGTACGAGAATGTTGTCGCAGGCTATAATTTTACAATGTTCAACAATACGTCGAACCAGGTTTTCACCAATCAGGCAATCAATGTGCTCTTGACGTGGCATCTTCAAGATCCTGTTAGCCAGCGCGAAATCGACCGAAACAATGCCGTGTACACAAGACAACAGAACAGAAATCCATACATCGATCATCCCGAATATGCCACGGCGATTTGGGGATCTTTGCTCAGGACCGCGTCCTTTTCGGATTGGACAACTATTGTGAGCGTTTATCCAAACCCGACAAATGATCATAATATCAAGATCTCTTCAGCCGCTAATTTGAAGAATATCGATGTAGTCTCGATCAACGGACAAATCATCAAGCATATCGAAAATCCCCTGCAAGTTGGCAACGAATACAAAATCGACAATCTGCCGAGCGGATTTTATTTCCTGAAAATCGGAAGCGCGGACGGAGTTGCGACAAAAAAAATCATCGTGAATTGATCGTGAATTTGCCATAAAATCCAACCGTCATGATTGACGGTTTTTTTTTGAGCTGCAATTAGGTCCGAGGGCGCTTTTACAAGATACAAAGCAAAAAAAACCGCCATTAAATAGCGGTTTCATTGCTGGGTATTTCGTATCAATCGTTCATCGAAATCAAGAATTCCTCATTGTTCTTGGTCTTCCTGAACCTATCGTTGATAAAATCCATCGCTTCCACGGGATTCATATCACTTAGGTACTTTCTCATGATCCACATTCTTTTAAGCACATTCGCGTCAAGCAACATATCGTCGCGGCGCGTGCTCGAAGATGTAAGATCGATTGCCGGGAAAATCCTTTTGTTCGCTATTTTTCTGTCGAGCTGAAGTTCCATATTTCCTGTTCCCTTGAATTCCTCAAAAATAACCTCGTCCATTTTAGATCCAGTTTCTGTAAGCGCGGTCGCGATTATGGAAAGTGAACCTCCATTTTCGACATTTCTGGCGGCACCAAAAAATCTTTTCGGTTTCTGTAGCGCATTGGCATCAACACCACCACTCAAAACTTTGCCAGAAGCCGGTTGAACCGTATTGTAGGCCCTTGCCAATCGTGTGATTGAATCCAAGAGAATAACAACATCGTGTCCACACTCAACAAGTCTCTTGGCTTTTTCCAAAACGATGTTTGCGATTTTCACATGTTCTTGCGGCTCGCGGTCAAAGGTGGAAGCAATCACTTCTCCCCTAACGTTTCGTTGCATATCGGTGACTTCCTCAGGGCGTTCGTCTATCAAAAGAACGATGAGATAAACTTCTGGATGGTTTGCCGCGATCGCGTTGGCTATGTCCTTGAGCAACATTGTCTTTCCCGTTTTTGGCTGGGCCACGATCATACCCCGCTGTCCTTTGCCTATTGGTGAAAAAAGATCGATGATTCGTGTTGAAATATTGCTCTGCCTGTCGGCGATATTGAATTTTTCTGATGGAAACACCGGTGTCAGATGCTCGAACGCGATTCTGTCTCGAACCACTTGCGGATCGTGGCCGTTGATCTTGAGAACGCGAACCAATGGAAAAAACTTTTCCCCTTCTTTTGGAGGTCTAACCACGCCCTTTACGGTGTCGCCAGTTTTCAATCCGAACAATCGGATCTGCGATGTGCTTAAATAGATATCATCCGGCGAGGCCAAATAATTGTAATCCGACGATCTTAAAAACCCATAACCATCGGGCATCATTTCAAGAACGCCCTCGCTCTCAATGATTCCGTCAAATTCGAAATCGGCATCGCGATAATTTATTTTTTTCGGTTTGTGCTGATGAACCGGAGCGGCATTTCCTTGTCCATTATCATTGGAGTTGCCATTTTTTTGGTAATTGGGATTGTTGGGATTGTTGCTGTTCGGACTATTGTTGTGCTGCGGCTTAAGCTTTGGCTGGCGCTCGATAGTTTCTACGCCGTCATCCGTTTTGCTTTTTTCGCTACTATGTTCTTGGTTCGGAACGATTTTCGCCGATTTTTCAGCGACTCTTTTTTCGTAGTCCGACTTTTTGAACTTAACGGTTTTCACTTTTTGGAAAGCAGGTTTGTTTAGCGATTCCATTTGATCAGCATTTTTTTCATTGCTGGAAAACAGATTCTTGCCCTGCGCAGTGGCTTCGACATTCGTTTCTACGAGCGCCCGTTGGTCCTTGTGATTTGTATCGTTTTGATCGGTGCTGGAAGCTTTTTCCGTAGAAGTGGCACCACCTTCGTCCGCAAGAATAAGGTTGATGAGGTTTTCTTTTTTAACACCGTGGTATTTGATGTTTTTGGCTTCTTTAGCAATGTTTTGAAGCTCAGGGAGTTTCATTCCCTTTAGATCAGAAATATCAAGCATGAATATCCTTTAAGTTGTTGAAATTGCAATAATGGCGAGTGCGGCAAAAATAATGATGAGGACATTGCGAATAGTGAAGGTTCATCCGCTTATATGGTGCAATAATACAAATAATTTTGATCGGTGCAATAGTAATCTTTTAAAAAGAACATTTATTTTTGCGGCAGAAACCACGATATGATCCAGCGAATTCAGAGTGTTTATCTTGTGTTGGCCATGCTTGCAATAATGATTGTGCCATTTGTGTTCCCACTTTGGTACACCGAGCCTCGCGACCCATATTATTTTATGCAAAGCCAGGTTTACAGTGCAATGTTCGGGCTTGGTGCAGCGCTCTCGCTGCTTTCGCTGATGTCGTATAAAAAACGCCAACAGCAGTTTGTGTACAATCGTGTCAATATCCTCCTGAACTTAATTTTGTTGGGCTTGTTTTTATATCGAACGATAATCGTGTCTGGAGACGCCGCGCAGGTGTCGGTGAAGGGCATTGCGATGTTCGTCCCTATTGTTGCTATCGTTTTTTTGGTCTTGGCGAACAAGGCCATCAAGAAGGACGAAGATCTCGTAAAATCCGTCGATCGGTTGAGATAATCCCACGAACTTTGGTTCTATTTTAGTGCGAAGAAAAGTCTGGCGAAAGCCAGACTTTTTTTGTTTCCATAATTTCCGAAAAATTTGTTTCAGGCTTTCTTCGGAATCTCTATAACTTCCAGACTGCTGATTTTCTCGCCATCGATCATAAATCGGAGCATCGTCCTTACTTGATGAAATCCGTGGATCCCAGCCGCACCAGGATTCATATGAAGCAAATCCAGCTTTTTATCGGGCATTACTTTTGGAATATGCGAGTGTCCGCAAATAAAAAGCTTGGGCGGATTTTGCATTATTTCTTCCCGAAACTGAGGTGAATATCTTCCGGGATAACCACCGATATGAACCATCATAACATCCACGCTTTCGCAAAAAAATCTTTGTACAAGCGGAAATTCAAGTCGTGCCTTGTGATCATCGATGTTGCCATAAACGGCCTTGATCGGTCTCAATTTCTTTAGAGTATCGGTCACAACAAGGTCGCCAATATCGCCAGCGTGCCATATCTCATCTGCAAGCTGTGCGTATTTGATGATGGTTTCGTCGATAAAACTGTGCGTGTCAGATAAAAGCAGTATATTTTTCAATCGAAAGGTTTTTGCAAATATAAAATGGATTTGAAAAAATTGACCCATTTGGCAACGGACGAAATCTTTGGTCATTTATATTTAACAACCACAGCGCGGTCGCCGCGAAAATGCCACCATTATTATAATTAACTTTGCGCGTTCAAAAATCTTCCAATAATTGCGTCATCTCCTGCATTTTTCATACAACGGAACAGCCTATCATGGTTGGCAGATCCAGCCGAATGCCATCAGCGTTCAGGAGGTTTTGCAGACTTGCGTGAGCGCGATTCTCGGTCAAGAGATTCAGGTTCATGGAGCGGGACGAACCGATACCGGTGTTCACGCAATCTCTATGTTCGCACATTTCGAATATGAGAAAAATCTACCAGAAAACTTTTGCGACAAGCTCAATTCTATTTTGCCAAAAGATATTGCGGTAATTGGAATTTTCGCGGTCAAGCCGAATTTCCACGCGCGTTTTGATGCGATTTCCAGAACGTATTTTTATAAGATCCACCAGGTCAAAGATGTTTTTTCCGAAAACCTTTCTTGGTTTTACAAGCAGAATATTGATGTTGAAATAATGAATCTGGCTGCGGCCAAATTGCTTCGGCACACCGATTTTCAGTGTTTTTCAAAAGTTCATACCGATGTAAATACTTATGACTGCAAAATTTCTGAGGCATTTTGGGCAACTGAAAACGGCCAACTTATTTTCACGGTCACTGCCGATAGATTTTTGAGAAACATGGTTCGGGCAATTGTCGGAACGCTGATAAATGCTGGTTTGGGAAAAATTTCGCTAGACGATTTCCAAAGGATTCTTGATAGCAAAGACCGCCGCCAAGCTGGATTTTCAGTTCCCGCTCACGGGCTTTATCTTGCTGACATAAGGTATCTCAAAGAGTTTGAGCCGCTTTCTCGAAATAAGAATCACAAAACTTTAAATGCGAGTGATTCATGAAGGCAAAAGCATTTGACACCAAGATTTTCAAACGAATTCTTGCTTTCACCAAACCGTACAAACGAAGGTTTTATGGCGTAATAATCTTTGCGATCTCGCTGTCGCTTTTTGCCGCGCTGCGTCCTTATATGCTCAAGAAAACGGTCGATAGCTACATAAGTCTCAACGATTCACAGGGACTTTTGTACTACATCCTCATGATGTTCGTCGTGCTCATGATGGAGGTTTTCTCGCAATTCTACTTTGTGTATTGGGCAAATTGGCTGGGTCAGGATATTGTAAAAGACATCAGAACAAGGCTTTTCAAGCACATGCTCAGCTTCAGGATGAAATATTTCGATAATGCTCCTGTTGGCCAGCTCGTTACACGCTCGGTCAGCGATATCGAAGGCATTGCGAGAATTTTCAGCCAAGGTCTTTTTATGATCATCAGCGACCTCTTGAAAATGGTTTTTGTCCTTGCTTTTATGTTCTATATGAACTGGAAACTTTCGTGGATCGTGATAGTCGCGATGCCGATACTGTTCGTGATCACGAGGGTTTTTCAACAAAAAATGCAGGTCGCTTTCGAGGAAGTTCGGCTTCAGGTCTCGAACATGAACACTTTTGTGCAAGAGCGCGTTACCGGAATGAAAATCGTGCAGCTCTTCAATCGCGAGGTAAGCGAGGCTCAAAAATTTGAGGACATCAACGGTAAGCACAAGCACGCTTGGATAAGAACCATACTTTACAACTCGATATTTTTCCCGATCGCCGACATTATTTCGTCAATGACATTGGGAATCGTGGTTTGGTACGGCGGAAACAGGATTTTAAACGGCGATATCGACACTACTTTTGGCGACCTATTTTCCTATACGATGTTCATCGGGATGTTGTTCAATCCGTTGAGGCAAATTGCCGACAAGTTCAACGAAATGCAGCTGGGAATGATTTCGGCCAACCGTGTTTTCGAGATTATCGACATGGACGATCAGATTCAGGACACTGGAAATATCGCAGCGCCGCAGTTCAAGGGCCATATTGAGTTCCACGATGTTCATTTTGGTTATATTGAAAACGAGGAAGTAATCAAAGGCATCGATCTGAACGTGAAAGCGGGCGAAACCGTCGCCATTGTTGGAAGCACGGGCGCGGGAAAAACCACGATCATCAATCTTCTGAACAGATTTTATGAACTCAATAGCGGCAAAATCTGCATCGACGGCGCCGATATTACTTCCTATTCCTTGGTTTCCTTGCGAAAGCAGATCGCGGTCGTTCTGCAAGATGTATTTCTTTTTGCAGACACTATTTTCAACAATATCACACTCAACAATCCCAAAATCACGATGGAAATTGTTGTTGCCGCTGCCAGGGAAATCGGTGTGCACGATTTTATAATGAATTTGCCCAACGGTTACCAGTATGATGTTAAGGAACGCGGTGTCATGCTTTCGTCGGGACAACGCCAATTGATTGCTTTCATGCGCGCTTACGTCAGCAAGCCCAGCATCCTGATTCTGGACGAAGCTACATCGAGCATCGACACTTACTCAGAGGAAATGATCCAGCGCGCGACCGAAACCGTAACGCAAGGCCGAACTTCAATAGTGATTGCTCACCGGCTTGCAACCATCATCAAGGCCGATAAAATCGTGGTGATGGACAAAGGAAAGATCGTGGAACAGGGCACGCACAACCAGCTTTTGGATTTGCAAAATGGTTATTATCGCAATCTATATGAGTCGCAGTTTTTGATTGCAGACAGGTAGTTTTGAAAGTTGTCGGTAATTAAAATGGATGAAATCTCTAATGTGACGAAAAATTCATTCAAGGTCAATCGTCTTTTTATTCTTAAATTTGCCCGTGTCTAAATTTTGGCAATATATATTTTGCAAGACTTATTTTCATAAACATAAAAAACACATCAATGAAATATGACATTATAGTTTTGGGCAGCGGACCTGGCGGATATGTTGCGGCAATTCGTGCGGCACAACTGGGATTTAAAACAGCCATTATCGAAAAGGAAAGCCTTGGCGGCGTTTGTCTAAACTGGGGCTGTATTCCCACAAAAGCGCTGCTTAAATCGGCACAGGTTTATGATTATCTAAAGCACGCTTCGGACTATGGCATCACGGTCGAGAAATTTGACAAAGATTTTCCAGCGGTCATAAAAAGGTCGCGAAATGTTGCAGAAGGGATGAGCAAAGGCATCCAATTCTTGATGAAAAAGAACAGGATAGACGTCATTATGGGAACGGGAAAACTGAAACCCGGTAAAAAAGTTGACGTTGCAGCCGATGGTTCTACCACCGAATATACATTTGACCATATCATAATCGCGACGGGCGCAAAATCCCGCGAGTTGCCAAACCTACCTCAAGATGGCAAAAAAGTTATAGGTTATCGCCAGGCTATGAACCTTGCAGAGCAACCAAAATCCATGATTGTTGTTGGTTCGGGTGCGATTGGCGTTGAGTTCGCGCATTTTTACAACTCGATTGGAACTGAAGTTACACTTGTTGAATATCTACCAAATGTGGTTCCGCTCGAAGATGAGGATGTTTCCAAACAAATGGAACGTTCGATGAAAAAAGCGGGCGTTACAATTATGACAAATGCTTCGGTAGAAAAAGTTGACACGTCAGGAAATGGAGTGAAAGCCACAGTTAAAACCGCAAATGGAGAGCAAATTCTTGAAGCTGATATTGTTCTTTCGGCAGTTGGTATCAAAACAAATATCGAAAATATCGGGCTTGAAGATGTTGGCATCGCGACCGATAGAGACAAAATTATCGTAACACCTTTTTACCAAACCAATATTCCCGGTTATTACGCTATTGGCGATGTAGTTGCAGGTCCAGCTTTGGCGCACGTTGCATCAGCAGAAGGAATTACCTGCGTTGAAAAAATCGCGGGCTTGCATGTTGACAAAATCGATTATGGCAACATTCCGGGTTGTACTTACGCCACGCCAGAAATCGCGAGCGTTGGCTTGACGGAAAAGCAGGCAAAAGAACAAGGTTACGAAATAAAAGTGGGCAAATTTCCATTCTCTGCATCTGGAAAGGCACAAGCTTCAGGCGCTTCTGATGGTTTTGTGAAAGTAATTTTTGATGCAAAATACGGCGAATGGCTCGGTTGCCACATGATCGGAAACAACGTTACCGAACTAATTGCCGAAGCAGTGGTAGCCCGAAAACTAGAAACAACAGGACATGAAATAATCAAATCGATACATCCGCACCCAACCATGAGCGAAGCAATAATGGAGGCAGCGGCGGCTGCTTATGACGAAGTGATTCATTTGTAGTTTTGACTTGTTGACTAATGTGTTATGGATTTTTCAAAAATTCATGATAATAAAAATCCCATTTGCAATGCAGGTGGGATTTTTAATTTTCAATATATTGCAGTTCAATAGATTGATGAGATGCGAAATACTTTTCCCGAGATAATAACCAAAAGATTGCTCCTTCGGCACATAATTGATTCAGATATCAACAATATTTTCAAAGGTCTATCGCATCGGGACGTAATAAAATACTACGGCGTGAATTTTAAAACCTTGGAAGCCACTAAAGAGCAAATGACTTGGTATATAGATCTCAAATTAACGGAAACTGGCATTTGGTGGGCAATCTGTTCACATGACAACAAATCCTTTTATGGTGCAATTGGTATTAACGATTTTATGAAAGAACACAAAAAAGCAGAGATCGGGTTTTGGTTGCTACCAGAATATTGGGGAAAGGGATTTATAAGCGAGGCGATAAGTCCCGTCTTGGAGTTTGCTTTCACAAAATTGAGTCTGAGCAAGATTGTAGCCTATATTGAAACAGAAAATAAAAATTCCAAAAGATTGATGGAAAAATCTGGGTTTATCTATACAGAAACGATTGAAGATTGTGAAATAAAAAATGGAAAAGCGATCAGCCTAGAGCTGTACTCAAAAACAAAGAAACATCTGATACAAAGATAGTTATTGGTTTTCGTTATTTATTTATTGTTTATCAGTAATATTTGGGTATGTTTGCACCAACATAAAAACAGTAAAGTTATGAAAACTCGTACAGCAAAAATATTGGATGCAATGAAAATACTATCGTGGATAGTTTTCATTGGTCTGCTTATTCAGGCCGGCACTTTAATTTTTGCATCAATCTACATTTCCATAAATCCCGGGTCCGAAATTAGCTATTTAAAAAGTTTTGATTGGATAAACAATCATGGTGATAGTCATGCGGGTTTTTATGCTGTATGGATTCTAAAATTCGCGATAATATGCTTCGAAGCATACAGCGCAATGGTTGTCATAAAAGTTTTGTCGGCGATTAACATTGCAAATCCGTTCACCATTTCTGTTGCGAAAGGATTGGAAAGAATAAGTTATTTGATACTTGATATATGGATATTGACCATTATATCGAAAGCCTGCAGCGCGCTGACGGACAACAAGGTATCAGTTGGAACAAGCACCGACGATATTTCATTTATATTTCTAGCCGGGATAATATTCGTATTCTCGCAAATATTCAAGCGGGGCATCGAACTCCAATCAGATAACGAACTAACAATATAAAAATGCCAATTATAGTTAACCTTGATGTGATGATGGCCAAGCGAAAAATGTCGCTCAACGAACTATCAGAACGCGTTCGCGTCACGCTTTCCAATCTGTCGATACTGAAGACGGGCAAGGCAAAAGCAGTTCGGTTCAGCACGCTCGAGGCCATTTGCAAGGTGCTCGACTGCCAGCCCGGCGATATTCTGGAGTTTCGAGAGGAGTGATTTAAAAGAATTTTCAACTTAAATTTATGGTAGGAAAATGGCTTCACTTTCGTATATTTACGATCCATCATCGGTAAATTCATCACAGTCATTCAATATGAACAATAAATTCAAGTGGAGGAAATTCTACGTCATTAGTTTCGCGGCACTGCTTATTGTCAGCATAATCATGTTTTTTCTTGACAATCCGTACA